>DATAUH010000157.1:0-23552 GCA_036268375.1 Bryobacteraceae bacterium | reverse complement strand
ACGTTTCCCTCGCGGTCTTCAAAGATTGCGTCGATGGTATCCGGCATTCCGGCGTCCGACCCGCCAAGCGCGAAGACGCCGTGAGCATTCAGACGCAAAAGGCCGCGCGAATTCGTCCCCAGCCAAATATTCGAATCCCGGTCGGCCAAAATCGCGAGCACCTGAATGCCACGCAGCGAGTCCGGTACGCCAGCCCGTGTTAATTTCGCTCCGTCCCAACGCACTACCCCGGCATCCGTGCCAACCCATAGCTCGCCATTTGCGCTCGGCGCAAGAGCGTTCACCTTCAGATCGGGCAGGCCCTCATTGACTGCTTCGGCCTGTCCGTCATGAATGCGAAATAGTCCTTCGTCGGTAGTACCCAGCCAAACATCCCCGTTCGATGTCTGCGCAAATGCCAGCACGTTCGATTGGGGAAAGCCTTTGACCGGTTCACCGCCATGCGTCATTGTGTCGCAAGAAACTATCGCGTCCGCCGAGCGCCGTCCACCAACCGAGGAGGCTTCATAATTCAGCAGACAGAGGGCCGTCCCGTCCCGTCCGCGTGTGATTGCGTCCGCTGCTGCCAGCGTGGGAAGATCGGAGATCAAATTTCGAAATGCTCCCTGGCCGTACCGAAGCAGAGTTACGCCGGCAGCACTCAGTTTCAGCCACACTGCTCCGTGGGCATCGGATACCAGGCTCACTACGCGGTTTAAGGACGCTTCCAATTCTTTGGAGTGCATCTGGACAAAGGTAAGACCGTTGAAACGGAGCAAGCCATTCCGCGTCGCGATCATCAGATATCCGTCCGCCGCCTGACCGATCGAGTAGACACCTCCCGAAAATCCTCGCTCGGCGCCCCACCTTTCCACAACATATTGAGACAACGTGCGGTGCGGATCGAGCGCACGCGCCGTGTTTGGCCAAAGAATGGCTAAGAGTCCCACCACCAGAAATCGGGTAAGGCCGCGCAAACTCGGAGCTCTACGGGAGATAGACAAACTTCTCAACCACCACCTCGACCCCGTTCTTTTGCGGGACCTTCGAATCGCCATAAGCAAATAGGTTGATGTGGATTCTTTCGCCGCCGGGTGTTGGGATTCCCGCGGTGAAGACGTGCTCCTCAATTACGCGCGCTCGTCCACCCGCCTCTTGCGTTTGGAACGAAAGACGCGCTCGCTCCCACCGAATCGAGTGGATAAATGAACCTCGCGGAATACTAAAACGGTGGACATTCGCTGCGACGTTAAGGGGGAGGATCGCATACTCGGCGTTCTTAGTGGCCGGATCGCCAAATTGACTCAGCAGGATGTCGAACGCGCGATGGTATTGCCCGGCATCCAGCGGATCCCAGGTACGCATACCGAGAACCGTGGCGGGCTCCAGTTCGGGTAATTCATGAACCACGAAAGAGTACGTCCCATAGCCGAGGCTTCGGGTCAGGTTGATCTCCGCGCCCGCCCAACCTTCCTGCTCTTTCGTAAGCCGTAGATGAAGCCATCCCTTCTGGTCGGTCCAAACATTGGAAGCACTGTTGGGATAAAGGATGCCAAAGCTGTCCTTAGGCACGCGAAACACTTCCCACTCGAAGCCGCTGAAATTCATCTTGCCCGGAGTCATGCGCTGCGACAGGCTGGAAGGCCTTCCAGCCACCATCGCTACTGCTATCACCTGGCCTCCGCGCGCCGGCAGAACATCGGCAACTTTCGGCGGCGCATAGCCACGATCGACCAGCAATGCCGCGAAATCCGTACCGGCATGCGTCACATTCGCCCACGAATGGTCCCGCTGAATCTCGGTGAACGGCTTGCTCGCAAATGGCTGTACCCACCAGGTTCCGTCGCGCGCAAACAGCACGATTTGTTGACCCGGTTTCGCGCCGATAGCACGGCCTGCGATTCTCACCGTTTTTGCCGCGCCGCCCGGACCTGCTTCGGGAATCTCGGTGAATTCAATCGCGGGTGAGGGCGTCGAGCCACAGGAGCCTAACAGGAATCCGGCTAAAGCCAAAACGGCTAAGCTGGACGCGGTGCAAAGGACGAGCCGGTGCGTTTCCCTGAGGTCCCCCACTCTGTCCAACCTTTCGCTCGCATCGCAGGTGCGAGATCCGCATCGAATCAGGCCAGCAACGGGAAAATCGTTTTATGCCGTACGGGACCCGGGCAATTTTCCCCTCACGTTATTCTAGCCGCGAATCATTGCCATGAAAAAGCGATCTTTGGATCGCCGGAAGGCCACTTCAGCGACCGAATCGCCGTCTGAAACGGAACATCGCTCCCGAAACTGATGGCGCGCGAATCACGAGTCGGCCTGGCGACACTGGAACACCGCATCGCCTCGTCAAGACCACTCTTCGACAGTTCGACAATGACAGATTCACCGGAAAGTGAACAAATCCTTTCCCCTCAACGGCGCGCGACCCTCAGTGACGCTGGCGGACCGCTTGCACACTCCGATGCCGAAAGAATACTCAAGTCAGGATGCAAGGACGCGCCGTTAATGTACGAATCGCCATGGCAATTTTGTTAGCCAGCGAGCAGCCACGTGCGCATTCGCCTTCCTCACAACCCGCCTGTAACGGGCACATGAAAATGTTAAATCTGAAACTCTGCTCAGTTATTTAAGGAGATTACAAATGGTCAAACTCGAAAAAGTCCTCTACACTGCAAAAGCTCATACGACCGGTGGCCGCGAGGGCGGCGCATCCCGCACCGATGATGGCCGCCTTCAGGTGGCGCTCTCGCTACCTGGCGTCCCCGGCGACGGCACAAACCCGGAACAATTGTTCGCAGTCGGCTGGTCGGCGTGCTTCCTCTCGGCGATCAAACTCGTTGCCGGTAAAAAGAAGATCTCACTGCCGAATGACATCGCGGTCGACGCTGAGGTTGATCTGGGCCTCAATGGCGGCGCTTACCATCTGGCGGCTCGACTCAACGTTAACCTGCCGGGCGTTGACCAGCAAACAGCGGAGTCGCTGGTGGAAGCCGCGAGCCACGCATGCCCCTATTCGTTGGCAACCAGCGGCAACATCGATGTGACGTACAATGTGGCTACATCCCCAGCGAGCGTTCGCGTAGCGGAAACAGGGCATGCCTGACGCCGCTAACCAGGCCAACTGAAAGAAGTTCTTGGGGAGTATCTGCATCCCATTGTCCCAAGGAGCCGCAAGAAGGGCCGCGCGCTTTTATGCAGCCAGTAGTCCATATCGACCGCTACTGAATCGGTTTTCGCATGAAGAATGTTGCATATTGGATAGCCGCCGCGGCTCTTACTTGCGCACTCGGGATTGCATCCACAACGCGAGACGAAGGACGAATGCCCGATTTGGATGGCGCCGTGGCATGGCTCAATTCCGCGCGCTTGAGTAGTAAATCGCTTCGCGGCAAAGTCGTGGTGGTTAACTTCTGGACTTACTCGTGTATCAACAGCCTGCGCGAACTGCCGTACACGAAAGCCTGGGCGGCGAAATATAAGGATGCCGGCCTTGTGGTGCTCGGCGTCCACGCCCCGGAGTTTGGCTTCGAGGAAGATTCGGCCAATGTGAAGACCGCGGTGCTTGACTTGAAGGTCGCGTACCCGATTGCGATCGACAGCAACCATTCTATATGGCGCGCCTTTCGGAACGAATATTGGCCGGCCGACTACTTCATCGACGCAAATGGACGAATTCGCTATCATCACTTCGGCGAAGGTGACTATGAGAAATCCGAACGCGTCATCCAAACACTTTTAAAAGAGAACGGAGCCACCGGTATCGACGCCGGCTTAGTGCATATTGCGGCCGATGGACCCGAGGCTCCCCCAAGCGGAGATGTGCGATCGCCCGAGACCTACGCGGGCTACGCTCGCGCAGAAAACTTCGCGTCGCCGGATCGCATGGCGCGAGATTCCAGACGCATTTATACACTGCCAGCGAGGCTCGCATTAAATCAGTGGGGACTCGGTGGATTATGGATTGCCTCCGCCGAAAGCGCAATGCTTGCGTCGGCGCCCGGGAAAATTGCGCTTCGGTTTCATAGTCGAGACCTCCATATCGTGTTGGGTCCGGGTAAGAATGCGACACCGGTTCGCTTCAGGATCAAGCTCAATGGCGCGGCGCCCGGCGACGATCATGGATCGGATTCCAGCGCCGACGGCGCCGGTGAAGTTCGGCAACCACGGATGTATCAACTCATCCGGCAAAAGGGCCCGATTAATGACCAGACTTTTGAGATTGAATTTCTCGATCCCGGCGTAGAGGTCTTTTCGTTCACGTTCGGCTAGAGCGGAAGAGTGATCGGCATGCTCTCGGATATCGGGCGATTTCGACGCAGGTGCGCATAAAGGAAAATGGTAAGCAGCGTGGAAAACAGACTCGCAGACATGGGTATTGAGCTCCCGCCGGCGGTTACGCCGTTTGGCCCCTACGTTCCGGCCGTCCAAGTTGGGACGCTCCTGTTCCTGAGCGGAATGCTCCCGACAGTAGGGCACGAGGCCAAATTTGTGGGCCGCCTGGGCGCCGAGCTGAATCTCGAACAGGTCCGAAGCGCGGCTCGCGCCGCTACGCTGAACGTGCTCGCTGTCGTGAAAGCGCAGTTCGGATCTCTCGAAAGAGTCTCCCGCGTGGTCCGGCTCGGTGTCTATATCGCGACTGCGGGCGAGCCTACCGATCTTGTCAAAGTAGCCGATGCGGCTTCTGAACTGCTCCGTGATGTTCTCGGGGAAGACAAGATACCCGCGCGCCTGGTATTCGGCGTCGCCAGGCTTCCACTCAACACACCGGTCGAACTTGAAGCGATTGTTGAGATATCCGAATGACTTTTACGAGCTCAGTGTCTCGGAGATTTCCATCTGGTCTTTCAGTCGACTAACAAACCGCAACAGGAATGCATCGGAGCTAACTTATGGCAACTACAAAAACCGCAACTGGCACAATGAAGGTGGCGCAGATTTCAAAGCCCGGAGGGGATTTCGAGATCGTCACGCGTGAGATCCCAAAACCCGCCCAAAGGCAAGTACGCGTCAAGGTACAGGCCTGTGGCATTTGCCACAGCGATGCGATGACAAAGGAAGGCATATGGCCAGGTATCGAGTATCCCCGCATTCCCGGACATGAAGTCGTGGGCATTCTCGACGAAGTGGGCGCCGGCGTTTCGGAATGGAAACTCGGACAGCGCGTTGGCATTGGCTGGCATGGTGGCCAGGACGGCACTTGCCTGTATTGCAGGCGCGGGGATTTTCGCAACTGCCGAAATTTGAAAATCCCGGGTATCAGCTACGATGGCGGTTATCAGGAATACATGGTGGCGCCGATCGAAGCGCTGGCGGCTATCCCGGAGAGTTTGGAATCCGCCGAAGCAGCGCCATTGCTCTGCGCCGGCGTGACGACCTTCAACTCGCTGCGGCATAGCGGCGCGGCGCCTGGAGACCTCGTTGCCGTGCAGGGCGTCGGCGGTCTGGGACATCTTGGGATTCAATATGCCGCTAAGTTCGGCTACAAAGTTGCGGCGATCGGACGCGATTCCGCCAATGCCGCTCTCGCACAGAAATTGGGCGCGAACGTCTACATCGATAGCACCGCCACCAATGCAGCCGAAGAGTTGCAAAAACTCGGCGGGGCGCAAGTGATTCTGGCAACGGCTCCCAGTTCGAAAGCTATGTCCGCGCTCTTCGATGGTTTGGCGCCAAATGGGAAGCTGATGGTTGTTGGAGCCACATTCGATGCAATCGAGGTCACGCCTGCACAACTCATCACCGGCAGCCGTGCGCTCCAGGGTTGGTCATCGGGAACGCCAACGGATTCCGAGGACGCACTGCGTTTCTCCGAACTCACCGGCGTGCGAGCCATGATTGAGACTTATCCGCTCGAGAAAGCCGGCGAAGCTTATGAGCGGATGATCAGCGGCAAAGCAACGTTTCGCGTCGTCTTAACCATGTGAAATCCGGCCGAGGCGATCAATGAAAATCGCGCTGTTGATGCTTGCGCAGATCTTGGCTCCCGGCACAGAAAGGCCAGCTTTAATGGATCACCCGACCTTTTATCGAACGATCAAGGTTGATGGTCTGTCGATTTTCTACCGGGAGGCAGGCTCGAAGGATGCGCCGGTGCTTCTTCTGCTGCACGGGCTACCGTCTTCCTCACGCATGTTCGAGCCGCTCTTCTCGCGACTTTCCGATCGCTTTCATCTCGTCGCGCCTGACTACCCCGGTTTTGGACACAGCGATTGGCCGGATCCGAAGGGATTTGCCTATACATTCGATCACTACGCCGAGATTATGAATCGCTTCACGGAAGCCCTGGGACTCTCGCGCTACACGCTTTACATGCAGGATTACGGTGGCCCGGTCGGCTTTCGGATGGCCTTAGCGCATCCCGATCGAATCGACGCTCTGATCGTGCAGGACGCTGTCGCGCACAACGAAGGCCTGGGAGAAAATTGGAAGGCGCGGCGCGCCTTCTGGGCTGACCGCGCGGCGCACGAAAGCACGCTTCGCACCAATCTGCTCTCGCTTGCAACCACCCGAATTCGCCATGTCGGGAACGACCCGAAGGTCGAGCGGTATGACCCGGATCTCTGGACTGACGAGTTTGCTTTTCTCAATCAACCCGGCCAAGCCCAAATTCAAAGCGATTTGTTCTACGACTACCGCACGAACGTCGATGCCTATCCGAAATGGCAGGCCTGGATGCGCCAGAAGCATCCCCGTCTGCTGGTGATCTGGGGCAAATATGACTTGTCCTTCGACGCGGGCGAACCGGAGCGCTATCGCGCCGACGTGCCGGACGCTCAAGTTCACGTCCTCGACGCGGGTCATTTCGCGCTAGACACTGCGGCGGATGAGATCGCAAGCTTGGTTCGGAGTTTCGCGTCATCCAAGTAGGAAAATGGCAAGACCCTTTACAGAGCTGGGTATTGACGAATACTTGCGCGACCGGCTGATGCCCGCGGAAGGCGCGATCCCGCATCTGCCTGGAATCGATATGTTTGGCGACTCGATTCCGGCTCAGACGGCGGGCGGTGATGTATACGAGTACATCAATTTTCAGCAGCGCTACGACCTGGACGCGCGCATCCGGAATGCCTTGAAGCTATCGAAGGAGTTTCTAAAGCCGCATCCGCCGGACGCGCGTGAGTGTAACTCGGTCGACGACTACTTGGCGTGGCTGAAGTCACGGCCGGACTACCGGGTTGAACTGGAAACTGCGTACCGGGAAGCTCGAAGTCTGGAAAAGCTGCGTGTTGCCGAGAACTTGGCCGGGCTATACAACACTGCGGGCGTTCTACTGGTGGATGCGCAGGGGCACGGAGTCATTTCGGCAAAGATCGCGTCCACGGTACACGACACATTCCATGCCTTCATGCTTTGTGAGCTCGATAATCACGGAACGACGACGCCGGAGCTGTTTGAAAATATCAACCTTCGCCTGGCGCACTCGGTGACCGCCCGCAACGCACTGGGCAGAACAGAACCGGGAATTGCACGTGAGATCGCGACCATGCTCTATGGCGAAGTCAATCCGTCCGGCCATTTTCGATTCGTCAATTTCGGACATCCGCCGCCGCTCCTGTTCTCGTCACGCTCGCGAGAATTCGCCGAAGTTAACCGCCAACGAATGGTGCGATTCATGCCGCTCGGCTTGGAAGTGCCCGAAGATCATCCTGACCGGCGGCGGTATAGCTCTATGCACGTCAGGCAGAGCCGCGCTGGGCGGTCGGATGTTTCTGAGACGCTGATCAATCCGGGGGACATCCTTTTTCTCTACACTGACGGCGTGTATGACGGAAGCGACGAAGACGAACGCCGTAAATTAGAAGAACTGATTCGCGTTCATTTTTTTCGCTCCGCCAGGGAGATCTGTAGCGCAGTATTGGAATACGCCACTAAAAAAGATGAGCAAGAACGGGATCGTGGCGAAAGCGACCTGATCGACGACAAGACGGTTTTCATTATCAAGCGAAATGATACGGAGCCATAAGTTCACAGGCCCGCATAATTAGGCCGTTACGATTCCCACCCGCCGCCTAACGCCTTATAGAGTTGCACAACGGCTAACATCTCGTCCAGACGAATCCGGGCCAAGTCGAGCTGCGCCTGGAATAAGTCGCGATCCGCATCTAACGCGTTCAGTTGCGTGTCGACGCCGCCGCGGTACCGTAAATACGCCAGACGCAGGCGATCTTCCAGCGTATGCACGAGCATCTCTTGTTGCTCGCGGCTCTCGCGCACGCGCTGGTGTGCGATAAGTGCGTCAGAAACCTCGGCGAATGCGGTTTGAATTGTTCGCTCGTATTGCACCAGGGCATGATCGCGCTCGGCCCGCGAAAGTTCGACGCCGGATTTGATCCGTCCAGCATTGAAAATCGGCTGGGTAAGCTGCGGCACGAGACTCCAGGTGCTGTTCGGGCCGCTGAACAGGCCCGTCAGTTGCGTACTCGCGCCACCCAACAGTCCGCTCAATGTCAGGGTCGGGAAATATGCGGCACGTGCCACGCCGATCTGCGCATTGGCTCCGATCAACGCCTGCTCGGCCGCACGAATATCCGGCCGGCGTTGCAGCAAGGCCGACGTCAGACCTGCCGGAACGTCAGGCGGGAAACTCTGGTCGGTAAACTCGCGCCCGCGCGAGACTGTGCCTGGTTTTTCGCCAAGCAGTAACTGAATCTGATTCTCCGTTTGCTCGATTTGCTGCTGGATGGTCGGGATGGTTTGCGCCGCCGTGAAGACCAACTGCTCGGACTGACGCAGGTCAAGTAGTGTCGAGACGCCGCCAGTCTGGCGCGACTTGGTTAGCGTGAGGGACTGCTCACGGTTCTCAAGAGTGCGCCGCGATATCTCAAGCGTATAATCGAGCTGCCGTAGTGTTAGATACTCCGTCGCCACATCGCTCACCAGCGTGGTCACGACGGCCCGTCGTGTTTCCTCGGCGCCGAGCAGGTTCGCACGCGCCGCTTCGGTCGCTCGACGCAGGCGCCCCCAGATGTCGATCTCAAACGAAAGCAGATCAAGGCTGGCGGCTCCGAAATTGCGATTCTGAGACGGCAGGACCTGGATCGGCAAGGGTGTTGCGCCGTCACGCGAAAGGCGGTTGATTTCGAGGGACGCCGTTGCGCCGAAATTCGGGTATTGGTTCGAACGCGTTATTCCTAAATTCGCCCGCGCCGCCTCGATGCGCGTAAAGGCGTCGCGCAGATCGAAATTCCGCTGCAGCGCCGTGCGAATCAGTTGTTGCAGCGCCTCGTCTTTGAACACCTCGAACCATTTGAGATCGGCGATCGAAGCCGCCTGGTCGGGAGGCAGCGGCTCCGGAGCCCGAAAAGCCGACGGAATTTCCGTTATGGGACGCTTATAATTCGGGCCGAGCGCACACCCAGCCGTGAGCCCTAATACCGCAACGATGAGAATTCGGGGATGCATGATCAGTCTCCCTCTCCCGGCAACGGCTGTTGCGGAATCACGCCCGTCGCTGAGCGTGCGGCTCCCGAGACTTTCTCCACGATATAGAACATGGCGGGCACCAGGAAGATACCGATACCGCTTGCCGCGGCCATCCCGCCGATTACGGTGGTACCCATAATTTGCCGGGCGACGGCTCCGGCGCCGCTGGCTGTCCAAAGCGGCACGCATCCGAAAATGAATGCGAGCGATGTCATCAGGATCGGGCGCAAACGCAACCGCGCACCTTCCATCGCGGCCTCCGCTAACGGCCTTCCCTTCTCGAACTCGTCCTTGGCAAACTCCACGATCAGGATCGCGTTCTTCGCGGCCAAGCCGATCAGCATGACCAGCCCGATCTGCGAGTACACGTCATTTTCAATCTGGATCATATAGGGCGGCACGATGTACCCCAACACAGTCCGCCGCAGCCACAGCACTCCAAAGGCGCCGAAGACCGCGACCGGCGTACTGAGCAAGACGCTGAACGGCAAAGTCCAGCTCTCGTAAAGCGCGGCAAGAATCAGAAAAACGAACAGCAGCGAAAAACCGAAGATAACGCCAGAAGACACGCCCTCCTGCGCCCGCTTCTCCTGGAAGGAGATTCCCGAGTAATCGAACCCCATCTCGGCCGGCATCGTTTGCGCAAAGGTCTCTTCGAGAGCTTTCATAGCCTGATTGCTGCTGTAACCGGGGGCCGCGCCGCCGTTGATTTGCGCCGACCGGTATTCGTTGAACCGCTGCGTGAATTCGGGACCGTCACGCGACTCGAAGCGGGTCAAGGCGGATAGCGGGACCGGTTCGCCGGCGCCGTTTCGCACGTAAAACTGGCCTACATTTTCGGATTGCGTGCGGTAGTTGCCTTCCGCTTCTATATAGACCTGCCACTGCCGTCCAAAACGATTGAAATAATTAATAAACAGCCCACCCATAAACGCTTGGATTGTCCGATACACGTCGTTGATGGCGACGCCCTGTTTGATCACTTTGTCGCGGTCGACCGCGACAAACTGCTGGGGTACGCTCGGTAAAAATGTAGTGCTGAGGCTGCCGATCTCCGGCCGCTTGCGCGCCGCTGCCATAAATTGAGTCAAATTGCGGGCTAAAAATTGAACGTCTCCGCCGGACCGGTCTTCGAGGATGAAGGTGAATCCCCCAGAGGTTCCGACTCCGGGAATTGCCGGGGGAGAGAATCCAAACGCCACGGCTTCGGGCATTTTGCTCAATTCGGCATTCAGACGCGCTTTGATCGCTTGGAATTGCTCGGCACGGGTCTTGCGGCTGTCCCATTCCTTCATGCTGACAAAGCCGAAACCGCTGTAGCTGGTTCGCGCAATGCTCAGCAGGCTGAAACCGGAAACGGTGGTTACCTGTTCAACCCCCGGAATGCGGGACGCTATCTGCTGTACTTTCGCCATTACCTCTTCGGTCCTTTGCAGCGAGGCGGCATTGGGGAGTTGGACGTTGAGGTAGAAATAGCCCTGATCTTCGTCGGGAACAAAGCTGCCAGGTAGTTTGCCTCCGATCCACACGCCCACCGCGCCGAACGCGATCAGCAAGACCAGAGCCAATCCACTCTTATGTAGCAGTGCGCCGGAGACGCGTACGTAGCCGTTGGTCGCGCGGGTGAAGGCGCTATTGAACCAGGCGAAGAACTTCGCCAGGGGTCCACGCCGCCGCACTTTCGGTCTAAGCAGGAGCGCGGCCAATGCAGGACTGAGCGACAGCGCGTTGAAGGCCGAGAGGATGACCGAGATCGCGATCGTTACAGCGAACTGCTGATAGAGTCTGCCGGTAATCCCCGGAATGAATGCCGTCGGCACGAACACCGCCGAAAGCACAAGCGCGATGCCGATTACGGGACCTGAAATTTCTTCCATAGCCTTGAAAGCTGCCTGCTTGGGAGCCAGTCCATCCTCGATATGACGCTCCACAGCTTCGACGACGACGATTGCGTCATCCACGACGAGACCAATGGCCAGAACAAGTCCAAACAGAGAGAGCGTGTTGATGCTGAAACCGAACAACGGGAAGAAGACAAACGCGCCGATCAGCGACACCGGCACAGCCAGCAGCGGAATCAGGGTAGCTCGCCAGCCCTGTAGAAACAGGTAGACCACGGCAACCACCAGCACAATCGCAATCACAAGCGTCTGGACAATTTCCTTGATGCCTTGCTTGACTGCCCGCGTGGTGTCAACCGGTATCGTGTAGTCCATGTCACCCGGAAAGCGCTGTTTGGACTGCTCGAACAGCTTTTGCACACCGGCGGCGGTATCTACGGCGTTCGATCCAGGCAATTGATAGATAGCGATAATCGCGCTCGGCTTACCGTTTAAATGTCCAGTGATGCTGTAATCCTGCGATCCGAGCTCCACTCTGGCTACATCGCGGACGCGAACGATTCCCGTTTCGGGAGTCTCACGAACGACGATATCTTCGAACTCCTCGGGCGAAGTTAGGCGGCCTTGTGCGCGCACCGAATAAGTAAATGCCTGGCCGGCCGGGGCCGGTTCGCTGCCCACCTGTCCGGCAGGATTGACGGTGTTCTGGGTCTGAATCGCGGAGACAATTTCCGGGACCGTGATGTTGAGCTTCGCGAGTTGATCCGGTTTCACCCAAAGACGCATCGCATACTGGCCGGAACCGAAGATCTGAATCGAGCCAACGCCTTTCACGCGAGTCAAAGGATCGTTCAAATTGATATAGGCGTAGTTAGCCAAAAACTTTGCATCGTAAGTACCCTTGGGAGAGTAGAGTGCGACCAGCATGAGTGGCGCGAGCACTGATTTCTGGACGGTAACTCCGTAGTTCGTAACTTCAGCGGGTAACTGGGACGCCGCCTGCGTCTCGCGGCTCTGCGCAAGAATCAGGTCGGTATTCGGGTCAGTCGCCACATCAAAATCGACGATCAAACGCATCTGGCCATTGGCTGTCGCGTTGATCGATTGCATATAGTTCATGTTGTCGACGCCGCTCATCTGCTGCTCGATCGGCGTCGCCACCGATTGCTCGATCGTTTGTGCGTCAGCGCCAACATAGGTTGCCGTGACCTGAACCTCGGGTGGCGCTATCTGCGGAAATTGAGCCACCGGCAGACTTGTCACGACAACCAAACCCACAATCACGGTGAGGATCGCGATCACCATTGCCACGATGGGACGGTTGATGAAGAATTTAGACATCGCTCGTCACCTCTCCCCGACCAGTGTGG
The DNA here is from genome assembly GCA_036268375.1 of Bryobacteraceae bacterium. Taxonomy (GTDB): domain Bacteria; phylum Acidobacteriota; class Terriglobia; order Bryobacterales; family Bryobacteraceae; genus PALSA-243. The sequence goes on along the minus strand of DATAUH010000157.1, from coordinate 10,942 downwards.
GGTTGACCTGTACGCCTTGACGGACCTTCTGCAAGCCTTCGATCACGACGCGCTCTCCAGGGTTGACGCCTTTACGAATGATCCACTCCGCGCCGACCGTTTCCCCAAGCTCAACCTCGCGAATCTGTATTTTGTTGCCGGGGCCAACAACGGCGACTTGATGCGTACCCTGCAGATCGGAAATCGCCTTTTGTGGAACCAGCAGAGCGCCCTGCCGCGTCTGAGTAGACGTTCGCACCCTGCCGTACTGTCCCGGGCGCAAACTATTGCCGGGGTTTGGAAACAGGCCGGCAAGCCGGATGGCGCCGGTCCTGACGTCCACCTGGCGGTCAGCGAAGTAGAACTTACCTCTATGCGGGTAAGTGGTCCCGTCCGCAAGTATTAACTCGAGTGCAAGCGTGCTGGTATTCGCCTGCCGCTTCTCGGCCGTAGGAAACCGGCGCGTGTACTCGAGATATTCCTGCTCGCTAGCCGTGAAGTAAACCTTAATGGGATCAACCGTTGAGACGGTCGTGATGGCGCCGCTCGCCGGGCTGACCAGAGCTCCAACCTGCAACTGTGCAATGCCTGGGATGCCATCGATCGGCGACGTGAGCTGCGTAAAACCCAGATTGATTCGCGCGCTTTCGACGTCGGCCTTGGCTGACTCCACGGCGGCAGTGGAAGACGTGATCTGCGCTCTCGCGGTCTCAACCGCGGCTGTCGATGCCTGACGCTGCGCCTTGGCGGCCATGTTGTTCTGTGTAGCGTTGTCGAGATCCTGCTGCGTGATCGCCTGCTGCTGCGCGAGTGGCGTATAGCGATCGACGTCAAGCTGCGTGCGCCGCTGATTCGCTTCCGCGACCGCAACCTGCGCTTCCGCCTGCGCTACCTGCGCGCGCGCTTGCTCCAACTGGCCTTGACTCTGCGCTAGCCGCCCCTGCGCTTGCTCCAGCACCGCCTGGAAGGGCCGGGGGTCAATTTGGAAAAGAGTCTGCCCGCGTTTTACGAAGGTTCCTTCGGTGTAGGCCTGCTGCGTCAGGTATCCGGAGACTTCGGCCTTGATATCGGCGTTGACCAATCCGTCCAATGTGCCGATCCATTCTTTGTAAATAGGCACGTCGCGCTGCTGGACCTCTGCGATTCGCACGCTTGGAGGCGGCGGCGAGGCGGCAACAGAATGCGCATTTGAGCAACCTGCCGCGGTGAGTGCGGCGGCAATGGCGAGGCAAGCAGTGACCGGAGCCGCCGGTTTTAATGCATTCGCGCTGGACATATCGTTCCACCTGAATGGCACGTCCTTCGCCAGATGCATCTTCTTGACAGGCAAAGCTCTTTGGCGTTCGCCTGCGTCGGAGCCGGTGAAAGTGTCGAAATGCCGACGCCGCGCCGCGCTCTACAGGTGCGCCAGCGCAATCGTTCGCGCAGTGCATCGAGATATGCCGCTGATTATCGGCGGGGTGGCCGGGCAGGCGCCCTTTCCTGCCGCCATCACGCAGCGCCGGTTTGGCGCGTGGACAGGCGGATGAGCCCGCCCAGCAGCCGCGCGCTATTCGGGATGCGAAGAACTGGGGGGGATGATAATCTCGCGCCGTCCGAACACTCGCGCATCGACGGAAAATGCGCCCGGCCCGAGAACGATTACTGCGAACAGCATCGTACTTGCGAGCATCGCCGGAACGAGTGACGGGAAAAGCGTCCGCGCCGAAACGGGAATCAGCGACAATGCGTCTGCAATCGCGCACAACGCAACGATGATGCCTGCCACGGGCGTCAGGAATCCAACTAGAATCAGGGCGCCTGCAATGGATCCCGCCAAACCCGCGAACCACGTTCCTGCGGATGCGGGATCGCTCAGATAATACCCACTCTGTACCAGGAGCGTCAGAGCGAGTACAGCCCGTAAGAGAAGTAGGGCGATTCCAGGCCAACCACCCGGGAACGCCGAAAATAAACGTTGCAGCAAGGTCTCCTTGGGCGCCGTGCGAACGTATTGCGCGTTGTCCCTAGAGTAATTTGAAACGGCTGCAATGCGAATCCCGAGGTATGGGGATCGTCAAATACCACTTTCCGGTAGGGCTTGAAATTAAAGCTCCATAATGCCGCGGCGCACCGCTATGGCGATCGCCTGGGTACGATCCTTAGCGCCGAGTTTGTCCATGATGTGTTTGAGGTGGACCTTAACCGTTTCTTCGGAGATGGAGAGCAGATCGGCGATGTCCTTATTGCGATTGCCGCCCGCGACCTTGCTCAGCACCTCGATTTCCCGAGGCGTGAGTTCCTCATCGGTCATGTGTTCCGCGAGTTGCGCCGCCACTTCAGGAGTCAGGCGCTTCTTTCCGGCGTGAACCTGGCGAATGACGTCGATCATCTCCCTCGGAGGCATGTTCTTCAGTAGGTAGCCGCGGGCGCCCGCCTGGAGCGCACGTTGAATTTCGACATCACCCTCGAACGTCGTCAACATCACAATGCGAGCGTCCGGAAACTCGCTACGGATGGCAATCATTGCGTCAATACCGTTCAAATCCGGGAGGCGGAGGTCCATCAAAGTGACATCCGGCCGATGTTCCCGGAAACGCTGAATGGCTTCGGCGCCATTGGACGCCTGCGATACCAGACCCATATCCGGCTGACTGTTGATGATGGTTGCGATGCCTTCGCTGAGCAATGGATGATCGTCGACGCTGAGTACGCGGATTTTTGCTATTTCGCTCATTCGCTTTTCCCTTTGTGTACCGGCTCCTGTTTGCCGAACCGGCCGAACCGGCGCCTGGTTTGGTTCTCAAACGCAACTTGTCCCGGTACGGATAGATCTATCTCGGTCCCCAACGCGGCGCTGCTATAAACGTGGAGATGCGCGCCGATCTGTTCCGCCCGCCCGCGCATTCCCGAGAGACCCCAATGCCCGTCCCTGCCCGATTTCAGAACTACAGGCTCGATTCCGCAACCGTTGTCGCGCACCAGGACGCGCAGTTCCCTACGCGAGTATTTCAGTTCCACTTCAATCTTCTTCGCGTTCGCATGGCGGAATGCATTAATCAACGCCTCTCTACCGATGCGGTAAACCTCGTCGCGCAGAAGCGGATTTAAGGGCATCTGCTGACCATCCACAATCACGCGAAACTCGACCTGCTGCCCGTTTCTTGCCACGGGAGCAATCTCGTTCTGCACTCGAGAAAAGGCATGCGCCAAATCGAGCGATAGACTCGTTGAGGAGCGTAATCCGCGCACGGCGTTCCGGCCCTCATCGATCACCTGCCGCATCAGTTGCATCGCTCTCGTTAACGTCGGCTTGGCCTGCGAATCGTCGGGTAACCAGTCCGCCGCGACGTGTACCTGCATGGACGCGCTGATAAATCCCTGCAGAAGCGTGTCATGCAACTCCTGGGCGATGCGGGTCCGTTCTGCCAAACGTTCCTCGAATCGGAGATTCAGCCGCGCGGCCATCTCTCGCAGGCGGAGGCGGTAGAGCGCGAGGGCGGCGGCCACGAATGACAGACCGATTGCCACGCGGAACTCCCAAGTTTGCCACCAGAGAGGCGCCACTTCCAGGTTTACAACGCCTTCATTGCTATTCCATGCGCCATCGGGACTGCTCGCCACGACCCGGAACCGGTACGCTCCGGGCGACAAATTCGTGTAACTTGCGTCCCGCAGGTGACCGCCGTCGATCCAGCCCGCGTCATAAGGATCGAGCCGGTAACGAAAGCGAATCAGCTCCGGGGCCGAAAGGCCCAAGCCCGCGTATCCGAACGTAATCCTTTTGGAGCCCGCCGGAACACGAGCTTTCTGCAGCATCGGCACGGTGGCGCCATCCGCGAGTATCGTCTGCGGGTGAACTATTGTAGGAACTGTGTTGCGCGCCAACCGCGCAGGATCGACTACCGAAATCCCCACGTCGAGAGAGAACCAGACTTGCCCTTTCGGATCCACAATCACCGACCGATTACGCCTAACGCCTTCAACGCCGCGAAGCCCGTCCGCAGTCCCAAACTCCCGTAGATCGCCCTCCTCCAGTCGGTTCCGCTGAAGTTTCTCCCGATTTACGCGAAGAACGTGCTGGGCGGTGGCAATCCAGAGGTCTCCAAACTTGTCTTCCGCCATGCCAAGAATCGGTTCGCGTAACAGCGCTGGGACGCCTTTAGGAATTTGAAATTGTCCCGCGCTGCGAGAGGCAAGGCCCGCCGCTGTACCAACCCAAAGCACTCTCGTGGAATCTTCGAGAAGACAATAGATGTTATCGGAGGGCAAGCCGTTCTTTTGTGTAAACCCCTGCCAGCGCCCTTTGGAGAATGCATTCAGACCGCCCGAGGTTCCAAACCACATCGTTTCATCCGACCCTTCGAGAATCGACGCAACGTTATTCGAGAGGAGCCCGTTGGCCGTTGTATAGGTGGTGAAGCGCTCGCCGCTCAGCTCGCTGACCCCACCCGTCAGGGTTCCAGCCCAGACGGTTCCGTCATGGGCCTGATAAACGGAAAAAATATTGTCTTGAGCCAGTCCATCTGCCTTGGTGTAAGTTCGCGCAGTGAACGGTTCCACATCTGTTCGGAGCACGGTCAATCCCCCACGGCGGCGCCCGAGCCACAACTCGCCGTCGCTACCCGCAATCGAATAGACAACGTCGCGATCCAGACCGCCGACGGACACTACGCCATGGCGTCCGTCCTTCGTCCACCACAAGCCTCCATTCACGGGCGAAAACCACATGCGGCCATCAGACCCTACGAACACTGGATTGCTTCCATCCGTCGGTAGGCCCTCAGCCGACGAATAAGTCACAAATGCGCTGTCGCGGAGCCGCTCGATTCCGTTTGCACTGCCTACCCACAAGTTTCCTTCCCGATCTTCAAACAACGCGGTGACCGCCTCGCGCGGCTGCTCGCCGGGGTCGAGATAGGAAACGCCGCCGCCATTGATTCGTATGAGGCCGCGCGAATCCGTGCCAGCCCAGATGTTTCCATCCCGGTCGCGTTCCAGCGCGAGCACCTGAAGGTTTCCGAGGGACGGCGCCCCAACCGCAACCAATTGTGTGCCGTTCCAGCGCACGATGCCGCTATCCGTGCCGGCCCACAAATCACCATTGCTATCGGCTACAAGGCAGTTGATCTTGGGATCGCGCAGCCCATCCGAAACCGGGAACGTTTGGCCATCGCGCTGCCGAAACAGGCCGGCGCCACGTGTTCCCGACCAGATGCTTCCATCCTGCGTCTGCGCGATAGCGAGCACCGGAGAACGAGGGAGCCCGCCCGTATCAGTGACCTTCTCCAATTTATTCTCGCGGTACGCCACTGAGCCGTGCTCCATCATGGCAACCAGAAGATCGCCGTCTTTCGTCTGACTCAGCGCCGTCATGCGCGCGATCAAAGGGGCTGCAGGCTTATCGAATATACCGTCGCGATACCGTAGAAGAGTTCCTTCCAACCGGATCCATAGACTCCCATTACGGTCAGGCATCAAGCCAAGCACGCTTTCGCCATTCCGCATTCCCGGAACGTCGCGAATCAGTTGGAATTCCAGGCCATCGAATCGCACCAGCCCCGCTTGGGTTCCGGCCCAAAGATAGCCATCGGACGATTGCGCAATCGCATAGACGGGGCCGCGTGGAAAGCCATTGTTAGGACCCCAGCGGTCGCGGACGTATTGCGACATGGCGCGATTCGGATCCATCGCATGCGCGGCCCCGCATAGCGCGAGCGCGAGACCAAAAACCAACTCACGGCAGGTATTCGAACTTCTCAATGACTACCTCCGTGCCGCGCTCTAAGCGAGTTCTGCGGTCGTCGAAAACATAGAAGTTGATGTGAATGGCCTCGTTTCCGGGGGTCTGGACTCCTGACGTGAAGGTGTGAGCAAAAACCAGCTCGGAATTCACCCCGCCAGGACTGCGCGCCGTTTGAAAGACGACGCGCCCTGGCTGCCAATCGAACGAATAGCGAAGAGGCCCCGCCGGCGAAAGGAATCTCACGACGTTGGCGGCTACATAATAAGGCTGCACTACGTACTGAGAGTTCTTGCCGCTGATCTCGCCCCAGCGGCTGATCTCGATATCCATTTCCCGATAAGGACTGGAGCCATCCCACGACGAGATGGTCAGCACAACCGGCGACTCCAGGTGAGAGACATCGCGGACCACGAAGCCGTACGAACCATAACCCAGACTTCGTGATAGATCCACCTCGGCGCTGGTCCACCCCGCGGCCGTCTTCGCAATGCGGAGATGAAGTTGCCCCTTCGGATCCACCCATGCGTTTGCGGCATCGTAAAGATTGCGTGTGCCGGCCGGACTGCCGGGCGTATTCCGCACCGACCAATCGTATCCGCTGAAGGAAAGGCTCTTCGATGAGCCATGGTCCAGCATCGATGAGTCGGCGGTTAGGACGGCATGCACGGGTCCGCTAGACTCCGGCAGTTCATTCAACGTCGGAGGCGGTTTATAGGACGCATCCACCAGCATTGCGGCGTAGGCCGATCCCACGTGAATCGAGCTCGTCCACGTGGAATCGTTTCGAATGGCGGTAAAAGGCCGGTCGGCGAAGGGTTGCACCCACCACACTCCGCTGCGGGAGAACAACACAATCCGCTGACCTGGCCGCGCGCCGTTGACTCGCCCTTCGATGGTGTGGAACACGTCCGGGCTGCCTTCGCCGGCTGGGGGAAGACGCGTAAATTCAATGCCGGGCGGCACGCCAGACTGTGAACGGCAAGCGAGCTCCAGCAGGCACAAACCTACGAGCACACAACGCTTCACCAATCCGAATGAGTGGAAGCGAGACACAGACTTTAATCCCGGACCAGCACGAAACGGCTTGCCTCATTAAACGCATTGCGAGGCATTGAAAAGTGGTGCAAAGTCCACCCTACCAATGACCCTGGCGGTTGAAATCACTCGAAATGGGCTTTATCCACCCCTCATTCGAGGGAGTGCCGGAGGCGCGGCTCTCCGTCTTCTGCGGCCGCCTACCGCGAGCGAGCCGTATTTTGCGGCATGCCGCACCACGAACACAATCGATTGAGCCAAAGCGGCCGTTGCGCAAAGGATCGCAATCAGGCAAGCGCGTGCACAACATACGTTCATCTTATGGATGTTTCGTGACCGCCACGTTACAACGAACACAGCAGTAGTTACTCCCGGCGGTGAGTTATACCTGACGAGGCGTCCAAAGACTCGGATTCACGAAAAATTCTATATGCCTTGACATCCTAGGCATCTCGCGGTACGCTCATCTCGAATGTCTAGGCATCAACAGGCCGACCTCCTTCAGGGCACGCTCGACATGCTCATTCTGAAGGTCGCCGCGCTCGAACCGATCCACGGATACGCAATCGTCCAACGGCTACAGCACATCTCTAAGGATGCGCTTCAGATCCGGCAGGGCTCTCTCTACCCGGCGCTGTACCGCTTGGAGAGTCGCGGCTGGCTGAAGGCAGAATGGAAGACCACCGAAGGCGGCCGCGAAGCCAAATTCTATAGCCTCACGCGCGAGGGTCGCCGCCAATTTGAGTCCGAAACCGCAGGCTGGAAGCGTCTGTGCGACGCGATCTCGCTGGTCCTGGAGACACCCGAATGAGAATCATCCGCCGGGCCCGCAATTGGGAAAAGGGCATGGACACCGAGCTCAGGTTCCATCTCGATCAGCAGATTCGCGATTATATGGCTCATGGCCTCAGCCGCCTTGAAGCAGAACGCCGTGCGGGGCAGGAATTCGGGGCTCTCGAACTCGCCAAGGACGAATGCCGTGACCAGCGTTCCACGGAATGGTTGAACCACATCTTTCGCGACGTTCGCCACGCCTGCCGCTCGCTGTATAAGAGCCCCGGCTTTGCCGCTGCTGTCATCGCCACTCTCGCCCTGGGCATCGGCGCGAACACCGCCATTTTCAGCCTGATCTATTCCGTTCTTCTGAAGCCGCTCCCGTACCCCGCCGCTGACCGCGTTTTCAGTGTCGAAACGATTCTGCCGCAGCATAACGCTCAAACCTTGCCGATGCGAATCCAGGATTACCTCGATTGGCGCCGCGCCAACACCGCTTTCGAGTCCTTTGCCGCCTTGACGCCGGCCCAATGGAATTTGGCCGGCGATGGCGAGCCCGAGCGTCTCGGCGGCGCGCTCGTCTCGGCCAACTTCTTTTCGTTTCTCGGCGCAACTCCGCAGCGGGGTCGCGGATTCTCGCCCGAAGAAGAAACACCCGGCAGACAAAACGTCGTGGTCATTAGCGATTCGCTCTGGCGCCGTCGCTATGGCGCATCCCCCGATACCATCGGCAAAACCATCCTGTTGAACGCCGTCCCGCACCTAGTCGTGGGCATCGCTCCACACGGCCTACTCGTTCCCACCAACACGCTCCTCCATCCGACATTGGCTTTTGGGCCTTCCGTCGACATTTGGAAGCCAATCGCACCCACAAACGACGAACTCCAGGCAGAGAACTGGAACTACGGAATTCTTGTCCGCCTCCGCCGCGGCGAAAGCGCCGAACGCGGCCGGCAGCAGTTACAGAGGATGCTGAACAGTTCGATCCACGCCGCTGTCCCGGATTTCACGGGTGAATTGACGACGCGCCTCGTGCCCATCCGCGAGATCTATTCTTCGCAGGTGCGTCTCAGGCTCCTTCTGATCTTCGCGGCTTCGGGCTTGTTCCTGCTGATCGCGTGCACCAATATTGCGAACCTCTTTCTAGCGCGCGTGGCCGGACGCGCCACCGAACTTGCCACTCGAATCGCGCTCGGCGCGGGCCGTGCGCGCATCCTCAGCCACCTGCTCATGGAAGGGCTCCTGCTTGCTGTCGTGGGCGGCGCCGTCGGCGCGTGGGGCGCACACAGCGCCGTCCGCCTGCTGGTTGCGTACGGTCCCGCGGAATTGAGAAATCTCTCTGCTCCCGGGCTCAATTTCGCCGCACTCTGGTTTGCGCTCGCCGTAAGCGTGGGAACCGGCGTGATCTGCGGCGCACTGCCGGCGCTTCACGTCTGGCGCAAAGATGCTGCCGCCACTTTGCAGGAAGCCGCCCGATCCGCGCTCGGCGGGCGTGGCGCCGCTCGTCTTCGCGAAGCTCTGGTGGCCGTCGAGATGACGCTCGGCGCCGCACTACTGGCCTCCGCCGGCCTCTTACTGCACAGCTTCATCAACGTCATGGCCGCCGACCGCGGCTATAATGTCGAGCGCGTCCTCTCCGTGGACCTCGGCCTATCCGATTCGCGCTATGCTCCCGGTCCGCGCCGCATCGCTTTTTTCCGGGAACTCACCAGGCAAATTCAAGCCTTGCCCGGCGTCCAGGCCGCGGGCGCCATCGGCGGACTCCCGGCCAATTCCGGCGCCGCCGTTGCCTTCCAGACCATCTTCTACGTTACCGACGCCAACCCTCCCGCGGTCGCGATGCAAAGGCCCGTCGCCTTCATCCGCAGCGTCACGCCCGGCTATTTCGCTGCCAGCGGCGCCACTTTGCGCGCCGGGCGCTTCCTCACCGAAAGCGAGCCAACTCCCGTCGCCATCATCAGCGAGTCGCTCGCCAAACGCCTGTGGCCCAACCAGCTGATGACGGCCTTAATCGGACGCGTCTTCCGCCACGGCGACTTCAACGGTCCTCCAGTCACAGTCGCAGGCATCGTTGCCGACACCCGCCCAGGCGCTCTCGACCGCGAGCCCTCGCCCGAGGTCTATCGGCCACAGACACAGCGCGCCGGCGGCACAATGTCGCTGGTGATCAAGACCGCCCAGGAGCCTGCCGCACTGGGCGCCGCCGTCCGAGCCGAGATCCGCAAATTGGATCCCGACCTCCCAATTCCCGCCATCCGCACCATGCGCGAAATCCTCTCCCAAACCGTAGCCGAGCGCCGCTTCCAGATGGTGCTGACGCTGCTGCTCGCCCTGGCGGCCCTTTGCCTCGGATCTATCGGCATCTACGGCGTGGTGAGTTACTCCGTCGCCTGCCGCACGCGCGATATCGGCCTCCGCATTGCGCTCGGCGCGCCCCGCCGCGACGTGATGCGCTGGGTCTTCGCCATCGGCCTCCGCCCCGTGCTGATCGGCCTTGCCGTCGGCCTCATCGCTGCCGTCTGCATCGGCCGGGCTCTGCGCGCCATGCTATACGGCATCGCCGCAACCGACCCCGTCTCACTTACCCTCGTCGCGCTAATCCTGCTGATGACCGCGATCTTGGCGTGTTATCTTCCGGCGCGCCGCGCTGCCACGCTCGATCCGGTCATCGCGCTCCGTCACGAATAGGCGTCACCGATATGGAATTGCGACTGCTGCAGGGCAGTGCCGGGTCGCATTTCCGGTTTGCTCGCTATTCGCTGACGGAACGCCGCCGGGCGACGAGCATGGCGAGGACTGTCGCGAGCGCAGCGTGATATTTTTTTACCCAGAACATGGGCTCAATCTCTGTTGGTTGCTACAAGCCGAAGCCCGGCTGGGAAGAAGTCCTTCTGGAACTGGTTCGCAACCACCTGCCCCCCTTGCGAGCCGAAAGGCTGGTCACAGACCGCGTTTCAATTGTGATGCGTGCTGGTGACGGCACAGTAATAGAAGTTTTCGAGTGGGTGTCTCAGGAGGCCATCGCCCGGGCGCACAGCAATCCTGTGGTCTTGGACCTTTGGAAGCGCTTCGAAGCCGTATGCAGTTACGTTGTACCTTCAGACATACCTGAGTTCACCAAAATGTTTGCGCACTTCGAGCCGATCTGAGGCTCTTTCGCGAAATACCATTTCTTAAGCGTTCGTGCACGATCGAATCGTCTACGCCAGCGTCCCTTGCCGAACGCATCGCTCAGCTTGCAGACGGTATCAGCAATCGCGCTCCTGCTAACTCACTAATAAGTGATGCGCCGGTGCTTCGCGCGGTGCTCGGAGGCGAGGGTTCGCTGCGCCGCGCCAACAGACAGCGGTTTCAGAATTCCGCGCGAAACATGAATTCAATACGGCGCGGCGCTCCGCTGCCCGTGGCGCCGGTATTAAGCACGCTAGT
>DATAUH010000156.1:0-17447 GCA_036268375.1 Bryobacteraceae bacterium | reverse complement strand
CCGTCGTGATTGGTTGCTATCGGCTGGTACGATTGCGGGCGCGGTTTCGCTTGCGGCGCAGACGCAATCGTCCCCGATAGCTTCCCGCACGCGGATCGACGCGTTCGACTATCGAGGCGTTCGGCTCCTCAAGAGCCGGTGGCGCGATCAATATCAGGGCGCTCGCGATTACTATTTCAACGTCTCCAACGACGACATTCTGCATGGGTGGCGTGCGGCCGCGGGCCTGCCGTCGCCAGGCAAGCCGCTCGGCGGTTGGTGCGCAACCAACAGCGATACCGTGTTTGGACAGTGGTTGAGCGGAATGTCGCGAATGTATTGCGCGACAGGAGACAGTGCCCTCCGCGACAAGGCCGTCTATTTGCTGGATGAATGGGCAAAGACGATTAAGGCCGATGGCAATTGCGGCATGGACCTCTACGCTTACGAAAAGCTTGTTTGCGGGCTTGTTGACCTGCAGCAATACGGAGGTCACGCCAGGGCCGGCGCATTGCTTGAAAGGACGCTTGACTGGACAATTCGCAACTACAGCCGGGAGCGCATCCCGGCCGGCGGTGAACTCCTCAACGGTAGACCGGCCGAATGGTATACGTTTCCAGAGAATCTCTACCGCGCGTATCAACTAACCGGCGATCCGAAAATCAAGGCCTTCGCCGATAGCTACCGGTACGAGTCCTTCTGGAAAAAGTTTGCTGGAACGTCAGCGCCTGCCGATGCCTACGGCGTGCATGCTTACAGTCACGTCAACACGTTTAGCAGCGCTGCTATGAGCTATGCGGTGAGCGGAGACCCGGTTTATCTCAGCGTTATCGAGAACGCCTACGATTACCTCCAGCACACGCAATGCTACGCCACGGGAGGGTTCGGGCCCATGGAACGGTGGGTCGCGCCCAATGGCACGCTGGGCAGAAGCCTCGAAGCCAGGAACGCCACCTTCGAAGCGGTCTGCGGTTCGTGGGCGGGGTTCAAGATGTCGCGATACCTCATGGAATTCACCGGCGAAGCACGCTATGGCGATTGGGCCGAACGGCTTCTCTACAACGGCGTAGGAGCCGCGCTGCCGATTACCACTGGCGGCAAGCACTTCTATTACGCGGACTATCGGGTGACCGGCGGCATGAAAGTCTACAAGGTGTCACGCTATTCGTGCTGTTCCGGTTCCTACATACAGAATGTGGCGGATTATCACAACCTGATTTATTACAAGGATTCGACTGGGCTCTATGTGAATCTCTATCTGCCATCTGAAGTGGTGTGGCAGAGTTCCGCGGGCGAAGTCAAAGCTGTGCTGGAAACGGCCTATCCCGAATCCGAAACCGCGACGGTGAAACTGGACATGAAGCAGAGCAGTAATTTCGCGCTTCGTTTTCGTATTCCGTCGTGGACGCACAATGCTTCACTGAAAGTGAATGGGACCCCATCCGCCACCGAGTGCAAGCCCGGCGCCTGGGCGGAAGTAACGCGCACCTGGAACCCAGCGGATCAGATCGAGATCCGGATTCCGTTGTCCCTTCGCATGGAACCCGTTGATCGTCGGCATCCGCGTCGTGTCGCCGTGGTGCGCGGCCCGGTCGTGCTGGTCCTGGACGATTGGGTTTTCGAAACGATACCGCGTATGCCCGAACCGGCCGATCTCGAAAAGCAACTGATCGCCGACAACAGTCCTGGAGTTTTTCGTCTGGCGCCTCCGGACGGCGGCCGCATACAGGCGAAATTCCGCCCATTCTATGCGGTAGGCGAAGTGACGCCATATCGCATCTATCACGATCTCGATCGTCCGGCGATTCCCGTTTGGTAGTTACGCGATCTCGAAGGTGATTGCGAAATTGCCTGACTGATGAACGGGGCGGGTGATGCGCAAGTATCCGGAATCCAGAGTCCGCTTAACCTTCTCTTCAGAGCCGAGCAAGGGGATGTTGGAGAGCTTGCAAGTCCACAATCCGGCGGGCGGTTCCCAGCGTTCGGACGATGGAATCCGCGCCTTTTTCCTGCTTTTCTTTGCGAGCTTTGCGCCTTTGCGAGATTACAAATGCGTTTCCTTGAACTCGCTTTGAGGAGCTATTGGGGACAGCTGCTTCTAAGCCTCTCAAGCCTCTCCTCCATAAGTTAGTAATCCCGGGGACGCCCGGTACTAGGAATTTTCTTAAATTTGGATCTGTTAGCTTGAAACGACTAAGATGCGTAGCATTGCTCTTTTATCGTTCGCTACTCTCGCAGGCGTGTTTGCTCTTCCTGCGCAGGAGGCCCGCTTGTCCATTGCGGGAACGGCGGTCAACTCACTTACCGGCGAGCCAGTCAAGCACGCCCTGGTTGTGCTCAACGATGGTTCAAAACGTGTCGCAAATCCGCGCGCTAACGCTTCCGCCACTCGTCCTCGTTCGACAACCGCCTTGACGGACGCCGTCGGTGCGTTCCGCTTCGATTCCCTTCCGCCTGGTAGTTATACATTGACGGCGCAGAAACCGGAATTCGTCTGGGAGCACGGCAAAACTTCGTCGGACTTTTCCTTTGAACTGACAGCCTCTCGCGAGGGACTGCGGCTGCCTCTCGCACCATTGGGAGTGATCACCGGTAAAGCGATCGATCGGGATGGCCAGCCCGTAGCCCACGTGAATGTGGTCGCAATTGGCGCCTCCATCCAGAATGGGTTTCTGTTTACCTCCACGAGCCGAACGGTCTCGACGGATGATCGCGGCATCTACCGCATGTGGAATCTTCAGCCTGGAAAGTACTACATCAAAGCGGCGGGAAGAAGCGGCGGTACGTCCACATATTTAGGCGATGTTCCGCCCTGGTATACGTCTGAAGATGCATTCCTACCCGTTTACAGCGGCGGAACCGCCACACTGGAGAGCGCCGCGCCCATCATCATCGGTCCTGGAGCCCAAGCCACCGCGGATCTTTCGGTGCGGCTTGAGCCCGCATTTAAGATTCGTGGCACGATCTCCAACTTCGCCTCTACGCCCGCGGTGCGGTTTGAGCTGGTAATCGCGGGAGAACCTGCATCGGCCAGCCGCGTGAGCTTGAATTCCACCACCGGGCGATTCGAAATCCAGGACGTGGTATCTGGATCGTATACTCTGCGCGCCATCCAGGCCTCTAATGTCGGCGAGGTCCCGGTGCAGGTGAAGGGCGCCGACGTAACCGGAATTGCGCTCGCGCTGTTCCCGCCGGATGAGATTACGGTTATCACCCGGTTCTCTGGAGAGCCTGATGTAGAGTCGTTCCAAGCGATCGAGGATAGCCAGTCGATAGGGAAGGCGACGCTCATGGCGGCCTATAGTTGCCAGGTTTGGCTTCACCCGGCAGTGCGTCGGGACAGGGTCTCTTTCTTCTTCTCTGCCACCCGCGTGCCCGCCGCCAATGGCGCGCCGAACAACGGCGAAAACGCGATTCTAGATGTCACTCCGGGTGTCTACCATGTGCAAATCATGTGCCCCCTAGGCTATCCCACGACAGCTCTTTTCGGAACACAGGAGCTGCTCGCTAACCCCACACTTACCATCCAACCGGGCGTACGCCCCCCGGCTATCGAGATCACCGGAAAATTCGGCGGGGGAACCGCCAGCGGTAAGTTAGACATGCCCAACATAGACAAAGGCGCTCAGATAGGCGTCCTACTGGTCCCGCAATTTGCGGGATCGACCGGCCCTTTTTTCGATTCCGTGGAGAGAGACGACGACGGAACCTTTGAATTCGCGTTCACGAATCTCGCGCCGGGAATCTATAGCGCCTACGCATTCTCCAATCCCGACAGCGTCGAATACCGCAATCCCGAGTTCCTGCGCTTGCTCACCGGCGGCACAGGCGTTCAGGTGACAGACGGCGCTGAAAGCCGCGTCGTAATTAGGGAGTTAGTGAAATGATAAGATCCTCCCGCCCCCTTCTTCCGCTCCTTATCATCGCCGGCGCCTTCGCGGTATACGCGCAACCCGCTTTTCGCATTGCAGGTACCGTCGTCTCCGCCGAAACCGGCGCGGCCCTTGCCCGCTCGCACGTTTATTTGCTGCGCACCGGTTCCACACAAATCGTGGCAAATATGATTACGGCTGACGATGGGAAGTTTTCCTTCGATCGGCCCCAGGGATCCTATAATCTCTGGGCGGGCAATCGCATGCTGCCGCAGGCTTACGGCCTGCACAGCCCCGGAGACCGAATTTCCAGCTCCATCATTACCGGACCTGGCCAGGATACGTCGCATCTCACGCTGCGTTATTTCGCACACGTTGCCATCTCCGGAAAGGTCGTGGATGATGAAGGCGAGCCGGTCGAAAACGCGCTGATACAGGTTGTTCGTTCCACAGTATCTGGCGGCCGGAGAAGTAACATAAACATCACCTGGCTGCGCACCAACGATTTGGGCGAGTATCGCATCGGCTCGCTCGCGGCAGGCACGTATTACCTCGCAGCCACTGGCGAGCCCTGGTTTGCAAAAGCCAACGGCTACGTCCAGTTCGATCAACAAAACGGGCCCAGTGCCGCTTTCGAACCCGTCTATTATCCGGGCGCGGCCGATCCATCCCGTGCCGCGCCGCTTATTCTGAAACCAGGCGATGAGGCGCGCGCCGATTTCACACTGCGTTTAGCCGCCGGCGCCACAATTGCTGTTAACCACGACGCACCCGACAATTTTCGCGGAATAATCAGCCTTATACGCGAAGGCATCGCCGGCCGTGAATCTTTTCAGGATTCCCAAAATTTTAGCGGTACGCTCAAACCTCACCGGCTCACGGGAGTTCCGCCGGGACATTACACACTTCGCGTTCGGCCGTCTGCCGGCGGACCGCTGATGGAGGCCGAGCGTGAACTGGATGTCAACGGCTCTAATATTTCTGTCGACCTGTCCCTGCGTCCAACGCCGCAGGTGTCCGGAACCGTGGAATTTCCGGGCGGCCGTCCGACGGGCACGCTGCTCGTGACACTTGCTCGTACCGATGGCACGGGCACATTCTCGGCGGCGGTCAAACCGGATGGGACCTTTAACTTCGCACGGCTCGACTCGGGCCAATTTCAACCCGGGGTGACCTTAAGTGGCCAGGGCGGGGTTTACGCAGCCGGCGTCCAGGCGCAGGGCGCTCCCTTCCGCGACGGCGTTCTGGATCTCGCCGATGGAACGACTGCCCAACTCCGCATCGCCGCAAGCCAGGAAATGGGACGACTGAAAGGTTTCGCTCTGGTCGATGGCAAACCTGCGGAGGGCGTACTCGTCGTGCTGACGCCCACAGCCGAAACAAAAGACTTCGTCTCTTACGCTTTCCAGACCGATACGGACGGCAGCTTCGATTGGAAATTCGTAAGACCTGGATCCTACTGGCTCTTCGCCACCACTGAGACGCAGATTGAATACCGCAGTTTCGCCGCCCTGAAACCATATCTCGCGGCCGCCGCAGCTGTTCGCATCGAACCGCACCGCGTGTACGAGCAGAACGTTCCGCTGTCCACCCCTGCCGCGGGGAAATGACTGGGGGCGTTACTCGTTTCTCAATGCCACGATTGCACCTAATCTTCGGCCTTGGCGCGGGAACTAACTGTATCAGCGCGGTGTCGAATCACGCAATCTCGAACGTGATCGCGAAATTGCCCGGCTGATGAGTGGGCCGGGTGATGCGCAAATACTCGGGAGCCATGCTCCACTTAACCTTCTCTTCGGAGCCGAGCAGGCGGATGTTGGAGATCTTGCTAGTCCACAATCCGGCGGCCGTTCCCAAGGCGCGAACGTCGATATCCTGATCCGGCCAGCCCAGACAAAATAGAAAAAGTTTGCCGTTCTTGCTGGTGAATCGGAGGTCGCTGGCAGTCAGTGGTTTTCTGGTGCGGAGATCTAGCACTTGTCCTGCCGTCGTCTCCTGTCCCTCGCCGAATTTCTTCCACGGCCTTGTATCATAGATGGCTTCGCTGTTCACCGCCATCCACCTGGTGATATCGTCCAGGATCGATTCCTCCTGGCTATCCAACGTGCCATCGGGCATCTGCGGCACGCTCAGCAGCATCGTGCCGTTCTTGCTCACGACATCAATTAGCGTGTGGATCACGTCGCGCGACGTTTTGTATTCGAAGCCTTCGAAATACTGCCACTGGCCCAGACACATATCGGTGTGGAAGGGCTGGGGCGAGATGTCGCTCAAGACCGTCCGCTCCATGTCGCGCGTTCCAGCGCCTTCCTCCCATTCGCCGGTCTTTCCACCAGGGCGTTGGTATTTGATGGTGTAGACGCCTTCCTGATTGCCGTTGTGCCAGCCCATGTTGGCGTTGTAATAGTAAGCGATCAGGTCGCGGCCAATCTGTCCGAATACGCCGCCGTCCGTATATACGAGGTCGGGCTTGTATTGATCGATCAGGTCCTGAATGCGTGAAAACCACGAGAGCTTGAAAGACTCGGACGGCTGCTGCGTGAAGTTGGCGGCGCGCTCGGCGTGCGGCTCGAAGTAGAAGTCCTGATTTTTCGGATCGTTGCCGTCATAGGGAACGCCGGCGTAGGGCCCCTTGGCGTCTGCATCTTTGTTGACGTTGAACCATGAATAGCTCCACGCGAGGTGTTCGCTGACCGCGAATCGCATTCCGTTCTCGCGGGCAATCTTGCACCAGGTCCCTACGATGTCGCGCTTGGGGCCCATGTTCACCGCGTTCCACCGATGATGTTTTGAGTTCCAGCAATCGAAATTGTCGCAGTGCACCCCGAGCGATGCGAAATACCTTGCGCCCGCTTTTTTGTAGCGTCTGATTAGCGTTTCAGGTTCCCAGTTCTTGGCGGTCCAGAGCGGAATGATGTCTTTGAAACCGACCGTCGAGGGATGGCCGTAATGCTTCAGATGGTATTCATACTGGCGCGTCCCCTGGATGTACATGTTGCGCGCGTACCAGTCGCCCTGTTTGGGAGCGCCTTGAGGGCCCCAGTGGGCCCAAATGCCGAACTTGGCGTCGCGAAACCATTCCGGGCATCGATACTGCTTCAACGAATCCCATTCCGGCTGGAACTTCGGCCCATCCTGGGCGGACATCGCGAGGCGGGAAACCGATAGACCCGCGGCAAGCGATTGCAATGCGCTACGTCTCGTCAGTTGCATACGTGGAAACCCTTTTAACCTATATACCCGTCTCGAACGCGCGGCAAAGATCGAAAAACCTAGGCTCACTTGGATTCCGTAATGCGGAATTACGCAGACGCCAGTTCGCGCGCCGTAGACGTCAACACGGCGAGCTTCGACCGCGTGATATCAATCGGAACATGCCCGAAGCCGCATTCGCTGGTGAGCAGCAGGCGCTCCGGAGGAAAGAATTCGAGCGCCGGCTTTACGCGTTCGCGAATGTCATCCGGAGTCTCGATCGTGTCGCTGCGCTGGTCGATCACGCCCAGTGCCAGGTCTCCGCGGAAGTCCCAGAGTTTCCATAGGTCCATCAGGTTGTAACTGAGCGTGCAGTGCTCCAGTACGACTTCATTGATATGCGCTTTGCGGAACGCAGGCGCCAGGTCTGTGTACTTGGTAAAGTAAACGCGCTTCCTCCTGGGGTTGCCTCCGCAGACGTGCAGGCCAACCCGCACCGCTCCCAACGAATCGATCAACTCATTCAGAATGTCGACCGCCCATTCGCTCTGCTCGGGCGATTCGGTCCACATCGGCTCGTCAAATTGAATCTGCTCGCATCCTGCCGCGATGACCTCGGCCAGTTCCTGCCGCAACACCTCTGCATAGGCACGGCACAACGCCTGGTCATTGGGGTAGAGGTCCGGACGCTGGTTGACGCTGAAGCGCGTCAACACGTGCGGCCCGGTCACCGTTTGCTTTACCGAGACGCCGGCAGGCGCCGCATCGCGCGCGATTTTCCAGTGGCGCGCAAGATTGCAGCGCGGGTTACGAATCTCCCCGGTCACGCGCGCGCACTCTATTGCAAAACCCGCCGACCCGAACGATTGCAGCGCCATGTCTTCCATCGAAATACCGTCCAGGCGCTTCTGATAGAAGTAATACATATTCTCGCGATAGCCTTCGCCATCCGTTACTGTTTCCAGACCGAGGCCGGCTTGTTCGCGCACAGCCCAGCGAATCATGTCGTCGACCTCGTCCTGGGGCATCGTAGGGCGTTTCATCGTGTCCGCAACCACCACGGGGCGTGGGAAGCTGCCAACTACCGTAGTGCGATATGGTTTCATAGGTTCTCCAGAATTACCCGAGCGGCGGAAGCGATCCTTCGGCGCGGGCCTCGTTCAGATGCGACAGAACCCCATACTCCATCGGCCGAGGAGCGAAGCCGATCTCCTCGATCAGCCGGCTCCCATCCAGATCGTCTACCAGCGGCGTCCCGGGCTTGGTTTCGTCAAATGTAATCTCGGCATCGGGCGCCCAGCGCCGAACCACGTTCGCCAGATCGCCCGCGCGCATCGCGTGGCCGGTCGAGTTATACGCGAAATGCGCCAACCGCGGCTTCAGGGCCAAACGGACCAACTGTTCTGCGCAGTCATCGACATATACCCAGCAATCGCGGGTCTCGGACGAGAAGGGGAGATGGACTGGCTTGCCGATGGCCGGCAACGAAAAGAACTGCTCTGCCCAAAGCACCGCGCCACGCTTTCGGCCGTGGCCGAAGACTACCGGAGGCCGGGCGCAAGCCATACTGATGCCGTGCTTCTGCACGTACTTTTGCGCCGTGAATTCGTTGAGAAGCTTCATTACGCCGTAGGTGAAGAAGTGGTCGCCCGGCGCGCAGTAATCGGTCTCCGTGATTGGCCGCTCACCATAAACGCTTTGCGAAGCTCCGTAGACGGTTTCGCTGCTGGTGAAGATCAGCCGTTCTAACTTCTGATTCACGGCGGCTTCGAAGAGGTTGATCATTCCCAACACGTTGACCCGCGCGCCCAGATGGGGGTTGGCCTCCACTTCGGCGCTCATCAGATAGGCCAGGTGAATTGCGTGCGTGATATCGGGATGCAGCCGGAAGCATCGCGCGACATCGCAGAACTCCGCAACGTCGCAGGGCGCAAAGCTAACTAACTCGCCACTTTCCCGCTCCAAACGCTCGCGCAGTTTCGAATCGACGTTCCAATCGGCTACGACAGTCGGAATTCCGCGAGCCAGCAGATTGCGCACGACGCGCCATCCAATAAAACCTCCACCGCCAGTTACCAGAAATTTCATATTTCGTCGTCTTTCCACACAGGACGATTGGGATTGATCGCCGCAAATAGAATCGCGCTTAGCATCACCATCGCCGCCACCACACTGAGTGGCGCCCGGTAGCCTCCAGTGGCTCTAACCAGATATCCGAACAGGACGGTGCATACGAAGCCGCCTGCCAATCCGGCGGCGTTCATGGCGCCAGTGAGCACCCCTGCGTGAGCGCGGCCCAGATCGAGACAGAGCGACCAAGCGGCGGGCAGCATCAGATCCATCACGCCGAATCCGATCGAAGAGAGAATCACCACCGCCACTTTGTTGGTTGCGTAGGCAAGTCCGAGGATCAGAAGCGACGATGACGCCAAACTCGCCGTGGCCTGCCCGCAGCGCGCAACCTTCAAGCCATACCGCGAGGCAAGGTGGTCGCTCAACACGCCTCCAACAAGATTGCCGCAACATCCAAGCACGAATGGCAACGCCGAGAATATGCCCATTTCTTTTTCACTCAAGCCCGCCCCGCGCACCAGGTATGTGGGGAACCAGGAGAAATAAAACCAGGAGCCCCAGACGTAGCACCAATACATCCCCATCACGAGCCAGGTTTGCCGGCTGCGAAACAGATCCCGCCAGATACCCGTGCGCGTGGGAACCGTGACGGCGCCGATTTCTTTCAATTCCGCCGCTTGGATTCCAGGCTGGTCGCATGGCATGTCGTGAAACCAGGCCCGCCACGCGAACGCCCAAATCACTCCTAACGCAGAGAGGGCGCAAAACGTACCGCGCCATCCGGCCATGTGCATCGTGGGGACGATCAGCAGCGGCGACAATGCGCCGCCCACGCGACTGGCGCCCCACACCGCACCCTGAGCGCGGGCCCGCTCCGCCTTCGGAAACCATCGCGCGATTACTCCCGAAGCGTTCGGATATGCGCCGGCTTCGCCCGCACCGAACAGAAACTGGGTGGCCATCAGTTGTACATAGCCTGTCGCAGCCGCCGTCAAGGCTGTGAAGAGCGACCACCATGCCACGATGCGAGTCAGCACGCGGCGTTGCCCAAGGCGGTCGCCCGCCGCGCCCGATGGAATCTCGAAGAGCCCGTACGCTAAAGCGAATGCGCCCAGCACCCAGCCCCACCTTTCCGGAGGGATGTGCAGATCGTCTTGGATGCGCGGTCCCGCGATCGCGATCGCCAGCCGGTCGAGGAACGTGATCGCTGAAAGCGACAGCAGGAACCCGAGAACTCCGTACCGTTTTTTCAAGGCGCCTCAGGGTATAACAATACTTCTTCGAAGAAACGCTCTGAGCCGATCTGCCCGCCCTTGAGGACCAGTTGCAACTCGCCCGGCCATCCATGAGCGCGACAGAGAGGCGCCCCGCGGGTTAGGGGCGCAGCAAAGGTGAGGGCGGAGATGCCTAACTCCCGCACGGCGTGGCTGGATGTGTCACCCCCCGCAACTACGACCCGGCTCACACCGGATTCGAGAATCACGTTGCGCAACAACTGTCCCATTGACGCGGTAATGGCATGTTGGTCTTCGATGTCCGCCCGGTCGCCGGCCCCTGGCGCGAGATACAAAATCACGCTACGTCCAACGGCCAACTGCGCCACCGCTTCGGCGTGCGTTGCAGCCGCACTCCAATTCGCGGGATCCAGTTGGATGCCGTGGAAGCCGGCGCGCAATGCGCTACAGATCTGGTCTTGGGTAGCCGGCGAGCAACTTCCAGCCAACACGAGTATCCGTCCTTGATTCGGTAGGGTGGCTTCACGGGGCAACCGCGGGTCCGGCAGCCATCCTTGCGTCCGCCAATAATCCAGCAGGCCGTAAGTTAACCCCGAGCTACCCACGACGAACGTCTGCTGTCCGCTGCGGTGTTCCCATATCCGTCGGGCCGCCCGCGCCATATCTGCCGTTTCGAGACCATCGAATATGATCACATCCGCGCCGGCAGGCCGCTCCGGCGGATTCCGGCGCAGTTCGAGCAGATTCACGCCGGCGATCCGCAGGGCCGTCTGGCGCGCCAGGTGTAGCAACAGGTCGCCTTCATCCATCGGCGTAATCGGGTGCTGCCGCATGGCGGGATGACGGTCGATTCTGTGAATGCCGTCGCCAGCCGCTGCGAACAGATTGCCGAAAACCACCCAACGATCAAGTTGTGGCGCCGCAGGCACCACCCCGACAGAGCGGTTTGCAAATACCTGCTTGCCGATCTCGATCGCACAGCCGATGCTGCCTGTGTTGGGGGAGCTATCGAACGTGGAACATACCTTGTACTGCACAACCGGCGCACCGATTTCACGCAGCCGTTCAAATATCGGCGGCAGGTTCTCGCGCATCCATTGCGGCGAACGGCTTCGGCTTTCGCCCGCGATCCCCACCGCACGCACCCCAGGAAACTTGCTGAGATCTTCCGCATCCGGCGGCCGCAGATACAGCACCGCGGAGACGTCATTCGTGGCCAGTGCTTCTAGCGCGTCGGTCGAGCCTGTGAAGTCGTCCCCGTAGAACGAAAAGATCGGCTTGTTCGGAAGAAACGCCGTTGTCACGGCTGAAACCTGTCGAGCGCCGCGCGCAATTCGGGGTGGGTGGCCGCGTATACCTCCAGCGGAATGCCCGCCACTGCCGCCTGCCATGACTGATGGAGGCTCCGAACGCCGGCAGCCACTCCGCCCGGATGTCCCATGATGCCGCCGCCCGCCGCGAAAAGCAGGTCCGTTACGCCCAACGCTGCATACGTGGCTGGGGCCTGCCTCGCTGTCTGACCCGAGGCGAGTACGGGCATGACCTCGCAGCCTCTTCCCGGCAGGTCGAACATGGGGCGCAGACACTCTCTCGCCGAGGCGACGACGGACTCATCGGATTCCCAAAACTTGTTCGCGATGCCATTGCAATGCAGTTGATCGACGCCAGCCAGCCGCCAGATCTTCTGCCAGGCTACGAAGCTGACGCTGATGTCGCGCGATCGCCCGAGGAGTCCCCAACCGTTCCGATGGCCGTGGATCACCACCGCGCAATGACGCCGCAATTCGACCAGACCGGCAAGGCCGATGCTGTGGATGCTCACCATCACGCACGTCCCGCCATGCGCCACTACCTGGTCGTGCCTCCGCAGCATCTCATCGATCTCGCCAGTGATATTGGCCGCATACATCACCTTTTTACCTGTACGATCGGCGTGATTGTTGATCACGCGCATCACCGCCGACAGCCGTTCCTCAAACGGGCAATGCGGACCGTCGCATTGCAGTTCGTCGTCTTTGATGAAATCGATTCCGGCATCGACCAGCGTGCGCACGATATCCGCCGTCGCTTCCGGCGTGAGGCCGACGCTCGGTTTGATAATGGTGCCGATTACCGGCCGATCGTACACACCGCACAGGCGGCGCGTACCCGCGACTCCGAACTGCGGTCCGCAATAGCGGCCCAGAAACGCCGGGGGAAGTTCCAGATCGAGCAGCCGCAGCGCTGTGAACTGCTTCATCTCCCACAGATTTCCGCCTACGGTCGCCATTAAATTAGGAAGCGAAGGCCCCATGTTGGAAAGTGGCCATGAGATTTCCACCTCGCTTGCCAGATCTCCAACTTGCGTCACCTCCTCCACGCGCGCCCTGTGCCGCTCACGCAACTCGTCGGTCTCGCCCGGAATGCGTGTAAACGTGCCCGTGGATTGTTCGCCCGCGATGGCTTCCGCCGCCTGCGCGGCCGGCAGGGAAGTTTCCACTCGGTAGCGCGCGCGAATCCGCTGCTCCATCAGGCATCCGTCCGGCGAAAGTATGTGCTGTAGGTTTCGTGCCGCACCCGATAAAAGGGACGCATTCTGATGTTGCCAGAGGCCGTCCGACAGTCAAATTCCAGCGGCGCTCCGGCCACCGGCCCCATGGTGGTCAGGGCAGAGGCCGTCGCCGCGAACTCCTGCGGGGCATCGACTGCGGAGAGCATCACCGGTCCACGCATGGCAGCCACGGTTTGCGGGGCGGATTTTTCGATGGGAATGGTGCGGAACGAAAACGGCAGTTCCATCTCGATTGTGTCCCCCTTCCGCCAGCGGCGCGTCAGCGTGGCGAAGCTCCCCTTCTCCGCTTTCACCTGGGCCGCCTTGCCGTTCACCGCCACACGTGCTGGCTTATCGAGCCACGCGGGAATGCGTAGACGCAGCGCGAAGTCCACGGGCGAGGCCGGATCCATCCGAATCTCGATCCGTTCCGACTCCGGGTATGCCGTTGTCTGCGTGAGTTTCACCGGCACGCCGTTCGGTTGCCAGCGCAGTTCGCTACCGGCATAGAGATTCACATAGACGCCCTGCGCATCCTGGAAGTACAAATTAAGCGGAAAATCGGCCACCGATTGCAAAAGCGTTCCCGCGCAGCAAGGCCACTTGGACCGGTAATAGCTCTTCTGCGCCTGCGCCTGGTAGTCGGAATAGTAGAAATAACCGCCATCGTCGTCCGGGTCGAGCGAGCCAAGAATGGTATTGAACAGAACGCGCTCCAGCCCGTCGCCATATTTCGAGTCTCCCGTAAACGACATCAAGTAGCGCGCGAGTTTGGCATGCGCATAGAAACAGCACGGCGTTTCGAAGTGGTTGCGCGTGCTGGTCAGCGTAGCCGCCAATTGGCCGGGGAGCGGTTTGACAAACTCCTCGTTCGCGGCCCATGCGCCGGAGGCGTACTGCTGCGTCTGTTCGATCATCTCCCAGGCGTTTCGAATTGCCCGCAGGTACTTCTCATCGCCTAAGACTTCATACGCCTTTGCCGCCGAGCTCAGCGCGATCACATGGCTGTAGCCGTGTCTCCCCGGCAATACGTTGTCGCCGTTGGCCAATGGATCGAAGAACCCGTCGTCCAATAAGTACAGCCTGGCCATATCGAGAAAGCGCTTTTCGCCGGTCAACGCATAAGTGTTGAAGAGATTTTCCGGTAAGACGTAAGGCTCATCGTACGGAGGTTGCTTGACGCCAACACGATCGAAGGTGTGATCGGGAATGTAGCGATGAGCGGCTTGAATTACGCGAGGCAGCAACGCGCGCGCTTCCTGTACGCCGGCCAGATTTGCAGCGTCCAGCAGGCCGATCTCATATTTGTCGAGAACATAACAGGCCCAGGTCGCCGGGGCCTTGGGGCTTGCATAAGGCTCGCCGTCCTTATCAAACGTAGCGGCATATCCCTGGACCAGGCGGCGAGCCTTGGCGGCCACCGCGGGGTCGCGATCGCAGGCATGCATGCGCGACAGACCGGAAATGAACTGACCGATCAAATGACCTGGAACGAAGCCATCGGCATCGTACCATCCGCCCATGTCGCAGCCCGGAGCGGGAATCCCGGCGCGTTGGCGGTACACCTTCAGCAGGCGATCTTCGTCCAGTTTCAGATAGTGGATGCGCAGGCGCCGGTACATGTCCGCCATTGGGCCCTGAGTTAATGTCACCTGCGAATAGGCGAATTCACGCAGCTTGAGGCGCTCCGACGGCCCTGCCGCTCTCGCGGCGACGGCGCACGCGGCCGCACTGCCTAGAAACTTTCTTCGAGAGAGCATCCCTCATTATTATTCCGCGCGCCAAGTTGCCCACCTGCGTCTGAAAACCAGGACGCATTCGGATTCTGCATTGCGGAACGAGGTCATGCGTCGAGGGACGCTTTTCATGTTTAATTACTGGTTCCTCGGGAAACGTGAATTCCACATTGCGGAACCAGCATCCCGCATCCTCCGATCAACCGGTGCTGTGTAGTTTGTGGAATGTAGAATAATCCGTAAGCGCTCATCGATCGCGACCGTCGACCGCCGGTCCCTGGGCGGTCTATGCTCGAAACGGCCTATGTGCTGTCGCACGGGTATCGAGGCTGATTGGATCGACGCGGTTCAATCGCGCGGGGATTTTCGAATCAAGTGCGGCGGGCGCTCACCGGCGAATCTGCCGCGGTGCTGTGCGGGAGAACACGTGGCTCACGGTTTCAGAATAGCTCAGGTGCTTCTATGCAAATCCGAATCGGCATCCTAACCTCACTAACGATCGCCGCAGCCATGACTATATATGCGGCAATGTCCGCGCCGGAACGCGTCGTAGTATCCGCGAATCCACATTTCCTGGCTTACCAGGATGGCAAACCGTTCTTCTGGCTGGGCGACACAGCGTGGCTACTCTTCAGCAAGTTGGATCGCACAGAGACGGAGAAGTATCTGGAGGATCGGCGTAGCAAGGGTTTCACAGTAATCCAGGTGAGCGTCTTGCACGGCGCGGGAATGAAATCGGCGGATGGCGTTCCGGCGCTGATCGACGGCGACATCGCTAAACCTAACGTCACTCCCGGCGCAGATCCGGCGAAGCCTGGGGAATACGATTATTGGGACCATGTCGACTGGGTCGTCGACCGGGCGGCGGAAAAGGGCATTTATCTCGCCATGATCCCCGCCTGGGGTTCGGTTGTGAAGGCGCACCAATTGAACCGGAGCAATGTAGCTTCCTACGCAACCTTTCTCGCACGACGTTATAAGAGCAAGCCTAATATTTTCTGGGTTGCCGGGGGAGATATTCAAGGAGGGGACAATCGTGACGTTTGGAACCTGTTGGGAAGTACGTTGAAGGCCGAGGATCCCAACCACCTGATCACATTTCATCCTTTTGGGCGCATGCAATCTTCCATGTGGTTCCACGAAGAGCGATGGCTCGACTTCAACTTATTCCAATCCGGCCATCAGCGCTACGATCAGGATGTCAGCTCACCGCACAAGTACGGCGAGGACAACTGGCGCTATGTTCGTGACGACTATGCGCGGCTGCCAACCAAGCCCGTGATCGATGGCGAGCCGTCATACGAGGGAATTCCGCAGGGGCTTCACGACACGAAGCAGCCGTACTGGAATGCGGCCGATGCGCGCCGCTACGCCTATTGGTCGGTCTTCGCCGGCGCCGCCGGCCACACATATGGGGATAATGCCGTGATGCAGTTCTACAGACCGGTCGACGCAACGCCGGCTTATGGCGCCAAGAACTATTGGTTCGACGCCATCGGTGACCCTGGAGCTGGCCAGATGCAATATCTAAAGGCGCTGATGCTTTCGCGTCCCTACTTCGAGCGGGCGCCCGATTTAACCAGCGTGGCGGGGGAAAACGGAACGAAACACGATTACGTCATTGCCACGCGAGGGACCAGTTACCTGTTCGCATATACTTACTCCGGCAAGCCGTTCCGCATCCGCCTGGGTGCGATCAGCGGAGGGCGCGTGAAGGCGAGTTGGTACAACCCGCGCGATGGGTCGGCCAAATCCATAGGGACTTTCGCCAATCAAGGCGAGCGGGCATTCACCCCGCCCGGGGAGCCCCGCGAAGGCAACGACTGGGTACTGATGATCGACGACGCTGCCAAGCGCTTCCCACAACCGGCCGAAAGTAACCGGCGGCCCTAGGCGTTCTGTCATTGGGGGACGTTGGTCGGTGGTAGGCGCATGTTGCTGCTCTGTAATCCGGAAAGCGATTCCAATCGAGTGAGCTTTTTGAGCCGAAAGCGAGGCGCCCAGAAGAAGCAACAGCGTCGGACGACGGATGGCGGCAAAGAGCGGCGGGCCGGGAATGGCGCTATTTCGGATAATCTGTCGGGCGACTGTGGCATGAAGATTTTCCGCGCACCGGTCGATTTTCATGGCGGTGTCAACGGATGCGTCCTCTAAAAGGATTGCAAGGAGTGATCCGCATGGACTTCCACTCTACACGCTGTATCGCGTGAAGTTCGCAAAACAACCGTCGAAGCGATCCCAATCAACACAAGCTTTTGGGCAGCCTGACACTCCCACGGCAGGGATTGCCCAGATGCGTTCTGCGCGGCGCCCGGCGGCAACCACAAGTGCCTCCGAGATCGTCCGTATGATCGGGTATGTCGCTGGTGGATGACCATGCCGGCGCCTTCCCAAGTTAAGGTTCAGGCTCGCGTTATGATTGGCGGCTCCTCGGCGCCATTACCGGTGGAGTGGACCGTGAATGCGCGACCCCGAGGGTCTTCGCGAAGTTTCATCCATCACTTCGATAGCATTTATCTCCGCGTAATTACGGGTCGGCGTGAAGGTGAAGATCAGCTTACCCTGCGCGTTCGGCTCCAGGCCCACGAACGTTTTGTCCAAAGCGCGCAGACTGCCGGCTTCCTTGAAGATGTCGAAGTTGCCAAGCAGGATTCTGCCGTTGAACAGGACGTCGAAGATCCTGTAGTCGGTGCCGCCTGCGGCGTCCAGCCCGGGCCGGGATTCGCAGAACTTCATCGTTACGGTGTAGCGCCCGTTTTTGGCGACGGGAATCACATATGAGAAATTACCGAAGCGTTCGCTATGATAAAGCTCCTGTTCTTCCGTGCCC
>DATAUH010000155.1:0-7166 GCA_036268375.1 Bryobacteraceae bacterium | reverse complement strand
GGCGGGAAGGAAGTCACCCTGACGCCGGGCCAGACCTTTTACGAAGGTCCCAACGATGTCCATGTAGTGGGACGAAACGCTAGCGCCACGAAACCGGCCAAGTTCGTCGTATTCCTAATAAAGAACAAGGATGCCCCGGTGCTGATTCCCGTCAAGTGAAATCAGGTCGTCGGCCGCATACTCAAGCTCTCGCCTCGTTTCCCGGCGCCCCGCCCTCAATGACGTTGTGCAGCTTGCGAACATTTCCGTCCAGGGATAGCTCGTGAGCTGCTGAACGTCCTTCCGGGCCAGTGCCGGAACGGCGCATGGCGCTGCGTTGCCCTTCTCGGTAATGAGCGGATGAGATTGCAAAGAGTGAGGATTATCATGTCGGACGAACGGATACTCCGGGCTAGCGTCGAACGCCTCTAGACACTCGCTGGCGCCGTATGATGCACAATTCGCGGATGTGGCCCATTGGCGGACATCACTTTGACGTCGGCGCGCCGGGAAGAGTTGGGAGCGACGGAAAAGACGGCGACGGCACGCCGCGTCTCGAATCGGGCGATACCAACGATGTGAGCCCAAGTCCCAGCATTTTTGCCGCGCTGGATCGCATCGGTCTGGAACTGGACAAGAGAAAAATGCCGTTGCCTGTGCTGATTGTAGTTCATGCCGAAACACCCAGCGCGAATTGGGGCCTGCTTTGTGCGAGGAAAGACGCCCCCGTTCGGGAATTGGAAGCCCTGATAATAAGAACGTTTTCGCCCGGCGCCCACTCCGGTCCGGCTGGCGTAGAAATAGATCTTGCCGCCCTGACAGGAACGGGTCGCCCCGTGAATCGAAGGGTCGCGCCCTACCGTCCAGCCCGCAGATCAGAACGTGTACTTCAGCGCCAACTGAATCTGGCGCGCCGGATACGTCTTCGTGATTGTGCCGAAGGTGCTGGTTGAGATATTACTCGCCGCCGCCTGAAAATTAGTCCTGTTTTGCAGGTTGAAAGCCTCGGCGCGGAATTGCAGGCTGTGCCCTTCCGAAAACACCGTGAACGATTTGTCGATGGCCAGGTCAAACGTATAGATCCCGTCGCTCCTTCCAATGTTGCGCCCGGCATTGCCGAACGGCTGCGAAGGATTGGGAATCGCGAACGCCGCAAAGTTGAAGTATCGCTGGGTTGTGCGCTGATCGCCCGGCAGGAAGGGATTGCCCACCACGTTCGGCCGCATCGGCAGGTTGGAGCCGGCCACGGCGGCGGTTGTGCTGGGGCTATAAGTGAAGTTGACCGGCTGGCCGCTGATCATGGTGTTGATTCCAGCCAGCCGCCAGCCGCCCACCAGCGCATCGGCGATCGCCGGCATGTCAGCGCCAAGTTTACGGCCCTTGCCTACGGGTATGTCCCAGACGAAACTGGTGGTGTTCTGGAAGGGAACGTCGTAGTCGGAAATCGCCCGGTACGAATCCCAGTTGCGGAAGTTCATATAGTAATTCGAGCCATTGCCGGTTTCCATATTGGAAGGAGCAATGTCGATGGACTTGGACCAGGCAAACGAATTCAGCAGCGAAACGCCTTTGGAGAATCTCTTTTCCACTTTGACCTGCAGGGAATTGTAGTTCGAGTTGGCCTCATTAAAGGACGTTTCAATCTCGGCGAAGTTCTGAACGGGGCGGCGCGCCGCCAGACTTAGAGCTTGTCCGGGCAGGTTAGCCGCCGCCTGGTTATAGTCGCCCAACTCATAGACGTGCACGCCGTGGTTCCCGACATAGCCGACGTCCAGCGTCAGGTCGCGCGCGAGTTCCCGCTGAATGGTGAAATGCCAGCTTTGCACATAAGTACTTTTCGTATTTGCCGGAGTGTAGTGAATGTTCGTCGTGGCACTGTTGAAGTTAGCTGACGCAGTGAAACCATCCGGGTAACCCAGCATCGTCGGACGGAAACAGCCGATGTATTGATTGCCCGTGCACAATCCCTGCGACGGCGTCTGGTTGACGAGTTCGTTGACCACGTACGGCCCGTTGTAGGCCAGCAGGTTCTCGCGACCGGACCGGTTGAAATGCTCATAGCTGATGCCATATGCGCTGCGGATCACGGTTTTAGAATTGATGCTATATGCCAGGCCAAAGCGCGGAGCAAAGTTCAGCGGGTCGGGATTGACCAGCGCACGATCGTAGAGCGAACCGCTTTTCGCCGAGATCAGGCTATTGGTTGCCGGATCGAAGTTGCTCAAGTGATTGTAAGCTTCGTACTGGGGCGTGGCGAATTCGTAGCGCAACCCGATGTTCAATGTGAGCTTGCGGGTGGCCTTGAAGTCATCCTGCACATAACCGAAATACATCTGTTGCAGGTAATGGAAGACGCCATAGCTGTTCATGTTGTAAGAATCCCGCGCGCCGAATAGGAAGTCGGACAGATTGTAAATATTGTTAGCCTTCGCGCCTGCCGGCCGGCTGAACTGTCCGGCATAAGTGTCAGCGCCGGTAAGCGGGTTCAGGTCCAGAATCTCGGTTGAGATGTGCTGATACTCGACGCCTGCTTTGATCGTATGGCGTCCCTCGATCCGCGAATAGGCGCCCTTGGGATTCACCACTTCCGGATACTGGTGCTGTCCGGCGTTGTGTCCCATGGAAGCGTATCCGGTGATGGATTGGGTATTGAGCCCGCTCGCGATTGGCTTTTCCTCGGGCGTGCCGGGGATACCATAGAGCGCCAGCATCCCCGGAGTATTGTCGAGTTCCCACTTCTTGAAATCGGCGCCTTCCATTCTGGTCAGGCCGAGCCGCAAATCCACAA
This sequence comes from Bryobacteraceae bacterium, assembly GCA_036268375.1. Taxonomy (GTDB): domain Bacteria; phylum Acidobacteriota; class Terriglobia; order Bryobacterales; family Bryobacteraceae; genus PALSA-243. The sequence goes on along the minus strand of DATAUH010000155.1, from coordinate 4,399 downwards.
CCGCTTTAGGACTCACCGTCGCCGTCGCGCCGAGTGCGATAGAGCGGTCGTAGCTGCGGAAAAGGTCGCCACTGCCGCCGGATGGCCCGGGGATTCCGGGATCCACGCTCTGGTTTTGCAGACGGGCGCTAAACCGGCCGAAGAAGGTAAGGTTCTGTTTGAAATAGTAGTCCAGGCGGCCGTCGCCTTTGTCGTTTGGCGTAATAGTCGCGGGAGAAGATTGGTAGTTGTTGGCGGCTCCTGGAAGATTTGGGTCGGGGAGTTGGGAAAGCACTCTCGCCGCGAAACTCGTGATCTGCGATGCCGGAACGATGCCATCCTGGTACGAAGCTCCGGTAAACGGATTGACAATGGGCGTACCCAGGTTGCCTTGCTTCTGCGCGGCCGTGGGAAGCGTGGAGTAACTCAGGATGTGAGCGGCGCTGCGGAAGCCCTCGTAATCCGCGAAGAAGAACAGCTTGTTCCTGCGGATCGGGCCGCCGATGGCGGCGCCGAACTGGTTCTGCACCAGGGTCGGCTTTTGGCCTCCCACCGGCTGGAAAAAGCCGACGGCGTTGAGGCTGGTATTGCGCAGAAACTCCCAGACCGCGCCATGAAAGTCATTCGTTCCACTGCGGATGCTGGCGCTGATGACGGCTCCTGCTGCCCGTCCGTACTCGGCGCTGTAGTTGTTGGTATCGAAACGGAACTCCTGCACCGCATCCGGCGAAGCCTGCACCACCTGGTAAGAGAAACCCTGATTGCTGGTGCCATAGGCATTGTTGTCCAGGCCGTCGAGGTTGAAGGAGTTGAACGCCGAACGCATGCCGTTGATGTCGTACGCCGCATCGCGGGCGGCCGTATTGCTATTTACCGCCTTGCGAACGCCTGGCGCGAGGAGGGCCAGATCGGCATAATCTCGTCCATTCAGAGGCAGATCGACGATGGTTTCGTGACCGATCACCTGGCCACGATTACTGGAATCGGTTTCGAGCGTCGCGGCCGCCGCCTGCACCTCGATCGATTGTTTGAGTTCGCCTACTTGAAGGCTGACATCGACACGCTGCCGGGCGGAGACATCGGCCGCGAACTCCTCTGTGGTGGCAGTCTTGAATCCGGTTGCCTGCACTCTTACGCTATACCTGCCGACGCGCACGCTGAGAAAACGGTAATCGCCATTGGCATCCGTGGTGGCGTGTTCGGAAATACCTGTCCGACCGTTCAACAGTTCAACGTTAGCGTGCGAGATAGCGGACCCGGACGAGTCGGTCACAGTGCCAAGCACAGTGGCGTCAAATTGCGCATATGCGGACGCTGATAGCAGTACAGCCGTCAGGAGTAGTCGTATTTTCATTCAGAATTTCCCTTCAAAAAGTAAGCGAGACCGCGCAACGCGGCTGCTCCCGGGAGGGAGCGGCGCGCACTAAGTTCCACATAGCGAGAAGCGGACTATAACAGCGCAATCTAAAGAGAGTCTTAAGACCGGCGGGTGTAACTGAACATTCACGACAGTTTTTGCGGTACGTAATCCGGGCCGGTTCGTCCGTTCAGTTTTTCCGGCGCGTTCCACCGCCTGCGGGCTGCCGAACGGTTTCCCGCAGCAGCCACGCCGGGAGGACTAACGTTGTTCGTCGCCGATTCCGAACGCATAGACTGTGCCGTCCCACGTAGTAACGAAGATCCGACCGTTAGATAGCGCAATGCCGCCGAAATGAGTGAATGAGGAAATGAGGTCTCCGCTCGAGTACAGTTCCTTCCCTGTTGCCGCGTCCAGGGCGTACAACACGGCGTGAGATGAGCCATGCAGCCGTTCGACAGTGTTCATCCCTCTACCGGCAGCATCGGCCTGGCGGACATCCTCGCCACTGGAAAGAGCGAACACCACCCCGTTGGCAATGATCGGGGGCTCAGGGACATTCAGGCCGCGCGAGATCCAGGCCGGTCTCAGAGTAGGAAGTCCGTGACTGGGCTCGATGCGGAACGCCATGATGCTGCCCGCCGAAGCGTCGCCATTCGAGATCGGGAAGGTTGAAACCGCAGCAGGGTGCGGAGGTCCCCAAGCGGGGACGAACAGCCAGCGGGTTTTGTCAGAATCTATCCAAGTGGCGAAAGATCCCCAGAATCCGCGAGCTCCGTAAGCGGCGGTTTCATTGGTCAAGAGACCGGTTTGGTAGAAGGGCTCACGATGCGTGGGACCGCCCATGGAAGATGTATCAAGAAGGAAGAGCCTGCCTTCCTTTCCGCCGCCCACCAGGTATTCCTTGCCGTTGAACTCGAAAACGACGGGCGTCATGCAGCCCATGTCCAAATCCTTGCGCGTTAGCCACTCCCGGTTTTGAGGCGTGTAATAATCCGTCACGTGGAGATCCTTGGGCGAAAGGGCGAGGAATGTATCGGCCCAGGAACCAGCGCCAGGATCGAAGACGCCATCACCCGTTTCGGCAAACACCGTGCCGGAGGCAGCGGAAACTGCCACGCCGGCGCGGCCCCAGATCCCAGGCCGGCCGGCCTGAAAATCGCGAATCGGACCATCCGCACGGCTGATGTCGATCCCATACACGCCGGAATTAACGCCGTTGCAGCCCTGGGAAATGGCCGTATAGAGCGTGTCTCCAACGATATTAATGCTCCAGTTTTTGGAGAATGGCGGAACGAATGGTCTGGGAGGGAACTTGTCCTCGCCATCGACCGCGCTCAGGGCATGTAACCGGCCGTCGCTCGAAATCGCGTACACCGTCTGCGGCCTGCCACCCTGGATGGCGGGAGTGGCGTTGGCCGCGAAGGGACAGAGGGTGCTGATCTTTCGGGAGGGAGCGCCTTCCATGCTGAACTTCTTCCGCCAAACGAGCTTTCCGGTATCGGCGTCTATAGCGTAAATGTCGTCGGAACTGCCCGCGACGATTACATACTCCTTGATGCCCAGAGTCACCTTCACCTGATCCACCACCACCGGCGCGGAGAGCGACGTGAGTTCCTTGGGCGTATTATCGAGCTGAGTCTTCCACTTCAACGCGAGCGTTGAGACGTTTTTCGGAGTGAGTAACTTTTCGCCCCGCGCCCAACTCGTTCTTTGCGAATCGGCGCCAAACGTGGTCCATCCGGCGGGCGTGGAGCGGTTCGAAGGCGCGGGCGGCGGGATGGTGACGTTGCCGGTTGCGGCCCACTCGGCGCCTCTCACGAATGTGGAGATGAAACCGGCGGTATGCACGGCGCGCATGTCGTTTCCGAGCATCGTGGCGAATACTCGCCCGGAGCCGTAATTGAGGGTCCAGAGGAGTGGTTCATCGCGCGAAGGACCGGTGGGCGGCGCCTCACCGGGTTTCGCCTTATAGAGGGAGTGATCGTCCCAACCCGTGGCCAGCACGTGCAACTTGTCCGCCGGTTGGCACTTCAGGCCCGCATATAGTTCATCGGTCTGCGCCATAAACGGCGTCAAACCGCTCATGACCGGGTGGCTGACGTCCTGGATCTTGACCTCGTAATCGTGGACGGGAGAATGATGGCTCTGGGCGGTTCGCCAGACGCAGCCGACCAGTTTTTCGTACTCCGGCCAATCCTGAAACGATGCGGCTGCGTGGTGATAGACGACCAAACCCTTACCTGAGCGGACGAAAGACAGCAGCGCCTCCTTGGTGGCGGCGCTCCAGGTTGGGACGGTCAACTTCTCGTCCGAATAATTCAGCACGACCACGTCATAGGGGAGCAACGTGATGGGACCGGCTCCGCGGAATTCCTCGGTCACGCGCACCTCGAACTTTCCCGTCTGCTCGAGAATTCCGCGGAAATAAGGAGTGGTTTCGCGCCAGGGATGTTTGTCTTGGCCGGTAACAATGAGGACCTGAATCTTGTGCGGCACAGCGATTTTCTGAGCCAGCAGGCAGCAGGCAGCCAAGGTAGAAAAAAGCAAAAGAGTGCGCATCCTAAAGCCACCGTCGAATTTGCATATCGGGCATTAGAGCATCCCACTCTGAAAAGAACCTTAAGAAACCTTGGACTCACCAGATATTCATGCAGCGACTTGGGTCCGCCGACTGCCGAAACCGGCCACATTTATTTTTAATGACCGGACGTTTCTTAAGCTTCTTTTCAGGTGTCGCTGCTCTAATACCGAATCAGGACCAGGCGGCGTTTTCTGCTTCCACTTTCGCTTCTGCCGCTTACTTGGCGGCGGTCCTGTTGGCATTGCATACACATTCCAGGCACAGATGAAATCCATATGACACGACGTGAAATCATAACTTCGGCCGCTCTGACTGCCGTCTCCTACTCTCGCGTACTCGGCGCCAACGACCGTATGTCGATCGCGCTCATCGGGTGCGGCGTACGCGGCAATCAACTACTGCCGCATTTTCAGAAGCTGAATAACGCGCCGCTCAGCGCGGTTTGCGACGTGTACCGCACGCGCGCGCTGCAGACGCAG
>DATAUH010000154.1:0-7590 GCA_036268375.1 Bryobacteraceae bacterium | reverse complement strand
ACACGGTTCCTGGAGAATCAATGACTTAGGGTGGGCCAAATTAAACCGCCGAAATGGGCCAGGTGAAGTTGCCAAAAGCAATAGTGTTGCGTCCGCGCCGCGTTTGCTCTCCGGCACTCTCGGCGAGCCGCTAACTGCTGCCACCGATAACTCATCGGCTGTTAACCGAAAGGCCACTGGTTCCAATCCTGTTCGCGGAGCCAAAGCAAGTCCTTCATTTTCAACGCATGTGTTTAAAGTGTCCCGGTTTGGTCGGACCATGCGACAGCGCCTGGCATTAACCTGAATTCCGAAGTTGAACGTGAATCTAACCTCCTTGGCGCGGGTGTTAAAGGGCGTGATTTTGCGGCGGTCGAGATCAGGTTTGGACAGCCAGAGTCAACTTCGGCAAAGCAGGATGCTGTCCAGCAAGCGGTTTCTCGTTTGCAAGCCGCCCCAACTCTGCGATAGGTGAATCACCAGGCGGCGGCCAGCCCGACCCAGGATGGCGCCGCAGGTGAGGATCTGAGTCCGAACAGTGGCCGGCTCGCGATAGACCGGCAGACCGGCAGCAGGCTGGAACTCGGCCAGCAGGTTGAACAGGAGTAACACGCCGCGAAACGCAGCTTCTGTGGCGAAGAACTGCTTCATGCAGAAGCCGTCCGCACCCAGGTCGTGTTTCAACTTAGTGATCGCCGTACTTCTTTTCGCCGGCTTCAATGCGCACGGCCAGCCTGTTTTCGGGCGGCGGAAGCGGGCAGGTGGCGTACGGCGTAAACGCGCAGGGCGGGCTGTAGGCCTTGTTGAAATCCAGCACGACTTTGCCGTCGTGAGGGAAATCGGAGTAGAAGAAACGGCCCGCGCCGTAGGTCTCTTTGCCGGCGGTCTGGTCCTTGAAAACATAGAATAACTGCTTGTCGCCGGGCACTTCGATATACGGGCGCAGCTTATATTCGTGGCCGTTCAGATGGAAAACGGCATAGCCGGGGCTAGGCTGCGGCTCGGTCTGCCCGATGACGTTGAGGATAGGGAGATCCTGCGGTTCGGCGACCCACTGCGCCGTGATGCGGAACCGTTCGCTGATCGGGAAATATTCAAGCCCGTGAAAATTGCGGCGAGCGTCGCTTTGCGGGTCTTTCACGCGAATGCCGATTTTGCCGGAGCGCTGGATCAGGAACAGCTTGGCGCGGCCCACAGTGAGCGCAGGCGCCGCGTCATTGGGCTTGAGGTCGCGGCCGTTGAGGGTGACCTTGCCGGTGTGAAACTCGAAAGAGCCGGCGTGCGCGGAGCCGTCCGGAAGAACAAGGTCGTTCGACTGATCTTTACCGAAGGTGTTTGAGCCGGGGTGCAGCCAGTAAAGACCCGCGAGAGATAACCAGCCATCCTCCGCCTTGAGCGTGGCGGCGCGGTTATTGCGCCACTCCATCACTTCGTTTTCGTACGACGACAGTGCCATGGCTGCTCCAGCGGCGAGGAAGAGGGATAGGGCGCGCGACAGCATTACGGCTCTCCGGTGTGGGATTCTCCGGCGGAAGAGATGAGTTGATCGAGCAGCCCGGCGAAGCGTTGCGATTTTTCGCCGATGCGCTCTTTCAGTCGACCTAACTCGCGCTCTGCCTCACGCAGGCTATCGGCGAGGTGAAGGCAAGCAAGAACGGCGATGTGCGTCGAATCGGCGTTGGGGGCCTTCGACGCGATGTTGAGCATGAGTTCGTCGATGCTGGCGGCAAGGGCTTCGACTTCGGCGGGATCGCCGACCGTACGCAAAGTGTAAGGGCGGCTTAAGATGGTGACGCGGACCGGTTTTTTGACGGCGCTTTCCACGACCCTCAGGAGCTCAATTGGTCGATTTGGCCGAGCAGTTTTTCGATCCGCGAACGGACCTGCTTGCGCTCGGACTGCAGCAATCGGTTGTCCTCGGTCAGGCGCTCCACTTCGGCTTTGGCCTCGGCGGCCTCCTCCAGCGCGGCCTCTTTTTCCGCACGCAGACGAGACACCATTTCGATGGCGCGCTGAATGCGGTCTTCCAGACTACTTAGGGCGTCGGCTTCCTGCTCGATGGGGGTCATACGGTGGGTAAACTTCAATTTACCGCAGAGCCGCGGACGCGCAAAGAAAAATTAACGCCGTCCGCGGCTCCCGGTAGGGGAGCTACTGCGCGCTTTCGAGCGCGGTCTTGGCAGACTGCACGAGGGTTTTGAACCCCGCCTCATCGTTGAGGGCGATGTCGGCCAGCACTTTGCGGTCGAGATCCAGACCCGCCATTTTCACGCCGTGAAGGAACTTGCTGTACGACATGCCGGCTTCGCGGCAGGCGGCGTTGATGCGGACGATCCACAAGGCGCGGTAATCACGCTTCTTGTTTTTGCGGCCAGTGTAGGCGAACTTCAGTCCGCGCTCCACGGCCTCCTGAGCCGCACGGTAAAGCTTGCTTTTCGTTAAAAAATAACCGGAAGCCAGCGCTAACGTCTTTTTACGAGAGGCCCGGCGGTGGGTACCACGTTTTACTCTAGGCACGTTTCAATCTCCTTATTTCGGCGGAACGGGCACGTGCGAAGGGCGCCGTCCGCACAATTGCTGAACCCTGTTAATAGGGCAGCATTCTCTTGAGAACGGGCTGATCGGCCGCATCGGCCACCACGCTCTTGTGCAGCTTCTTCTTGCGTTTGTGCGGTTTCGAGGTCAGAATGTGGCGGCCAAAGGCATGATTGCGAACGACTTTGCCTGTGCCCGTCTTCTTGAACCGCTTGGACGCACCTTTGTGTGTCTTTAGCTTCGGCATAGAAATTTCCTGGGTTTGATACAGGAAGACTACAGGATTATAGCATGCTGAGATGGCGTTTTTGGAGGGCTGGCGTGTTGATTGCGCAGGCTTTCTACAGCAAGGAGGCCACAGGCGATAGCGCGCGAAGTTCGGCCACGGTAGCGAGGAGACGCTCCGCCGCATAGTCGATCTCTTCTTCGGTGTTGCCGCGGCCGATGCCGAAGCGGACGATGCAGTTGCGGAACTCGACCGGGACGCCCAGAGCTTCGACGACATAGCTGGAGCCGCTCGCTCCGGAGCATGCGGAGGCGGCGGAGACAGCGATCTCGGGGATCGCGGTGAGAAGCGCGTCGCCGTCCACTCCGGCGAATGAGACGTTGAGGTTGCCGGGCAGGCGATGGTCCCTAGAGCCGTTCAGGCGTACGCCGCCGGCGGTTTGCAGGCGCGCCCACAGGCGATCGCGCAATTTCGCGAGGCGCAGGCCCTCACCTCCCATCTCCTGCCCGGCGATGGAGCAAGCCGCGCCAAATCCGACGATGCCGGGGACGTTGAGCGTACCCGAGCGCAGGCCATGTTCGTGACCGCCGCCGTGAATCTGTTCCTCCAGTTTGACGCCGCGGCGAACGTAGAGAGCGCCGACGCCTTTGGGGCCATACATTTTGTGCGCGCTCAGGGAGAGGAGATCGATGAAGCAGCTTTGGACATCGACTGCAACTTTGCCGGCGGCCTGCGCGGCGTCGCAGTGGAAGAGAACGCCGCGCTCGCGGCAAATGGCGCCAATTTCAGAGACCGGCTGGATCACGCCGATTTCATTATTGGCAAACATCACGCTGATGAGAAAGGTTTCGGGGCGAATGGCGGTACGGAGAAGGTCGACATCGAGACGTCCATCGGGTTGGGGAGGGAGTACGGTGACGGTATGGCCGCGGCGGGGGAGATGAGCAAGCGGGTCGAGCACGGCTTTGTGTTCCGTGGACATGGTGATGATGTGGCCGGGAACCGCGTGAAGGTCGGCCGCGCCTAACAGGGCGAGATTGTTGGACTCGGTGGCGCCACTGGTAAAGACCATGTCGCCCGGATATGCGCCAATCAAGCCAGCAATTTGCGCGCGCCCCTGCTCAACGGCGCTGGAGGCCTCCCACCCGAAGCTATGGGTGCTGCTGGCGGCATTGCCCGGCTTCTCCGTGAAATAGGGCAGCATCGACGCGAGCACACGCGGATCGACTGGTGTGGTGGCGTGATGGTCAAGATATATGGGTCGCATGGAGAGCCGCGATGACAGCTACTTCCATTATCGCGTCGGGCACTCCGGTGCGGGCTGTGCGGGCGAGCGGAACCGGAATTAACGGACCGCGACGTCGCGAACCAGCGCGAAGGTGGCGGAGCGCTGTTCGATAGGGAATTGGAACGGCACCGAAGCCCTAGAAGCGATGTTTTTGATTTCGGTGGAGACGGCGCCCTGGCGGGAGCCGGTTTTATCGGTCAAATCGAACGTGAGATCGGCTTTAAAGATCTCGTGATCCGAGTTATTCCTCGCCACGCCGACGAGGCGGGCGGGAAAGCCACTGACCACCTGCACGTTCTGGATTTCGAGCGCCGACTGAGAATCGATATGAATATTCTTTTCGATATCGGGCAGCATTTTGGCCGCGATTTCGGCGTTGCTCGGGCCGGCCGGGGGAGGCGAGATCACGACCGCAGGGTCGAAATAGCCGAACAGCGCAAGCGAAACGCCGCCGAGCACCAGCAATACCGGAAGACCAAAGATGCCGAAGGTCCGGAAGCGCTGGGCCGTGGTGCGGTTGCTGAGATATAGAGGATCGACGTTGACGGATTTGTTCAGCTTGCTTTCGATCCAAAGTTGCAGGGCGGCGAAGCCTTTGGGCTTGGAACCGTCTGATTCGAGTTTAGCGTTGGCGGGCGTAACCGGCCTGCCGCCCTGGGGTTTCAAGCCCGCGTAGGCGATTCTTTCGAAAAATTCTTTTAAACCCTTAATCATACAGACGAGTGATTCCGGAAACTAAAGGAATTATAACCCCGCCTCGCACGGATGTACCGTGAGAATCTCAGCTTATGCGACGTTAGTTAACTCCCACGCACACGGCCGCGGCGTAGTGCGACTCAACGTATTCATTTAATATCGATATGAATTCAGCGACAAGACGATCTCCGCGCAAAGTAGTCATCAAACGTCCATCGACATATACGGGCGCGACCGGCTCTTCAAAGGTACCTGGCAGAGAGATGCCTATGTTTGAGTGCTTGGATTCGCCCGGGCCATTAACGACGCAGCCCATTACCGCCACTTTCATGGTTTCGACGCCGGGATGCGTGGCTTTCCACTTGGGCATCTGCTCGCGAAGGTAAGACTGGATCTGGTCGGCCATTTCCTGGAAGAAGGTGCTGGTGGTGCGGCCGCAGCCGGGACAGGCGGTAACCTGCGGAGTAAAGCTGCGAATACCGAGCGACTGGAGAATCTGCTGCGAAACGAAGACCTCTTCGGTGCGATCACCATTGGGCTGCGGCGTGAGCGAAGCGCGGATGGTATCGCCGATGCCCTCCTGCAGAAGCGGAGAGAGCGCGGCGGTGGTGGCAACCACGCCTTTGCTGCCCATGCCAGCCTCAGTGAGCCCTAGGTGCAGCGCGTAATCGCAGGCGGCGGCGAGGGAGCGGTAGACGTCGATGAGGTCCTGCACGCCGCTGACCTTGGCGCTGAGGATGATTTTGTCTTTGCCCATCCCGTAACGCTCGGCTGCACGGGCAGATTCGACCGCGCTGACTACGATGGCGTCGAGCGTGACGTCGCGCGCATCCTTCGGCTCCGGCAAGCGCGAATTCTCGTCCATCATGCGCATCAAGAGCGCCTGATCGAGCGAACCCCAGTTGACGCCGATACGCACCGGCTTGTTGTATTCCAAGGCGACGTCGATCATGGTGCGGAAGTTGTCGTCGGTCTTGCGGCCGATATTGACGTTACCCGGATTGATCCGGTATTTGGCTAATGCGCGCGCGCATTCAGGGAATTTCTTCAGCAGCAGGTGACCGTTGTAGTGGAAATCGCCCACGATCGGCACGCGTACGCCGAATTTCTCAAGAGCATCAACGATGCGCGGCACGGCGGCGGCGGCCGCGTCAGTGTTTACAGTGACGCGCACCAGTTCGGAACCGGCACGGGCGAGGGCCATCGTCTGATTTACGGTGGAGGGAGCGTCCGCCGTGTCCGTATTAGTCATGGACTGCACCACGATAGGGTGATCCCCGCCCACTTTCACTCCGCCGATATCCACTACGACCGCCTTGCGGCGGGTCTTTACTGCCATCGAACCTCCTGGGAAGCCTTATTTTACTATCCTGTACAGTTGGACCGCATTCCTTTTCAAGCGACAAGCGCCGGCGCGGCTTACGAGAAGCTGGCGCCGCTGCCGGTTTCGATCTTTCTGGACAATGTTCGCAGTTTGTATAACGTGGGTTCGTTTTTTCGAACAGGGGACGCGGCCGCGATCGAAAAACTGTACCTGTGTGGCATTACGGGGAGGCCGCCGAAACGCGCGATCAGCAAAACGGCGCTGGGCGCGGATGAAACGGTGGCGTGGGAGTTCGCCTGGGAGTCAGAACCGTTACTCGACGCAATACAGCAGCGCGGTTGCGAGTTGGCGGCCGTCGAAACGTCGGTGCATGCGGTGGATCTGTTCGACTGGATGCCGCGGTTTCCGGTTTGCGTGGTGTTCGGCCATGAAGTGGACGGCATCCGGCCGGAGATTTCCGCGCGCTGCGACACGCATGTGCGCATCCCGATGCTAGGACTGAAGCATTCGCTGAACGTCGCGACCGCGGGCGGTGTGGTGATGTACGAACTGTTGCGGAAGTATCGCGCGCTGGCGAGCGCACGCTAGCGCACAGGCCGCGCAGGGCGCCTTAATGGCTCACGAGCTGTCTGGCGGATCATAAAAGAGCGGCCGCAACTCGACAGGGAGATTCGTGGAAGAAACGCCCAACACTACATCCGTTACCACATCGATTCCGGCGACGCTGCAGCATCCGGCGGCGGCGCGCTTCTGGCTGAGCCTGATTGCGACCGGAATTGTGGCGGGCCTGGGCGCGGGACTTCTGACGAAATTGCTGGAGGTTGTTCAACGGCTGTTCTGGGGCGGCAGCGGCCAAAACCTGCTGGCAGCGGCGATCAACGCGCCGCTTCAAACGCACATCGTCGCATTATTGGCGGCGGGCGTAGCGACTGGCCTGGGGCAGATGTTATTGCGGCGATTGTCGAGTGGAAATGGGATCGACACGACCGCCGCAATCTGGTTTCACGCGGGCAGACTGCCGGAGCTGCGCACCTTGGGAAGCGCGGTGCTTTCAGTGGTGATTGTGGGAATGGGCGCGTCGCTGGGACGCGAGGGCGCGCCGAAGCAGGTGGGCGCGGTATTCGCGAACCTGTTTGCGAACCGCGCGCGGCTGACGGACGAACAGAGGCGGTTGCTGGTGGCGTGCGGGTCGGGCGCGGGGATGTCGGCGGCGTATGGAGTGCCGCTGGGGGGAGCGATCTTCGCGCTCGAAGTAATGCGCGGAGTGCTGGCGCTTCGCTATGTGCTCCCGGCAATTGGCATGTCCGTAATTGCAACCGGCGTCGCGTGGATCTTTCTGCCGGACGCGCCGACGTATCTGGCGCCCGCATACAGTTCGTCGATTTCGGCTCTGGTGGGCGCGCTGGTGCTCGGTCCGGTGGCGGGGATATTTTCAGTGGGGTACGTACGGCTGATTACGTGGGCGGAGCGGCACAAGCCCGAAAATTGGCAGCGATTGGCGGCGCCGGTGGTTGGGCTGAGCTTGCTGGGACTGGCGTCCGT
>DATAUH010000153.1:0-7640 GCA_036268375.1 Bryobacteraceae bacterium | reverse complement strand
GCAAACAGGTTCAGGCCGGATCCGCCCGTGGCGGAATTGCCGTTGATTCCCACCTGAGTTTTCGAATCGCCAGCGATCCCCGAATGGATGCTGTTGCCGAACGTGTCTTTCGTCAGCAACACCGCGCCGGCGGAATTCGCGCCGCCGCCCTGTCCAAACTCCTGCCCGGAGCCGGTCGCCACCTTGAGCGGCAGCCCGCTTGAGATATTGAGAATCGGCGCGATCGACCAGCCCTGGATCACATAATTCAAAGGCCCGTGTCCATTCTTGCCGAAGGGCAGCTCATACAGGCCCAGCATATTGAACACTACTTTGCGATCGAATGCCGAGGTGCCGTAATCGTAGGCCAGGTTGTAGGAGAACGATGCGGCGGTGTCGACGTCCTGGTTGAGCCCGCGCGTGTCGAGCGAATGCGCGTATGTCAGATTGGCGTCCAGCGTCAGCCCTTTGAAGTTGCGCGTGCGATACGAGATGAAGCCGGCGTTGTAATTCGACCAGCCGGCGCTCGCCCAATAGAAGAAGGTCGAGGAGACCTGGCTTGTCGCCGCGGTCGCCGGTCCGAAGTGGAAGGACGGCTGAATACCGTTCCACACCGTGGTGACCTGCTGATTGCGGAAGGAGCTGCCGAACTTCGACACGACGCCTGCCGTGCAGCTCGTGTTGGGGGCCGTGCAGAATGAGCTGCCCGCGAGCGCCGATTCCAGAAATGGCTGCGGACTCACCGATGCGCCGGCCGCGAGTTGCGCCGCGACGGCGTCGTAAGCCTGCGCGTAGCTCTGGCCGTTGAGCGTCATCATCCATGGCACGCCGTTAACCTCGAGAGGATTGTAGATATTGTCCGCGTGCCGTCCGATGTATCCGATCTCGATCAGCGATTTCCCCGGCATTTCGCGCTGAATGGTCAAGTCCCAATTGTGGTTTCGTCCCGGGCGATATGTCGGATCGATCTGATAAGTCGTATTGGCAATCGGCTGGTTCGCGCCCGGAACACCGACGGAACCTGGGATCAGCGGGGGGGTAGCGGAAGCGGTGAGAGCCGGAATCGGAACCGTCGAACCGTCGACGCCGATGCGGAATCCGGTGGATGGATCGGACCCAAGGCTGCCCAGGCATTGCCCCGTGCGCGATGGCCCGAGGCACGTCAGCGTCTGCTGGAATCCGAAGGCCTGAAACTCGTTCCCGACTTTCTGCACGCCGTTCAGACGATCGAATAACTGTCCGTAGCCGCCACGGATCACCAGTTTGCCGTGGGCGAATTTCGGAGTCCACGCAAGCGCCACGCGCGGCGCCACCGTGTCCCACACGAGGTTATACGGATACTTTCTTCCCGAGAACGGCAGCGGACCGAACTCCACAGTGGGGTTGTAGACCTGCCCGTTCAACGCCGCCTGCTCGCGCGACGCGAGGTAATTCTCCGGAATGATCACGGTATTTCCGGGCGCGGTCATGGAAATCGATTGCTTGCCGGTCTGATCAATGGGCGGAATATCCACAGACCAGTTCAGCCCATAGTTGATCGTGAGGGTCGGCGTGAGCTTCCAGGAATCCGTTGCATACAAGCTGAAGCTGTCGAAGTGTACGTCGTCGAATAGCATCGTGCCCGAAGGCAGGGCATTCAGATCCGACCCGCGCACTCCCACCTGCAAACCCTGATCGACGAGTCCCAGCACTTGCGAATAGAGGCTGTTCCAGTTGCTGATCTGGTTCGACGGCAGGCAATCCGCGCTGCGCGTGGTTGTGCACGCCGGCGGCTGGTACGCAGCGGGAATGTTGAGCCCGGTCGATTGCTGAATCAGGTATGCAGGCTCGATCAGTCCCACTTGGCCATCGTCGCGGACGAACTTCACGCCCGCATGGCTGAATGTGCCGCCAGCGCGGATGAAGTGCGTTCCTTTGAGCCACGACAGGTTATCCGCCGCGTTGTAATTGTGGCCATTCCAAAGACGCTGCCGCGCGCCGGTGGTATTGAGATTGATGGGCAGCAGGGGGCTCGCGCTATTGCCGCCTAACTCCAGCGCTGCCGCCGTCCCTGGCACCTGCGGAAACGCGCTGGCGGTATTCCAATACCACCACTCGCGCGTATAGCTGACGTTCAGCTCGTTGGTCAGGTTCGGAGTGAGCGTGCCGGTGAGGCCGAGCACGACGTAGCGTGGCTGCTGCGGAATATTCGCCACCGCCGCCGGCTGGCCCTTCACGTCCCCGGCGAACAGGCCGCCGATATCCACCTGGCGGTTGACGGCGGAAACCTCCTTGTAGATCCGATAGCTGCCAAACGCCTGCCATTTCGAACCGAACGCGTGGTCCAACCGCACCACGCCGAAGTTTGACGTGGTCGGCAGCGGCAGCGCAGCCGTGAAGCCGGTGGTGTTCAATCCGTCGCCCTGAGAGGGATCGTTCCCCGCGGGTTCGTACTGATTCCATATCTGGCTCACCAGCGGGTTGATTCCCAGCGCGCGCGGATCGCAGGCTGAATTGCCCGCGGCGCCGCAAAGCTGCGCGTTCGCCAGGTTGTACGAAACGATATTGCCCCCCGCATCGCGGAAGCGCAGAATTCCCTGACGAAGCGAATCGGTGGGCACAATCCGCGAATAGGATTGCTGCGCTACCAGCCGCCGGCCTTCATAGTTCATGTAGAAGTAAGTCTTTTTCGAATCCTTCAGCCCCGGTATGGCGCCGCCCAGGCTGCCGCCGAAGCGATTGTCGCGGCTTTGCGGACGCGCCTGGCCCAGACGGTTGAGCGTCCACGTGTTCGCGTTCAGATCGCTGTTCTGCAGGTACCAGTAGCCGGAGCCGTGAAACTGGTTGCCGCCGCGCTTGGTCACCAGGATGGTTTCGCTCCCGGAGGCGCCACTGAAACTTGCGGTGTGGTTGCTGGTCGAGACGCGAAACTCCTGGATGCTCTCCACCGGCGTCGGGATCGCTCCTTGCGGACCACCATTGAAATTCACGAAATAGTCGCTGTTGGCCGATGTTCCATTAGTGATGTTGCCGCCATCCAGCACGATCGAGTTCTGATCGCTATGCGCGCCTGCCACCTGGCCGCCATAGCTGCTGCCCTGCGACGATGCCTGCTGCGGCATCGAAGTCGGTTGAAACAGAAGCAGATTGGCCACGTTGCGCGTCAGCGTCGGCACCATCATCAGCGTGTCGCCGCCCACGACGCTTCCCACCGACGCGTCGAGCGTCTGCAACTCCGCGCCCGGCGTAGTGGTGACCTCGACCACCTGTTGAGCCGTGCCCACCTCCAGCTTCAGGTTCACGGTATATGACTTGCCGATTTCGATATCCACGCGCGGTACTGTCACATCGGCAAATCCCGCATGGCTTCCCTTCACGGCGTAAGTCCCCGGCGGCACGCCCGGAAAGGAATATTGCCCCGCTGTATTGGTAAGCACAGTGCGCGACAGGCCCGTCGTGGTGTCGCGCAGATCGACCTGCGTCCCCGGCACGACCGCGCCGCTCGCATCGTTCGCGGTTCCGATAAGCGTCCCCGTGTTGGCGGACTGTCCGTAAGCCTGGATGGCCACCCCGGCCGTCAAGGCAACCTGCAGCGCAAACTTCTTCAACGAAGTGGTTCGCATTGCCAAGAAATTATCACGACCGGCTGCTGTTGGAAAGGTGGGGTCCGGCTGATCGGTGGCTTGATCAGGTCCGTCGAGGTCGTCAGGGGCGCTTATCCGGAAGTGATCCAGGTTGACGAATAGTCGGCGTGCCGCGGATCGAGCGTCAAAAGAACGGCCCGATCTACGGCGCGCGCAACGGCCGTTTGGGGCGCTTCGGTGGAAACGCCTTGAATCAGCGAGTAAGTTTCAGACGCCTGTCGAATGTAAACGGACGAGGCAGCAAAAAGCGAATTCTGGCGAAATCGGGATGAGGCGGGATCACTAAATAATTTTTCTCACTCGGAATAACAACCGAAGGCACAGACAGCACCGCGGTAGCCCCGCTCATTATCCAATCCGTTCCGAGGTCCCGCGTTTTCTTGGGAGGCATGGGGCTGCACCAATTCGGAGATAAATTTGATTCTTCAAACGTCCGTATTGAAAGGCTATGCGGAATTCTGGCTTGCACGACGATCATATCGGCCGGAAGCATAGCGCTGCGCGCAAGCACTTCGAGCACGCATAAAGACGCAGTAGCCCCGCAATACAACATCGCCGTTCCTTTATGATCCAGCGGCCCCGGCGCGCCTCGCGCCCTCACCATCGTTTGCGGGATATTTTGCCTTGCAAATCCGGTAAACGGTCAATTACCAAACGCCGTGTTCGATTTGCGCCAGAACGTCATTTACGCGCATCGCACCTTGATGCGTGCCCAGGCACGAAATCGGCGTGGCGAAATCCAGAGCCGCCACGGGCGTTCCAAGCCAACGAAACGCCGCATCTTCGTCACCAAAAACTTCCGTAGCTCTTACAACGGCCTTCGTCAGTTCATCCGGATTAGCCTTGAGAGCTGCCGTATCAGATTTTCCGCGAGGAAGCCGGTCTGCCGGAACGATGAGATCTTTGGGCGCCGGCCGCACTCCATCGTTAACGGCAACGAACCCGGCAGACCGCCTGGATCGACCGCCTTTTCTCATCTTCGACATCGATTCAATTCTACCTCTGGCCGCATCCGCTCGCCGAGGTACAGATTTGCAGCACGCCCATTAGTCAGCTTCTGAGAACTTGTTGAACCAAGACTAACGTGGCGGAGGATCAAGGCCGCTAATCACACATTGGCGGCATGTCCCAGCTCAAACGAAAACGAACGCCAAAGGCTGTTGCTCCGGCTGCGCGATATAAAGCAGTCGAAATCGAGCGGCCTCAAAGGGCGTAGCCCAAGTTCCTGGCGCTTACGATCATTCAGGGAGTTTATCGAACGGTACTGCTCAGAGTTCCCTGGCATTCGAATAAAACTGTTATGACTCGCTATCGGATCTTCCTTGAGCAGGCGTACCAGACTTCTTCCACTTTTCACTTCGGCCTGCGGCGATTCGGACCTTGCGTAAGAAGCCGCAGATGAGCCGGAGCCTACGCTCTTTCGTGACACGATGGCTTCCAATGGCTTTTGCCGGCGCCAAGTTAGTCAACTGCAGTCTTCGTGGACGACGGATCGATGTTGCCGCGCCGATTACCCCGCAAAACACCCTTTCCTTCTGGAGTCCACATGAGCGAGAAACTCGCCCACTCATTAAGATGGGATCCTAAGCGGGGATCAACGCCACATATGTCACTCATGCTCGAATGGAAGTATGATTTGGGCGTGCCGGGTTGACAATCCTTTGATAAGAAACGCGCGCGATCGGGCGAAGGGTAGAGCCAGCCGAATCGCCGCCCCCAGCCGAAACTCTCTCAACCGCTTTTCGCGCGTCATATAGTTATGGCCCTCGTGTCCCAGGATCTTCGGCTCGCTGTGCGTGGTTTCATTCGCCAACCGGTATTCACCTGCATCGCGCTCGTCACTCTTGCTTTAGGCATCGGCGCCAATACGGCCATTTTCACGGTTGTCAACGCCCTGCTGCTCCGGCAGCTTCCCTATGCGCAACCGGAGCGCCTGGAGCTGATCTCCGCAGAGCGCCTTGATGGCGACCGCCAGGGCGAACTCTCATGGGTGCGCTTCTCGGCGCTGGCCGAACAGAACCAGTCTTTTTCCGGGCTCGCCGCCTTCACCACCGACGATTTCAACTTGACCGGGCGCGGGACGCCGGAGCATGTGGCAGCAGCGCGCGTCTCCTGGAATTTCTTTCAGATCCTGGGAGTTCGGCCTGCCGCCGGACGCTGGTTTGTGCCCGAAGAAGATAAACCCGGCGGCGCGAACGTGGTGGTGCTCAGTCATGAAATGTGGGCACGTCAATTTGGCGCGAAGCCAGGCGTTATCGGCCAGACGCTGACGCTCGACGGCGCCGTTTACACCGTCGTGGGCGTGGCTCCCGCGGGCTTCCATTTCGAATCGATGCCCGCGCTCGACCTTTACACGCCGCGGGTGTTCGAACTCAGCCTGATTATGCCTGCACAGTTGAACGCCGGCGCGGGATTTCTGAATGCCATCGCGCGTTTGCATCCGGGAGCTACGCAGGCGAGCGCTCAGGCGGAAATGAACACGCTCGCGGTTCAATACCTGCGCGACCACCAGGGCCTCGCCGACGCCGATCCCGCAATTCGCGTACACGCCGCCAATCTACGCGATGAAATGGTCTCATCCGTCCGCGCCGCCATCTGGATTCTGTTCGGCGCCGTCACGCTGGTGCTGCTGATTGCGTGCGCCAACGTGGCGAGCCTGATGTTGTCGCGCGCTCTCGGCCGCAATCGCGAAATCGCCGTTCGTATGGCGATGGGGGCTTCGCGCGGCGATATCATCGGCCAGTTGCTGACGGAGAGTCTGCTGCTGGCGCTGATCGGGGGGGCCGGTGGCGCCCTACTGAGTTCATGGGGCGTGCGGGCATTGACCGCGCTCGCCGGAAACATGCTGCCGCGTGCGACCGAGGTGCGCCCGGACGCTACGGTGTTTGCGTTTACCGCCGCGATTTCCATTTTCGCGGGCGTCGTCTTTGGTCTAGCGCCCGCCTGGCAGCTATCGCGACCCGACGTGAACTCGGTGCTGCGCGTGGAAGGCCGCGGTGCAACTTCCGGGCGGCGCCGCAACGGTCTGCGCAATCTACTGGTGGTGGGGCAGGTCGCGCTTTCCATGATTCTCTTGGTGGGCGCGGGACTGCTGGTGCGCAGCTTCGCTGGCCTCAGTCGGGACCCGGGCTTCGACCCTGCACGGGTGCTGACCATGAACGTGAGCCTGCCTTCCACCCGTTATAAACGTCCACAGCTTGCCAACTTCTATCGCGACTTGCTGGCTAAAGTTCGCGCGCTTCCCGGCGTACAGTCCGCCGCGGGAGCCACTGCCTTACCCGCCAATCCGTCGCGTTTTTCGGTGGTGCTTCCGGAAGGTCAGCCGGCCGTACCGCTGGCCCAGCGGCCCATTGTCGATGTCCTCTCGATTACCGAAGGCTACGCCGCGGCGATGCGCATTCCACTGATCGAGGGCCGCGAGTTCACTGAACGCGACAATACCGCCACAGGACCCCATGCGCTGCTAGTGAACAAGACCTTCGCCCGCCGTTTCTGGCCCGATCAAAGCGCCCTCGGCAAACGTGTATGGGTGGGACGCGATCCGCAGCCTTGGGAAGTTGCCGGCGTCTTGAAAGATGTGCACAACTTCGCGCTTGCGGCCGACGTACGCCCGGAGATCGATCTGCCCTACGCGCTTCTGCCAGGGCTGCCGTTGGATCTGATTGTGCGCACCCAAGGCGATCCGCACGCGATGACGCGCGCCATCGAGCAATGTGTCTTCTCCCTGGACCACGAGCAGCCGGTAACAGCGATCCAGACGATGGACGAGATCCTCGAAAGCGGCGCCGCGCAGCCGCGCTTCACCGCGTCACTGCTGGCGGCGCTCGCAATTGCGGCGCTGGTACTCGCGATCATTGGAATCTACGGCGCCATCTCCTATGCCGTTACGGAGCGCACGCGCGAAGTGGGCATCCGCCTGGCGCTGGGCGCCGATCGCGGTGACATCCTGCGGCTGGTACTCGCGCGCGGCGCAGTCCTGGCCGGCGCGGGCATAGCAATTGGGATAGCGTGTGCATTGGCGTTGACGCGCCTGCTGGG
>DATAUH010000152.1:0-6284 GCA_036268375.1 Bryobacteraceae bacterium | reverse complement strand
CATGTCCTTTTCGAGGGTGCGGCGGACGCGGCCTTCGTAGATGGTGAGCAGGTTGAACTGGTGGGCCTGCTGGAGGAAGGTTTCGGCGGCGGCGAGGGCGGCATCGGCTTGCGGGTGGCCGGCGTGGATGGAATCGACATGGGCGCGAAAGCCCTGGGCGAAGATGCCAGATTCGAGGGAGCGGATGTGGAGGAGACGCCACATGCAATCGGCCATGGAGACGGCGAGGAAGTGTTCGGTGGGAGAGGCGGGGGCGTGTTCGGTGAGGATTTGGGCGAGGTGGGCTTCGTAGAGGGCGAGATCTTCGGGAGTGCCGATGATGGTTTGGGCGGTGGCGCCATTTTTGTAGGCGTTGAGGGAGGAACGGAGGCGGCCGGCTTCGGTGCGGGGGCCGGTGCTTTTCTGGGCGTTGGCGCGGTTGGCGGCGAGACGGCGGTCGGAGAGGGGAGGGTTGGTGGTTTGAGTGAACTCGGTGGAAGTCGCGTTTGGATCGGTGTTTTGCATGGAGACTCGCTTTCTGGGGAATGCCCCGATTTCATTGTGGCAGGCGAAAAAAAGAGGAATTCGTGTTTGAATTAATAAGTCGCGTGAAATGAGCGCAAGAGAAGACTAGAAGTGCTGTGACTGGCAAACATGCGAGTTCCCGGCGTCTCACTGGTTCTTTATATATATCTTCTTTTCTGAAGGTTATAGGAAAGCGTGTGCTTGTGGGTTGTGGCAGGGGCGTGAGTAGTACCCACAAGTTAATCATTGGAAAACTCGGGACCGCCGTTATAAAATTAAAGGCGAATACTTATCCTCCTCCGCGGGTGAAACGGGAGGTTGGTTTCGGCCGCCGATGCCGAACTTGACGGCTTCGAGGTAATAGCAAATTTTGTCCGAGATGAGATCCGCCGAGTGCGCCGGCGCCGCCGGTTTTAGCTTCGCCGCTGTTGATGGCGCGGAATTGCTGCGCATGGTGGTGCGCAACGTTCCGGTGCGGATGGCTATGCTGGATCGCGACCTTCGGTATGTGCAGGTAAGCGATCAATTTTGCGCGGACCACGGGTTGCGGCGCGACGAAGTGGAGGGGCGCACGGCATTTGAAATATTTCCCAATATGCCGGAGCGTTGGGGGGAGACCCTGCGGCGGAGTCTCAGCGGAGAGTCGTTCCGCGCCATGGAGGATGTCTGCGAACGCCAGGGACGCGAGCCCATGTGGATACGATGGGCGATCGAGCCATGGCGGGGGGTAAATGGCCAGCCGACAGGCGTGCTGATTTTTTCCGAAGACATAACGGAGCGCAAACGGCTGGAGGCATCGCTGCGAGAGCGCGAAGGCACCATACAGAGCCTGCTGGAAACGGCGCCGCAGGCGATTCTGGCGGTGGACGAAAAGGGAGAGATCGTGATCGCCAACCGGATGGCGGCGGCGATGTTCGGGTTCGATCAGGAAGCGCTGCGGGGGGCTCCGCTCGAAATGCTGATGCCGGCGCGTTATCGCGAAGGGCACGCAGGTCACAGGAGCGGGTTTGCCGCCAATCCGCGGCGGCGGCCGATGGGAATTGGAGTGGATCTGCAGGGTCTGCGATCGGACGGAAGCGAGTTTCCGATCGAGGTGAGCTTGAGCAGTTTCGAATCGGCGAAGGGCGCGCTGGCAGTGGCGTTCATCACCGATATCACGCTGCGCAAACAGGCGGAGACGGCGCTGCAAAACAGTGAAAAAGAACTGCGCTCGCTGGCGCGGAATCTGCTGGCGGTGCAGGAAGACGAGCGGCGGAGGCTGGCGCGCGACCTGCACGACGACGTGGTGCAGCAACTGGCGTTGCTATCGATCGAGATTGGAAAGCTGGCGTCGGCGGCCCCTGCTTCGGCGCGGCAGACGGCGGAGCGGCTGCGATTGCTGCAGAGCCAATCGCTGCGGGTGGTGAGCGATGTGCGACGAATGTCGCATGGGCTGCATCCCGCGGTGTTGGAGGATTTCGGGCTGAGCGCGGCGCTGCGGGAGTTCTGCGAAGAGTTCGCGAAGTCGCACGGCGTGGAAGTGGAGTTCGAAGGGCCGGACACAGATGCGGCGTGGAGCGCGGAAGTGGCGTCCTGCTTTTACCGGATTACGCAGGAGTGCCTGCGCAATGCAATCAAGCATGCAAAGGCGACGCGGATTGCGGTGAAGCTCGAAGCGGACGCGGAGTGTGCGCGCCTTGAAGTGCGGGATAACGGCGCGGGTTTCGACGCCGAGGGCGGGCGGACGGGCGCCGGTTTGGGAATGGTGAGCATGAAGGAACGCATGCGAATGATGAACGGCGTTCTGGAGGTGCACTCGCAGCCGGGTGAAGGCTCGGCGATTGTGGCGCGTGCGCCATTGACGGGAGGATCAAATGAAGCTGCGAATTTTGTTGGGTGACGACCACGCGCTGATGTTGAAGGGCATACGGGGCCTGCTGGAAGGCTCGTACGAAGTGGTAGGGCAGGAAGAGAACGGGCGGGCGTTGGTGGATGCCGCGTTGCGATTGACGCCGGACCTGGTGGTGCTGGACATCAGCATGCCGGGGATGAATGGGATCGAAGCTGCGCGGGCGATTAACCAGGCGCTGCCACAGACGAAGTTGGTGTTTTTGAGCATGCATGCGACGCCAATTTATCTGCGCGAGGCGCTGAAGGCCGGCGCGTCGGCGTATGTGTTGAAATCGGGCGCGGCCGAGGAGTTGCTGACGGCGGTTGAAGAAGCGCAGAAGGGGTCGCTCTATATTACGCCGGGATTCTGGGAAGGCGTGACTGACGTAACGGGTGAGCAGCGGGCGAATGCGGCTCCGAAGGTAGCGTTGACGGAGCGGCAGCAGCAGATCCTGGAGTTGCTGAGCGAAGGCAAGCGCAACAAAGAGATCGCGCAGATCGCGAGCCTTTCGGTGCGCACGGTGGAGTTCCATCGCAGCAGGCTGATGATTCGATTCCGTGCGAATACGGTGGCGGAACTGACAAAGTTTGCGATGCAGGAAGGGCTGATCGGCGGACCGCGAGTAGCGGTCTAGGGCTGCGGGTAGCTCGATGCAGGAGCCTGCATAGCTGCAGTTCTGGCGCGGTTAGAGAACCAACCAGGAAAGCAAGTCCGGACGTGAAAGTTAACGTAGCGCTGCGTAGTCTTTTTTGGCTTGGATGAGGACAGGGAGATCCTGGTCCGCATCGTTCCAAAGCGCGAAAAAGTTCTGGAAGGTTTTCCTGGCTTTCGCCGTATCGCCGGCGCGCTGGGCTGCGCGCGCCACACCCAGGTGAGAAATCGAATAGTAGAGGCCCCAATTCGGATCTTTCCATGTGCTAGCCCAGCTGGCGCCTTTGTGATCCAGAATTTTTTGAAATTCGGCCGCGGCTTCCGCTCCCTTATGCAGGCGCAGGTACGCCAAGCCTCGCAGGTACACTGCCTCGGGATAAGCCCGCTCGAAAGGCAAAGCTGAAGCCAGCAGTTCGACGGCTTTGGCGGGCTCGCGGCGATGGAGCTCGATGGCTGCGCGAATCGCGGGGAGTTGGACCGCATTCCAGACGGTTCCATTTGGGAAAAACTTCGATGTCTCCCCCGCAAGCTTCTCCGCCCCGGCCGCATCGCCACACATGGCCAACGCCAGCGCCGGACGCCCCAGGCGACGCACAGTCCCGCAGTTACCCGAAAGTGCGTCGGCGCGGGCATCGGCATCTTCGAAACCGGCGGCGACTTCCCGAAGCCCCCGGCGCAACGCTATCTCAGCGGCTCGCTTGTACAATTTGCCAGACTCGCGACGCTGCCCCAGAACATTTCGATTGGCCGCCTGGAGGCCAAAGCTGAGGTACTCTTCCGGCTTGCCCGAGTACCATTGAATCTCTTTGGCGATGGCAGCCTGATCACCCTCAACGTACGCCATCTCCAGTAAGCGCTGGTGAAGCCGCGCGGCGACGACACCGGACTTACGCGCGGTCTCCGCGACTTTCTTGGCCTCATCCAGCCTGTCGAGACATATGTAGGCGTCGAGAAGCCGCCGCCAGGGCGGTTCGGCGCCAGGTTGTAACTCAGCCGCTGCCTGTCCCTCTTTGAGTCCCTCTTCGAATTGGCCTAGCTGAATATAGTTTTCGCTCAGGTTGTTATGAAATAGCCACCACCGGGGATAGCCCCCGATCCCGAGCCGATATGCGTCAATCGCTTTGTCCAGGTCACCAATCGACTGGTAATGAAGGGCGGCAATCATTTCCCGCTCACGTTCGGAGACGCGTTCGATCAACTCGAAAGCCTTTCCGTTGTATTCCGACTCCCGCCGCGTGTCTCCCGCATTGCCGTAAGCGGCCGCAAGCCCTACGTAGGCCAGGGCGAAATTCGGATCGAGCGCGATGGCCCGCTCCATCAAGGGACGAGCAGCCAGGAACCGGCCCTGGCTCCACTCGGCGTAGCCCGCACTGTAGTTCTGGAGGGCTTCGAGCGAACCTGTGGTCGCCTGCTCCAGCGGACGATTCAACTTCTGGATGGAGCTGCGAGATTCTCCAAGCCTGGCGCGCAGGGCCGTCGCGGCCGTACCCAACGCATTCAACACCTGCTCCTTGCCCTCCGCCTGGATCTGCTCCCGGGCGAGTGTTTCGCCGCCCTGGCAGGTAGTCGCCTGGACGGTGACGACATAGCTCTTGCCTAAACCGGCGATGGAACCGTCGATGGTGGCCGCACCCCCGTCCCGCAGGCAAATCTCGCGCGCGATCTGGTTGGTGATGCGCGTTGCGGGAGGCAACCTCATCAGCCCCAGGTTCTGTTGCATCTGCGCGTCATCCATGATTCTCAAGAAGGGGGATTGCTCCAGTTGGAAGGCGAGCCCCTGGCGCAGTGTGCCGTCGAAAACCGGATCACCGGTGGAATTGGCGAAGTCGGCGAGGATGATGGTGTCGCGGTCTGTTAGTTTCCGCGCGTCAACGAGCTTCGACGCGGAGCGGAGAACGAAATAGCCTACGATGAGAGCCATCGCGAAAACCGCGGCGGCCGGAATGATCCACTTGCGATTTGTTCTCGCCCAGGGTGTGTTGCCAGCGCGGGCCGAATCCAGCGCGCTCACCAGCTCGGCAGTCGATTGCCAGCGCCGCGCCCGGTCGGTTTCGAGACAACGAGCCACGACTCTTTCGAGCGCGCCGGACGGCAGCGGCTTTCGATCCGCGGTAGCGCGCGTCCCGCTCAGCATTTCATACAGGACGC
The DNA here is from genome assembly GCA_036268375.1 of Bryobacteraceae bacterium. GTDB lineage: Bacteria > Acidobacteriota > Terriglobia > Bryobacterales > Bryobacteraceae > PALSA-243. Next base: position 1,111 of record DATAUH010000152.1, on the reverse strand, counting down.
AGCCAAACGAATAAATATCGGTGCGGGCGTCGGCGGGCTTAGCTTCGCGCTGCTCCGGCGCCATGTAGGCCGGGGTGCCCATCATGCGACCGCCGCTGACGGTGTCGTCGCCTTCCCATGTGGCCAGTCCGAAGTCAAGGATCTTGGCGCCCGATTTCGTCAGCATGATGTTGCCGGGTTTCAGATCGCGATGGACGATCCCGTTCTCATGCGCTTCGGCGAGCCCGGCGGCGATCTGCGCGGCGTAATGAAACGCCTCGCCGGCCTGCAATGGACCGCCTTTCAATCTGGCCGCGAGCGTCTCGCCTTCGAGCAGCTCCATAACCAGATAGTTGGCCCCAATGTCGTAGAGAGTGCAGATGTGAGGGTGATTGAGCGACGATATCGCCCGCGCCTCGCGCTCGAAGCGCGTAGTGAATTGCTTGTCGACAACCTTTATCGCCACCGCGCGTCCGAGCCGTGTATCGACGGCGCGAAATACTTCCCCCATGCCGCCTTCCCCGAGCTTGCTCTCGACCTGGTAAGGGCCCAGGCGAGCGCCCGACGGCATCAGGGTCATCGTATGAACGTCGAGCGGCGGCAGGTTCTCATCCTGACGCGCGAGCAGGGATTCGACTTCACGACGCAATTCGGGATCGGCCGTAATGAGCAGAGCGGCGCGCCGCTCGCCCGAGGTTTCGCGGGCGGAATGGTACAGCTCTTCGATCTGTCGCAGACGATCCGGATTCATGGATCGGTTTTCATCATCACACAAGTAGCGAGATTGGGCCGCCGGATTACGATAGTTCCCTGACGAGCCAAGCCCTGGCAAAATCCCAATCGCGGCGAACAGTTCGGGGCGAGATTTTGAGGACCTGGACGATCTCTTCCTCCTGAAGGCCGCCGAAATAGCGCAACTCCACGACTTTGGCCTGTCGCGGGGCGATTTCGGCGAAGGCGGCGAGCGCGTCGTCCAAGGCGACGATCGAGCGGTCCGGCTCCGGCGAAACGACGGCGGTTTCATCGAAATTCACCCGCACTGCGCGGCGACCGCGTTTCAGCGACACGCGCGCGCGTGCCGCGTCTACCAGAATGCGCCGCATCATTTGCGCCGCGATCGCGAAGAATTGCG
>DATAUH010000151.1:0-3569 GCA_036268375.1 Bryobacteraceae bacterium | reverse complement strand
GCGACGGTCGGGCTATCGATGTATCCGTTGATCCTGCCGTCGAACACCAACGCCAACGATTCGCTCACCGTATTCGATGCGTCTTCGAGCCAGGCGACGCTGCGCAATATGCTCGTCGCGACCGTCATTTTCCTGCCGATCGTGCTGGCCTACACGGCTTGGATCTATCGGATCCTGTGGGGCAAAGTCAGCGAATCGACGATCCAGGAAGCCGGATCGTCGGTCTACTAGAACAAAAGCGGAGACGTCTCGATGTGGTATTTTTCCTGGATTCTCGGTTTGAGCCTCGCGGCCGCCGCCGGCATTCTCAATGCGCTATGGTACGAACTTCGCACCGTTCGCGAAAAGCCGGGGACTTCGGCGCCATTGATGCCCACGCCGTAGATCGAGCGGGGTGCCGGCCGCTCTCAACTTTCACCCCTAATCGTCGTCCAATTGCCAGCCGATTGACGATCAAACGGCTTGCTGATCAATAAATGGCTGTCTTGCTGGCGGCCAATATGCGCCTTCAGAACGATCAAACCGCCCCGATCGGCTTTGGCCTTGGCACTCAATAAAATTTCGCGAGCGGCTTTGATAATGGGGAAGGAGATGTATCGCTCCCGGAATCGCACCTCCGATCCGGGCAACGCACCAAGATTACAAGGATTTACTGTGGGGGAAGGCATGTTTGCGTTTCCCTCTGTCGCTGCCACTTCAGCTTCTGTGATGCGGCACGAACAGCCGGCCCTTTTCCGTCATCGCGACGATCGCCAGCGCCGCCAGCGCGCAGATGAAAAATCCCGTGGCGAACGGCAGCAGCGTGCCGTTGTAATCCTGTCCGATCACGGTGCCGAATGGTGGAAGGCCGGCATGTGATCTCGATGCCGCGCGAACCGGCATAGACCACCTTGCCGCCGGCATTGATCGCGTACTCGCAGACGCCGCCTTCAGTCAAAACCCCGAGGTCGATCAACCGCCGCGGCTCCTGTCGCGCGTCATCGCGCGCGAAGGCCAGCGCCGAATCGATCATCGCATTCATCGCCGTGAGATCGCTGAACATCTTGCGCTGCTGCTCGGAATCTTCGAAGAATTCGGCGCGCAGCCGCATCCGCGCCAGCGGCGCCCGTAGATCATGCGATATTGCGGTGAGCATATGGGTACGGGTCTTTTAGAAAACGCCGCAACCGTTCCTGCATTAGGTTGAAAGCCCGGATCGCGGTGCGCAGTTCGTGCGGCCCGCGCTCGGCGAGCGGCGGCAACGGCGAAGACGATCCTAGACCGCCTAGGCCGAAGAGGTGGCGACCCATCTTATTAAAACAGCGAGCAGGCAGAGTTGCTAAGCACGCACCTAAATTAGTGGCATCAGGGTCCCGAGGAGGCGCGAAATAGTGATTAACAGGTCAACGATTTGTTGGTCGGTAGCGCGAGTAAGATAGGGTAGAATCATCGCGAAATTGGCTTCGGCGCCACGAAAGTTTCCTGAGCGGGCAATGATGCCGATTAGAGCTGAAATAGCGAAATGAATGTCGTGGACGGCCAAACCGGGTATGATTTTTGAATACGTGGGTGTCAACGCCTCGATAAGCGTTGACTGGATATGGCTCATGAAGCCTTGAGGAATAGAACCATCAATCGAAAGCGGAATTAGGGTAATGCCCCGGAATGCGGCAATGCCGGATTCCTGCTTACACCAGATCGAGGCGTAGTAGCGTTGACTTAGGATTGGGATAAAGATATCAGCCGCGGCGAGCTGCCTTAAAATCTCGTCGCGCCATTGCGCTGAAACCTCGATATGCTCGTGCGCCATGAAAGCCTGGACACCTATGCGCTCAAGAAGTTTAGCGACGGCGGCGGCAACTGCTCTGTCTTCCGTCTGGTAACTCATAAAGGCAAGCATCTACCGCATCCTTAAAATGGGATATCATCGTCCATGGCAGACTTAGGCGCCGCTGGCTTTGGCTTCGGTGGCTCTATCGCTTTAGGACGCTTCGGCGCGGGCAACTGCTTCTGGGTTTCGGTTTGCGCCCCATAGAAAACTCTAGCTACCGAATCCATAAGCTGGAGTATTTTGGATCTCTCGACACCTTCTCCAACGACACCGGCCACTTCCAAAGATAGCGCGGCGAAACGGTCAAATTTGGTGCGTGGCTGGTTGACTTCGCTTTGCAAGGCACTCAGACGAAAGAGAAGTGTTTCTCGCTTTTTTTCGTCTACTTCCAACTTTTGAAATATCACTAGGACCTGATCGAGGTGATGATGAATTTTCGTCCTCGCGGTTTCATCAAACTGGACTGAAAATCCCTGTGCCCGTCGTCCCTTCTTAACCCGCAACATTGTGCAGTAGTGCATTACATCCTTATTAAAATTTAGGTAGGCGTTGAAATCCACGTCCTCAATTGAAGGGACTTCAGTCTTGAATGTGCCTCCAACTCTAAGGCGTTAATAGCGCCAACAACCTGTGCCATATAGGCGACACAAATAACGTCGGTGCGCTCGTTGTTGCGACCCGCTTGTTCCATGTCGCGCTCGCATTGATAGCGAAAATGCGCTTCCAGCTCTAAGAATGCTTCTTCGGGATCTTCGGGCAGATTGTCGTACGGACTTGGACCAAAATCGCCCATTGATAGCCTCTGGTTGTATTGCTAGCGGCCTGAACTTAAACAACAAAAGCTTCGTATCAAGGGGCTTCGTTCCTGTAGAGCGATTTTTGGCCGTTCTAGAGGCCGTTTTGGCCTGCTGTATCCCCGGTTTACAGGCTGTAAGAGCCGTGCGCAGCTAGGAACGCACCTGGCGGTCGGAAGCGACGCTGGACCATGCTACTAACTGAATCCAGCGGCGTTCCGTTGAGGGCGCTTTACGAAATTACTCCGACCAGGGCCGGAATGGTGAGTAGGAAGCGTTTGCCTCCCACGGTCGAAACTTGGGTGAGATTCTGCTCCGGTAGTCAACGGGCCTTTCTCGCTTCCACTTCAGCCTCTATGATGCGGCACGAACAGCCGGCCCTTTTCCGTCATCGCGACGATCGCCAGCGCCGCCAGCGCGCAGATGAAAAATCCCGTGGCGAACGGCAGCAGCGTGCCGTTGTAATCCTGTCCGATCACGGTGCCGATGCCGATCCCGAGCAGCGTGGTGATCGAGCCGTATAGCGACGAGGCCGTTCCGGCGATGTGACCCTGCGGCTCCATCGCCAGCGCGGTGAAGTTGGCGACCATCAGGCCGAATGAAAACATCATCAGCGACGCGAGCGGCATGAACAGCCATAGCGGCAGCGTGTGAGCCCAGGCCGCGGCAATGGTGATCGCCGCTATGGTGACGAACAAGACCAGTGCGCCATGCGACATGATGCGCATGCCGATCCGGCCGACGAAACGCGAGTTGAGAAAGCCGGCCGCTGCGACGCCGACCGCGGCGGCCGCGAAGGCCAGCGGGAAATAGCGGCCGAGGTGGTAGATATTCACGAACACCTGCTGCGCGATGAACACGAAGGCGAACAGCGCGCCCTGCACGAAGCCCGCGGCCAGCGCATAGCCGAGCGTCTGGCGGTTGGTGACGGTCTGGCGAAACGCGCTCAGCACGTCGCGGAGCGC
>DATAUH010000150.1:0-6136 GCA_036268375.1 Bryobacteraceae bacterium | reverse complement strand
AGCGCCGCCCGCCCGACTGGGCCAAAATCATCCAGCCGCATAGTGCGCGGTCTTTCTGCGCGACGCCAAACTCGGCGTTCTCGCCGGCCGCGACGGCTCGCCTCGTTTAAAAAGCCGCGCTACCTGCATCACCTTCGATTCCGTCGATCAAGCCGAACGGTTTTGCCGCATCCTCATCGAATCGCACCCGCAAATTTCGTGTGAAATCTACGATGCTGAAGGCCCCGCCAATCCACCGTTGATGAAAATCGCGGAGGGCCACTGCGGCGGCGATGAAGAGCTGCGTAGTTGGCTCGGCCGCAATCGTTGGTGGGTGATGCTCCTACTCATCGCGGCCGCTCTGCCGTGCTTCTGGTACGACTATCGCCATCAGGCCGAACTTGTGATGACGATCATCGGGATCAACATGATCGTCGCAGCGCTGCGGCTCCTGATTTGGGGCAGTGGCGTCAAGAGCGCGGAGCGCCAGCGTTTGGAGCGCCTGGAGGAACATCGCCGCCCCGACGCTTCGATATCCGGCGCTTCCCCTGAGCGCTGAGCCGATGTTCCACAACGCGCTCTTTCTACTTCAGCTTGCCGTGATCGTCGGCGTGTACCGCGAGGCTGCTGCGCTGTTCCGCGATCGTAGGCCTGGCGCGGCACGGCGGCGCCTCGCATCGTGTAGGACTACGCCGTTGCTGGATCGTCTGGCTCGATCGCGCCGAAACCGCGTTCGGACGAGAACTGCGCGGTCGCAGTCTTCCCAGAACCGCACACTACCGGTATAAACACGGAATGAATCTAAACCACTTCCGCTGGCATGGGAAATGCCCCGCAGACCTCCATGGCGCTCACCAATCTCCGTTACGCAATGCGTTCCCTGGCCCGCATTCCCACGCTCACGGTAGTTTCCGCCCTGACGATTGCACTCGGCGTCGGCGCCGGAACCGCGCTCTTCAGTGTCGTGAAAGCAGTCCTGCTCAATCCACTCCCGTACAAGGACGCAAACCATCTCGCATGGGTCACAGAGACCAATGAGCATGGCCGTCCGATGCACGTGGCGTTTCAGAATCTCCTCGATTGGCAAAGCTCGAATCGCAGCTTCCGTTACATGGCGGGTTATGAGTTCAGCCCCGCTGTTGTGAGCAGCGTTGAGGTTGCGGAGCGGACGTTCGGCGCGGCCGTAACCGAGGACTTCTTCCGCGTGCTCGGCGCCGATCCGGCCATCGGGCGGCTGTTTTCGTCCGACGAACAGGCCAAGGGTGGACGCCCTGTTGTGGTCATCGGGCACGGACTCTGGGAGCGTGCGTTCGGCGGAGATCGTGCAATCTTGGGCCGCAGGGTTCACGTCTTTGGCCTGGATCCCGTTGTGATTGGCGTCATGCCGCCCGGTTTCAGCTATCCGGAAAATGCCGAGTTGTGGATGCCGAAGACCGCCTTCGGCGACCCCGGGTTCGGAGTTCGAACGGGACACAATTGGCGAGTGATCGGTCTCTTGAAGCCGGGAATTCCGATCGAGCGTGCCGACGCGAATATCAGCGCAATCGAACGGCAAATCAAGCGCGACTACCCGTCACCGTTCCAAGGCAAAGACGCAACCGTGGTCTCCCTTTCGACGCATATCGCAGGCGAGGTGCGGCGCCCCCTCTTGCTCCTCTTCGGAGCGGTTGGTTTTGTGCTGCTGATTGTGTGCGTCAATGTCGCAAACCTCCTTCTGGTTCGCATCACAAGCTGCGCGCGCGAACTCGCACTGCGGACCGCGCTCGGAGCGGGAAGACGCCACATCATCGGACAGATCTTAAGTGAGAGTCTGATGCTCGCCGCGGCCGGCGGATCCTGTGGACTGTTGCTAGGGGCTGCGTCGATGAGCTTGCTTCGTGTGTTGCTGCCCGCAGATATGCCGCGCAGTTCGGAGATCTCGATCGATGCCGGCGTTGTGGTGTTTGCGTTGGTGGTGTCTGCTGTTGCGGCTTTGGTGTTCGGTCTTCTGCCCGCATGGCGCGCTTCTGCAATCGACGTGAATGAAGCGCTTAAAGCGGGCTCGCGATCTGTCAGTTCCGGTAAGCGTTCCCAGCGCACGCAGGCTGCCCTGGTGATTTCGGAGGCATGTCTTTCCTTGATGCTCGTCGCTGGAGCCGGACTTCTGGTCCGCAGTTTCTGGAACCTGCGCTCCATCGATCCGGGATTCCAACCGGACCATGTGCTAGCCGCTGATACGAACTTCGAGCGCCACGAAAACCAAAGCCTGAGTCCGAAGTATGATGACCTGCTCGCCCGTGCGAAGGCGATTCCCGGCGTAGTGGACGCTGCCGTTACGCGCAGCCTGCCGGTGGAGGCTGGAGCGCCCGATCGTCATTTCGTGGTTGAGAGCCACCCTACGGAGTTCGCAAATGCGGATGCGGACTACAGCGTGATCAGCCCGGGTTACTGGAAAGCAATGCGCATTCCTCTGCTCCGCGGCCGCGATTTTACCGACCACGATACGCAGACCAGCCAACCGGTGACGATTATCAATTCCACGCTCGCGCGCATCTACTTTTCCGGCGCCGATCCGCTGGGGCAACGGATCTCGTTCGATCCGCCGAAGCAGTGGCTGACGATCGTAGGAATCGCGGGCGATATTCATGAAGATGGCCTTACATCCACGGTCGCTCCGCAAGCCTATACGCCGTACAGCCAACAGGCCGGCCCACTGCTGAATGGCGGCACGCTGATTGTTCGCACGTCCGTAGATCCGGGCTCGCTTGCCGGCGCGGTGCGTACCGTGATTCGCGAAGTGAACCCACAGGCTGCGCCGGCAATTCGGACAATGGATGCAGTACTGGCCCGTTCGCTTTCAAAGCAGCGCTTCCAGATGGAGGTGCTCGGAGCCTTCGCGATTCTGGGGCTGGTACTGGCGGCGGTCGGACTCTACGGCGTCGTGTCCTACATCGTCACGGCGAATCGCACCCAGATCGGTATTCGATTGGCTTTGGGGGCCTCGCGGGCACGCGTCTTCCGCATGGTCGTGGGCCACGCGTTGAAACTTACATTCATCGGCGTGGCGGCCGGAGCATTTGGTTGTTTAGCGCTTCGTCGCGTTCTATCGAGCGTCATCTTTGGCATTGGTGCAAATGATCCGTTCACGCTGGCGATCGCAATCGCAGTGATTGTGGGCGCGGCTTTAGCGGCAACTTTGATACCCGCACGACGCGCGACGAAAATCGATCCGATGGTCGCACTGCGAAGCGAATAGATCGAAGTCCGGCCAAGCCCGTATGGCGCGACAGGAAGGCGACTACTTCGCGAGCGCGTCCCACAACTGACCAGCACGCTCCATCATGAACTCGCGATCCTGTGCAAGTGCAAGCCGCGCTTTTATCAACTCATCCGCCGCTGCGCCCGCGCGTTTCAGGTAATCCTCACGGTTCGCGTATCGTTCCGCGATCGAGAGCCGCGTATCGTGCGCCGCCATGCGCTGCTCTTTCGTTTTCGCCAGCGGAAAAGTCGAGCCGTAAAACTCCGCCATCTCCTGCGGCGCGCCGTGTTCCGGGGCGCGCAGATTCCACCCGGTGAAAGTCGCCAGCGGTACCGAAACTTCAGGCATACGCACGCCACCTAAATCGATTCCATCGGCATCCACCTGCGGAACCAGCGTCGGGAATTCGCCCGTCACTTTCGGCGGCTCGACTGTGATGATGCCGCGCGATTCGAACTCGGGTCCGAAATCCAGACGGCGCGCGATGCGCGGAAACTGCGGAGTCGTCACGCCTTGGAGCTTCGGGAACTTCAATCCCGCAACGCCCGTCAACTGTCCCGCGGCCAAATGTGGATAGACGGAGGCGGGCGGCGCCGTTCCATCCTTCACCCAAGCCTCAAGCGCAGCCAGCAGCGCCCGCTGAATCGGGCGATGGTCCACCACGTTGATCTGGTATTCGGTGCCCTGTTTCGACATCGGCAGGTTTCGCGGGAAATGCTGCACTCCGGCCATGAAGTAAATGCGCTCGTCGGGCGAGAGCGCGGCGTCCTGTTTGCCATCCGCACTTACGTGAATGAGCGCGGCCGCCCGTCCCCAGTATTCCGAGGAATCATTGGTGTAGAAAATCTTCGGCTGCACATGCGCGGCGCGCGCTCGATCCAACAGGCCACCAGTCTTGCCTGTCGCCGGATCGGTTTCGTCGGTATCCGTGAATGGAAATACGTCGGTAGGATAGAAGGCGTTCAAGAAGGGCCAGCCATCGCGCGAAGGCTGCGCGTAGCGAAAGTTGAAACTGCCGCGCCCCGCGCCCCCCACATCCGCCCACACGCCGTCAAAAACTTTGCGTCCGCTCTCATCGGCATTGAACCCGTCGTACAAAAACTCGCGCAGCCAGCGGCCACTTTGCGAAATGCCGAAGCCCAGCGCCAGTTTCACCGCCGGACGCGCGCCGCTCCATCCCGCCGCGTCGCCGCCGTACTTCAGATACGAAATAAAGTCGCGCACCGCAGCCAGGCCCGCTCCCGCCACCACCGGATCCTTGCCTTCATACACGAATTCGTACAGCATTCCGGGTTCGAAACCACTGCGCATTTCGATCGAGCGTCCATCCGCGGCCAGTATGTAGTTTGCCGCCGGAATCGGCCGCGCCGGTGCGCGTGAGCCGCTGTGCACGTACATCGCGACCGGTTTTCCGACGGGTATCGGATCCTGCGCGCGATCCCCCAAAGGCATCACCGTGGCGCTCTTTTCCGGTGTGAATTCCGCGCGCACCAATCCATCGTTGGGCGCGTCCGCGCGGAAATGCGGCGGCGTGAAATGCAGCGCGCTTTTGTTCGACGCAGGCACGTCCCACTCCCAGCCCAGCCATACCAGTGTGTAGCCCTGCTTCATCACCCACTCGTCGCCGAAATCGTTCGCGCCGCGAGCGAAATTGAACCGGCTCAACATTCCCTTGCCGCCGCGGTTCGATACCTCGAAGAGCACCGTGCCGTTGCCTTTCGCCGCATCCACAGGCTGCAAAATGTAGAAATCTGCGTCGCTTTCCGCTTCACCTGCAGCGTTTAATTGCGCTAAATCCAGATCGCGCACGATTCGATTTGCTGGCGCCTTCGGATTCATCCCGAAATGCACGCGTCCCGTCACTCGTTCGTACGCGCCGTTCAGAATGGGCGTGCGCTCGGTAATCTGCACGCTCCGTACTGCCGCGCTCGCCGCGCACAAGGCCGCAAAAAAGCAACACGCTTTGCGAATCATACGGTCGAGTCTATCAGGAGGCCGGTCTACTTTCGATAGGCGAGATAGATCGGGCCATCCGGCTCGGCGAGCGTCCAATCCAGTTCGCCCTGCTTGCCGTTTTTTAATTTCACCGGTTCGCCAAGGAAACTTGTCGCCCGCAGGATGCCTTGTCCAGGCGTACGCAGCGCCACCACGGCGTCCGGCTGATCGTTCCACGCCACAAACACGCGTTCGTCAGAGCCATCCCAACGCATCACGTGCAAACCGTCAGGAGTACCCTCCAACAGGCCGGCAAACGTGTGTTCCGCCGCCAAATGCGTCAACTGCAGCAGCGCCGCCATCGCAGGTTTGGGCGCGTCCTTCGCGTCCAGCAGGCCGTAGTTGTGTTCCGGATTCTTCGGGTCGTCGCCATCGTCGTGCAAGTCATACCAGACGGCTAACGGTAAGTCCAAAGCGTAAAGCGTCAACGCTTCACGAATCCCCAACACCGCCTGCCGTTTGCGCCCCGCCGCACTGTGCCCATCTCCCGATATGTTTTTCGAAAAGTAGTCGTAGGATGCGTAGCCCCACTCCGTGTCCCACAATTCCGCTTGTGCGCCCAGCGCCCGCGTCTTGAATTCACGCAGCGAAGGAAGATCCGCGGCGAACGTCTCCGGGGCCGCGCGGCGATACGGGTGGAATGCCAGCGCGTTCAGCCCGCTCAGAGCGCCGCCGGATGCGACTGCTTCTAAAAATGGGAGATCGATCCGCGCGACTCCGCCGCTTGCGACCTTTGCCGACGGGTCGGCCCGGCGAATCGCCTCTGCAGCAGCGCGCAACAAGTCTCCAAATGCATGCGCATCGGGCGCGGGCGGCCAAAAACGCTCCGTGTCCGGCTCATTCCAGATTTCGTAGCGTACGTTCTTGCCTTTGAAGTGCGTTGCCGCGGCCTGCGCGAATCGCGCGAATGCTGCGGCGTCGTCG
>DATAUH010000149.1:0-3553 GCA_036268375.1 Bryobacteraceae bacterium | reverse complement strand
CCGACAATGCGCCATCGTTGCGTACCACGCGGTGGCAGGGGATTGCCACTGCCAACGCGTTGGCGCCGCAGGCCTGGGCGACCGCGCGTACCGAATTCGGAGAGCCGATGAGCTTTGCAACGTCCGTGTAGCTTGCGGTCGTGCCCGCGGGAATTTTCCGCAGCGATTGCCAGACGCGCTGCTGAAAGGCAGTTCCGCGGACGTCGAGAGGAAGATCGAGGCCGAGTGCCGGTGCTTCGACAAACCCGACCACTTTCGCGACGAGCCGCTCAAAACCGGCGTCACCGCCGATGAGATTGGCTTTCGGAAACCGATCCTGCAGATCGCGCGCAAGCGAGTCCGGGTCGTCTCCCAGAAGAATGGCGCAGATACCACGGTCGCTTTGAGCCACGAGGATCGAGCCCAGAGAGCATTCGCCCACGGCGAAGCGGATGTCCGTTTGAGTTCCCCCGGCGCGATAGTTTGAAGGTGTCATACCCAATACCTGATTTGAGGTTTCATAAAAACGGCTGTTCGAGTTGTAGCCCGCGTCGTAAATTGCTCCCGTCACCGTATCGCTCTTGTTGAGCGACTTTCGCACGAGGTTGTCGCGGTGCGCCGCCGCGTATTCTTTGGGCGTAAGCCCCGTTGCCGCCTTGAATACGCGGTGAAAATGATAGGTGCTCAAGCCGACGTGCTGTGCCAGCAATTCGAGGCTGGGTGGCGTTTCAGAGCTTTCGATCAGGCGACATGCGGAAGCGATCTTCTCTGCGTGCTGTTCGACCGGCGACGCCTGGTCCGGCTTGCAGCGTTTGCAGGGACGGAACCCCGCTTTTTCCGCGTCTTCGCAAGTCCGGTGAAACTGCACGTTTTCAGGTCTGGCGAGACGAGCCGCACAAGAGGGGCGGCAGTAAACACCCGTCGTTTTGACGGAATAATAAAACTTCGCCTGGGGATCGCGAGCTACCAAGGAGGCCCAACGGGGATCGTTTTCCGTGATCGTTGCGAGCGCATTTTTCGTTGAGATGCTCATGTGTGTTCCTTTTAACTCGTCCTTACAAGTACGAATCTAACAGCGATTCCAGCCTCTGCCACTCCGCTTCTTGCTTTCAAATTCCGCCCGGTTTGATATTTAAGCGGCGCAACAACATGCGGGCCGTTTTTTGCCAGTGAACGAATAGGTAGCGCCGCCAACGAATCGAATTAGGAATCGACCCGCGGCACTTCCCACGACGCCGCTTGAATTAAACCGGGTACCGTAGACGAGGGCGTCAGGCTAGCGCTGTTCCCGCTAGAACGGGAACAGCGGCTGACACAGTGGAGCGCGATTGGAAGTCAAAGCTGAACCGGATGGTGGAATGCTCAGTGCGTTCGCGATTTTGGACTCGAGCACTTTTTCGTCGCCGCGTTCGTATCCGTCCTTATGGAAAAGGATTTGGCCATTCTGCCCTAACAGATATGTCGCCGGAGTGGACGTGATGCGATAGTCCTTCATCAGTGAGTCTTGCGATCCGCCGATTAATATCGGAACGTTCAGGTTTTTCGCCATTTGCCAACCGGGAATGAGCTTGACCTCTTCGGGAAGAATGTTGATCCAGACAACCGATAAGCCTTGGTCCTTGTATTTGTCGTAGATCTTCTGAACCTCAGGCAGCTCGACATTGCAGTACGGGCAGGTGGGAAAGAAGAAATTGACGAGTGTTACTTTGCCCGAGACGTCTTTAAGTGTTTGCTTCTTTCCGTCGATAGTCTTCAGGTCGAACGGCTTGAACGAATCGAGTTCGCGCGGAACTGGACGGACGGATGCAACTTGAGGAGTCTCGGCGACTCTCCTTCTATTCGGCATCTTGAGCGTGTAACCGACCATCCAGACATAGTTCGCGAATGCCGCGTCGCCTTCATGTACGCCGTTCACTTGTTCGGCAACGCTCTTGGTACGGTCGCGGATTAGAACCTTGCCGACACTGAATTGCAGCATGCTGTTACCGCGCGTATAGATGAGCCCTGGGGTTAGCGCAATGCCGAAGCCGGGCCGGCGGAATCCCAAGTCATCACCAATTAAGTTGCGGGCAGGCACCCCTTCGTCGCGGACCGACAGCGTAAGTCCCAAACCTTTAATCTTGGGAGCCGGATGCGACGCTCCGATTTCGACCATGTACTGGTCTTGAATGGCGTCGAACTGGGTGAGCCCTGGGGTGGCGGCGGGTGGGCCATTGGAAGTACCGCCGTGGGATGTCCAGAAATTGTGATGGCCGCCTTGGGTCATGACGTAATCGCCGTCTACGAATAAGACGGTATTGTTACCGACGCTTTGAAAGGCCTGCCAGGACATAAGCATGCCCCAGGAGCCTCCGCCAGGCTGAACGGAATAGTCGGGATATTGAGTGGTGGGCGTAGCGCCGTAGGAGGTCGCGATCACGTTGTTCTGGCGGTCGTTGCCGGTCGGCATGAGAAGACCGAGTCCGAGTTGCGCGTTGTTCAGACCAGACTTAGAACTTTTCGGCTTGCGCAACCAGGTTGAGGCGCCGAGACTGACGTCGCCGATTCCGGAGGTATGAAGCGTGCCGTATTGAGACTGTTGGCGCCGGCTTGCGTAGACGAACGGTATGGTCCCGTTGAGGCTGATTTTAGGCGTGAGCTGATAGGTCACCATCACGTCGTCGATGTTGGTTTTGGACTGGACTTCGGTTCCTAACTGAGCGCGAGAGAAGTTCTGGGTCGGACCGCTGAAATGCACGTGAGAATAGACATGCCGGACTCCCACGGTCGATGTCCAATCGCCCGGCTGCAAATAACCGCCACCTTCTGCACCATTTGACTCCAGACCGGAGCGAGAGATCACTCAACCCTGGCCGAATGATGGCGCAGGTATCAGGAGCCCTAATAATAAGGCAGCCCAAAGGACGCTAACGCGGCCGGCTAACGCGGCCTGGAATCGCTGTTTGCTCACCCGCACGACCAGTTCAGTGGAGTCTATCATAAGCAAAGCTTGTTCGGAACCACGATGCTACACTTCGAAAGCTGTATGAACCAAAGATTCTGAAATGTTGAACTGCCCGGCGTGACCGGGCCAGGAGCCGAAACAATCGATCCGTAGCCGGCGTCTTCGCGCGTGCTGCGGCGACGTTGGCCGGCAGAATGCGAGAAGAGATGACCACAACTGCAGAAACGTACGAATCTACGCTTGAACGGCTTTGCGGCGGCATCGTTGCTGCCCACGCTGCTGCTGTCGATCGCGACGGCACGTTTCCAACCGAGCCGATCCAGGCACTGGCCGACGCAGGATTTCTGGGCGCCCTCAGTTCCGCCGACTGCGGGGGGCTGGATGTTGGACTTCACGGTGCGGCGCGCATTGTGCGACGCGTCGCCGAAGAATGCGGTTCGACGGCCATGGTTTTGATGATGCACTATTGCGGCGCCGCCGTGCTGGAGGCGCATGGGCCTAAGGAGATTCGTGCCGCGGCAGCATCGGGAGAGCACCTCAGCACGCTGGCGTTTAGCGAAGCGGGATCCCGCAGCCATTTCTGGGCGCCCGCCAGCACTGCAACCGAGAGCGATGGAACGGTCCAACTGA
>DATAUH010000148.1:0-1977 GCA_036268375.1 Bryobacteraceae bacterium | reverse complement strand
TCGGTATTCCGCCGGCGGGGCAGCCCTATATCAATACCGCGCCCACAGCAGCGGCCGTGGACGAGCGCGCAGCCTCCGAAAGTGAACTCGAAACACGCATCGACGAGCAGCCGCCTCCTCCAGATGCAGGGGTCAACAGCTCCGTGGCCACGTTGCGCGAATTCCTGGTAAGACACACGCCGCGCGCCACGGTTCTGGTTCAATCCACGCGCGTCAGCAGCGCTGCGTTCGTGGAGATGCCCGCGGTGGTAGCGCTGGAGGCCGAGTCCGATCGGCACGCCGCCGGGTTTCAAACTGCGCTCGTGGCTGCCGCGGCAAGAGTGTGGACTACGTCGCAGGTTGGGGCCCCTTGGATAACAGCATCGGCAGGTACGCACGCGGTGGAGCGCCTGGACGGGTTAAGGCAAGTGTTCCTCTGTGCGCAAGGGCGCCGCCTGTTTCTTGCCAACGATGCCGCGTTGCTGGCCGCTACGCTCGATCGCAGCGCCATCGCGCCCACTTCCGCGTTGCAGACGTACGCGACCGGCTTCCGGCACGCGCGCGAAGCCGCTAATTTCGCGCGTTTGGCGAGCGCGCTCGATTTCAATGCCTCACCCGATTCAGCCTATGCGCCCGGATTTTCTGCCAACATCGGGAGCCTGAGCGGAGTATTGGCCGCGGTGAGTGATATGAGCATCACGCA
The DNA here is from genome assembly GCA_036268375.1 of Bryobacteraceae bacterium. Lineage (GTDB taxonomy): Bacteria > Acidobacteriota > Terriglobia > Bryobacterales > Bryobacteraceae > PALSA-243. The sequence goes on along the minus strand of DATAUH010000148.1, from coordinate 1,295 downwards.
GCAGGAACCCGAAGGCGTTACCTTGCAGACTGTGCGCTATCAAATCAGCCGATGAGGTTTAGGGGATCGAAAAGGCCTCACTTCGCGAGCGGGCCTTCCGGATTGGCATCCACCAGATCTTTGCCGTTCCATTTGGATTGCGCAGTTATTTTGCCGGAGGAGTTGAAGATGGTCCACGCCCATTCGCCATCCGCCGCGTAGCGTTTCTCCCACCGTTTGCCGCCATCGGCGTTCCACAGCGTCTCCACGCCGGTTTTGCGGCCGTCGCGATACGAGACTTCCCACAACTTCTTGCCATCGGCATAGCTAAACTTCTGTGCGCCTTGCAGCCGGAATTGTCCGTGCGCATCTGCGTCTTCTACGCCGCCGCGCAGAACCCAAGCCTCGTTTAGTTCGATGTGCACCGCGGGTTCATTTTTTGAGGTGACGATGTGGATCACGCCGTTCGGCGCTTGTGTAGCAGTGGTGTAGCCCACAGTGACGAGGTTTGGCAGTTGGCGCGTTTTCCATGTCTCGCCATCGTCATCGCTTAATGCGACAAAAGCGCCCGCACCGTTCGGACCGAGCTTCTTTTTATCGAAGAGGTCGGCGACGAAAAAGAGGCGGCCCGAAGCAAGTCGAATGATGCTGGGGCGCTGTCCACTGCCGAGCGGGCGAAACGGCGTCTTCGACTTCTCGTACGTCCTGCCTCCATCGCGGCTCACCACTTTGGGCATGAAGCCGTCGATGTTCGAATTCTTTCCGCCATAGCCGATCAGCGCGCCGTCCTTGCCCAGAACGAGCGTGGTGTGACGTCCGGCGGTGCGGCCGCCGGTGTCGAACCAAGTCTTGCCGTCGTCTTTCGACGCGAACAATACCGCGGTGCTCCCCTCGCCATCGACGGGTAAGTAGATCACGCCATTGCGGTCGCGCACCACACTGTTGATCGGCTGTGGCGTGAATTTACCAACCGGACCCTGCAGGTTTGGAAATTCGATCGCGCTCCAATTCGCGCCGTTATCCATCGACGTCATAAATTGAAATGGCGGTCCGCCCAGGAGCCGCGGCGATCCGAAGAAGAACCACATTTTGCCGCGCTCGTTCCAGAACACCGGGGCTGCGTCGTCCGCGTCGGGGAAATCGGGCCAAGGCTCCGGCATATCCCAATCCTCGGCGCCGTAGCGCAACCGCATCGTCATGATCGTCTGATCGGGATCGTCTTCGTACTTCGGCGTGTTGTAATACGCGGCGATCAGGTCGCCGTTGTTGCACACCTGCACCGCCGAATTGTGATAGGCCACCCCCAACCCGGGCGC
>DATAUH010000147.1:0-4553 GCA_036268375.1 Bryobacteraceae bacterium | reverse complement strand
ACTGCCGCCCATCGCCATCCCAGCCGCCGTACCCCTGCGCCTTCGGCTCCAAATGCGCGCTCCTGCGCAGGAACGCTAGCATCCGGTTCGGATCGAGCTCCAACAAATACGCCAGCTCCGTGTCCTGAGCATGTTTCAACGGTCCGCCCGTCAATCGAACGCTCTCGAGCGGCAGCGCAGGCGCCTTCACAATGCGCATTTCGGTTTCGATTGCCGGGTTGCTGGGCTGCGCCATCGCCAAGGCGGGCAAAATAGCAGTAACAAGCGCACATAATACGGCTCTGTTCAAGCAAAGTTCTCCATTTGGGAAGGTAAGCGAATAAACATACAGTTTAGCGATTTCCTGAAGCGCGAATGCCAGACACGTTGATGGCTGGGCGGCAGTAGCGCGGAAGGATCGCACAACTTTCATTGGCTACCGATGAGTTTGGTATAGTCCAAGCGATGACATGTCCCATCTCACGCCGCAGTTTTCTGGCGTCTTCCGGCGCAGCCGCGTGCGCGCTGGCTTCCGCCGCTCCGAAGAAGGTTCCGATCGGTCTTGAGCTTTATTCGGTGCGCGACCAGCTCTCGAAGGACGATGTCGCGACCGTTCAGGCGGTGGCGAAAATGGGATATCAGGTCGTTGAGTTTTACGCGCCATACTACGACTGGACTATCGACCACGCCAAAGACATGCGCAAGCTGATGGACGAGTTGGATATTCGCTGCATGTCGACGCATAACGGCGCGCAGAACTACACTGCCGACAAACTGCCCAAGGCGATCGAACTGAATCAGATCTTGGGGGCGACTTACGTCGTTCTGGCGCAGGCGCCGCGCGTAACCACGCTTGACGGTTGGAAGAAAGTTGCGGACCAACTCAGCGATTTTTCGCAGCGATTGAAGCCGGCAGGTTTGCGCACGGGCTATCACAACCATCAGGATGAATTCCGGCCTTTGGAAGGGAAGCGGCCGATGGAAGTGATCGCGGCCAATACGCCGCCGGAGGTGATGTTGCAGTTAGATGTCGGCACTTGTGTCGAGGTTGGCTCAGACCCGGTGGCTTGGATTAAGGCGAACCCCGGGCGCATCCGTTCTTTGCATCTGAAAGACTGGGCGCCGGGCGGAGACAAGGACGGCAAAGGCTATCGCGTGCTGTTCGGCGAGGGCGTCGTGCCCTGGAAAGCGCTGTTTGACGCGGCTGAGTCGGTGGGCGGAGTGGAATATTATCTGATCGAACAGGAAGGCAGCCGGTATTCTTCCATGGAAACAGCGCAGCGCTGCCTGGAAGCCTGGAAAAAGATCCACGCGGCTTAGCACGCGGATTTTGAGCTCGAATTATGGTGGCGTTTCGGTCTGCTGCGCCGCCGGAACGATCACCGGATACCCCAGATTTTTCCAGCTATCGAATCCTCCCAACAGCGGGTGCGTACGAACGGCGCCATGCCGGCGCAATCGCAGTGCGGCGCGCACGCTTGCAGCCTCATTGGGACAGGAACAGTAGAAAATCACCTCGCGGCCGCCAACCGTTTGCACAAGCGCATCCACCTCTTCATACGCCATCACAACCGCGCCTGGAATGACGCCATCAACCCTTTCATGTTCCGCGCGCAAATCGACAATCAACATTTGTTCGCCGCTGTCGATGCGCTCTTTCAGTTCTTGTGGCGTAATGCGCTCGGTACGCAGACTGTGGAAGATTTTTCGGCGCCGGTGGTACTTCGTCAAAATGTATGCGGCCAGGCAACTCACGATCAGAATTCCGGCCCAGATGCCGAATCGCGAAAGTTCCGCGGCCAAATCTTCCAAACCGGCTCGAAAGAGATATCCTGTGATGACGTATGCGCCCGCCCACAGCGCGGATGCTATGCAATCGAGCGACAGAAAACGCCATACCGCCAGCCCAAACATTCCGGCCATGGGCGTCGCCAGCGCGCCAAAGCCTGGAATGAATTTCGCAACCAGGAGCGAGTTTGGCCCGTACCGCTGATACCTGGACTGCGTCTGTGCCACGCAAATCTCCGGCTCAAGCGAGACGCGGCAAAGGAATTTCAGGACCTTATTTCCCCTCCGCCGGCCCCACCAGAACCACACGTTGTCACTCATCAGACAAGCGGCAATCGACAACAACATGACCATTGCAGGATCCAGACTTCCCAGTCCGATGAGGGCTCCAGCGGCGAGTAAAACCGGTCCAGACGGCACTGGCAAGCCCAGTTGTTCGATCAGGACCGCGACGAATATCACCGCGTATCCATGCGCGATCAAAAAATTCATCATCGCGTGCATGGCGCGATTCTCCTTCGCGGGTTTCGGCTTATGCGGTCGCGCTTCAGATGAGTACTCCGGATTGGTTGCGCGCTACCGGCGATCTTCGCCAACTGGAATACAACAGTTTGCATTTCCCATCATTAGATTACCCGGCAATGACTGCTACCGGTGATGACAGTTAGATGGGGATGCGGGATATTGAGTAGCAGGATGGCTGCGTTTCGCTGTTCTGGCACGGCCCGTGTGATTCTGCACGCTTGACTTGTTGTTGCAAGCAATTCTGAGGAGACCGCGATGAACGACGCACCTTCCGGCGCGCTGGTATTTTACGGAGCCACCGGCGACCTGGCATATAAGAAGATCTTCCCGGCGCTGCAGGCGATGGTGAAGCGTGGATCGCTGAACGTGCCTGTGATCGGCGTGGCCAAAAGTGGCTGGAATCTGGACCAACTCCGCGCCCGTGCGCGAGAAAGCATCGAGAAGCACGGCGGAATTGACCAAGCCGCGTTTGAAAAGCTCAACAGCCTGCTTCGATATGTTGACGGCGACTACTCCGATCCTGCAACCTTTCAGGCGCTGGCAAAAGAGCTGAACGGCGTGGCGCGTCCCGCGCATTACCTTGCGATTCCGCCCGCGCTATTCGGAACTGTCGTCGAGCAGATTGCGAAGTTGGGTGATCACGAGGCGCATGTGATCGTTGAAAAGCCGTTCGGACACGATCTCGCCTCAGCGCGGGAACTCAATCGAACCCTTCTGCGGTTTTTCGATGAGTCGAACATCTTTCGCATCGATCATTACCTGGGTAAGCGTCCCGTGAGTAACCTGATCGTCTTTCGCTTCGCAAATGCGTTTATGGAGCCGTTCTGGAATCGCAATCACATCGAAAGCGTGCAGATTACGATGGCGGAGAATTTCGGCGTCGAAGGGCGGGGCGGTTTTTATGATCAGACAGGGACCATTCGGGATGTTGTCCAGAACCATCTCTTCCAAATCCTCAGCAACCTGGCGATGGAACCGCCGGTGCGCACCGATAGCGAGACCATTCGCGATGAGAAGGTGAAAGTGCTGAAAGCCATCCCCGCGATCGAGCCTGGAAACCTGGTTCGCGGCCAATTTGAAGGCTATCGGAATGAAAAAGGGGTGGCGGCGGACTCGCAGGTCGAGACATTCGCTGCGCTGCGGCTGGAGGTGGATTCCTGGCGCTGGAAGGGCGTGCCGTTTTATCTGCGCGCAGGCAAGGATCTGCCTGTAACCGCGACTGAAGTGCTAGCCCGTTTTCGCAAGCCTCCGGCCGCGGTATCCGAATCCGTTCTGGACCAGAACTATCTGCGTTTTCGCATCAGCCCCGAAATGACCATTGCCATTGGAACCACCGTTTTGGCCGCCGATGGAAAAATGGACCATGAAATGGTAGAGATGGTAGCCAGCCGCCATTCGCGGCCGCAGGAAATGGAGGCATACGAGCGGGTGTTGACGGATGCAATGGAAGGTGACGCCACCAGTTTCGCGCGCGAGGACTATGTGGAAGAGGCATGGCGAATTGTGGATCCGATTCTCAAAACGGAATCCGCGGTTCGGCCGTACGCTCCGGGCACGTGGGGTCCCAGTGATGCGGAAACGACCACGCCCCCGGGAGGCTGGCACGATCCTGCCGCATCCGATGAAGAAGACTTCCGCATCGCAAAGACCAATTAACAGCGTGACAAGAGAGCAGGCTTGATGCCGCAGACGCCGGTTGCAAGCGATACGATCGGACTCAGTTGGCCCCTCGGCGCCACCATCTATCCGGGCGGAGCCAATTTCAGCGTGTATTCGCGCCACGCGACGGGTATGGAGCTGCTGCTCTTCGATGATGTGGATCGGGTGAAGCCCGCGCGCGTGATTCCGTTTGATGAATCGAATCGCAGCTACCATTACTGGCACGTTTATGTGCCGGGGCTGAAGGCCGGACAGCTCTACGGCTATCGCGCGCACGGGCCGAACGATGCAGAGTCAGGATATCGCTTCGACCCCTCCCGGGTTTTGCTCGATCCCTACGCGCGCGGCGTGGCGACTCCGAAGAAGTATTCCCGCGTTCAACTGGCGCAGCGTGGCAGCGATTCAGTGGCCATGAAGAGCGTGCTCATAAAAACGAGCGGCTACGATTGGGAGGGGGACCGTGTTCTGCGCCTGCCCGCATCGCGCATGATCGTCTACGAAATGCACGTGCGCGGCTTTACCCGCAACCCGAACTCAGGCGTGGCGGAAGAGCGGCGCGGCACGTTCGCAGGCTTGATCGAAAAGATCCCCTACCTGCAGCA
>DATAUH010000146.1:0-17908 GCA_036268375.1 Bryobacteraceae bacterium | reverse complement strand
GCGCCCATGGTGTAGAGATCTTTGAGACCTCGCAGCAGGGGCATGGCGGCGGTCTGCTGATCGGGCGTGAGCGGCGCTTTGATATAGGCCTGCGCGGTGACGGGAAGGACGTCGAGTTCGGTGAGAGTTTCGAATTTGGGCGGACCGGGAACGGAGGCGCCGGCGGCGAGGGTGACGGCCGTGGTGGCGGCGGGATCGGCGAAGACGGAGAGCATGCCGGTGGCGGCCGCGGCGGGTTGGAGCGGCAGGCCGAGAAGTTTGAGGAATGCGAGGCGCTGGCGCTCTGGGATGAGGTTGGCGCGATAAAGGATGGAATCGGCGAGCCAGGCGAAGAGTTCGATGAGAGTGCGCCCGGGGTCGCCGGGCTGCTGGATGGTCCACTCCGGCGTGTGCGCCGGAATGCTGGCGAGCATGTCCTGAACCAGGTCGCTGTATGAACGGTCGTCTAGAGCTGGTGGTATCAGTGGCACAGTCTATCCGCCTTGCATGGTGACGCCGATTTGCTGCGATGAGTTGGTGCGCAACAACCGGTAGAAGATTTGCACGTGAAGCTGTGAAGGCGCGCCGGGCGCGGGTTCGACCTCGACGTTGTCGACAGCGATGCGCGTTTCGTATGTTTTAAGCGCGCTGGTGATGGCGTCGCGGATCTGGCGGCGCACGGTGACGGTGTTGCCTTCATTCAGGAAATTCTGCAGACCAGCGCCGAACAACGGCTGCATGAGCTGCTCACCGGGGCGCGTAATGAGGATGATGCGGATGGAATCGCGCACGCTTTTTTCGAGCGCATCGTAGGTCAACTGACCGTTCGTGGGGTATGGCAGAAACGGCCAGGAGAGCGGGTCTTGGTAGTTTACGGCCATTAATCCTCCACCGGCGAAGAGCTCGGCGCCGGGACCGGGAAGGGGAGGCAGATTTTGATGAATGCCATCCAGAAGAAGACGAAGTTCAAGAGCGAGATAAAAATATTGAGCACGAAGAAGGCGCAGATGGTGATGAGCGGAATGCTGAAATTGCAGATCCAGATAATGTCGATACCGGAGCCGGATGGAGGCGGCGAAGAGGTCCCGGCGGAGAGGCTGGTGAGGTTGGCGCCGTTCATGGCGTTCATGAGGCGCGGCGGTACGGCGAAAGCGGAGGAGCCTTTGGCGTTTTTTAGCGTGTCGCGGTCGAACGGATCGGGCATGGGGACGGGCGTGGCTGCGCGGCCGCCGCTTTCGTACCAGGCGGCGATGCGAAAGGGATCGCTGTAATTGCTCCAGACGAGGCACGGAGGGCAAGCGGGCGTTTCCCCTTTGATGCGGAAAAACATGCGCAGGCGGTAGAGGCGCGTGGCGTCCTGAAAACGGCCTTGCGGCTGGGATGCGGCCTGCGTGCGCGATTGCAGCAGAGGCAGCATGGCATGCTGAATTTCGGTTTGGTCGTCGGCGTTGTAATACTCCCACGCGCTGGGCATTTGAAGCTGCGGCGCGGCGCCGGCGGAGGAATTGGGGTCGTAATCGATGAGCCTGGCCGCCGCTTGATGGAAGAAATCGCCGATCTTTTGAGAGGCGCCGTTGACGGTGACGCTGCGACGGTTGAGCGCGGTGAGAAGCTGATGGGCCGCGGGCGAATCATCGAAGGCTCCGAAGACGGTGTAGAGCATCCGCAGCGTAGCGGAGAAGGTGAGGAAGTCGGTTTTGTTGTTGGCGCGCACCCAATCGTCGGACATGAATTGATAGTTGACGGATTGATTCGCTTGGGGCGCGGAGTGACTGCCGGCTTTCAAGAGCACGGGCAGGGTTTGCAGGAGCGCGGAGTTGTCGAGCTTCGGGATGGCGGCAGATTGCTGGGTGGAAGATTCGCTGCTGGCGGTGGGAATGAGCGCGTAGACGAAGGTGCGGCCGGCGGCGGCGCAGACATCGGGCGCGGCCGCGAAGGCGGGGGTGGTCACTTCGCTAAGCGCGGTCGAGAGCGACTTAGCGGCCAGGAGTCGATCGAGTTCGGGGCGGCCGGATTGGAGTTGCGGACGAAGCGTGGCGTCGGGATCGTTGTCGGGAGACCAGGGCGCAGCGGGATTCCAGCCGAATTGGCCGTTGGTGTTTTTCATCCAGGGCCAGGCGGAGGCGGGCGGCTTCGAGAGTTCGGAGATTCCGTTGGTGCGAGGCACACGGCGAATGACGAGACCGGCGGAGACGACGCGCGTGGGATCGAGACGCGGGTAGCCGACGGTTTTGCAGGAGAGTTCAACAAGCGCAACGTGGACGACGCGAGCGACCGGTTGATAGAGCGTGCCCGAAACGGAGGCGGTGGCGACGACAGTTTGCGCGCTGGAGAGTTGCGGATTGCCGATGGCGGCGAGGTCGCGCAGGAAAGCGCCGGGGAAGTCCTCGCGGTTCATTTGAAGAACCACGGGCTTTGCCTGCGTAGCGCCGGAAAGTTGGACACCGCTGACGTCGACCTCGTGCATCACCATACGTTGCCTGCTCCCGGGGTATAGCTGGCGGAATCGACAGAGGTGGCGATGAGCGTTTGGCATTGCACCATGCCATTGAACTGGCTCATGGCGGCGTTGACGGTGACTTGGGGCGCGGTGATCTGCACCTGGCTGGCGGCAGTGACTTGCACTTGGCCGGAAGGGGCGTTCACGGTGACGCCGCTCGAATCGATGCGCACGCTGGTGTTGGCGGAGTTCTTGAATTCGATGGAGCCGTCCTGATCGGTGAGTGTGCCGGTCAGTCCGCCGGGAGTGGTGAAGCTGATGGTGGCGCTGGAGGCGGGCTGCTCGACGATGGCGATGCGAGTGCCGGCTTTGCCGGTGATGGTCCAGCGATCGACGGAGGCGCCGGAGCCGCCGATGGTTTCGGGAGCTTGATCGTGGCCGTTCCAGAGGCTGCCGATGACGATGGGTGTGCGCGGGTCGCCGCCGAGGAAGGCGACGACGACTTCATCGCCGACATCGGGGATGAAAAACGCGCCGCGCGAGCCGCCGGCGAAGGGCACGGAGACGCGCGCCCACACGGCGCCGTCCTGATCGGCAACGCCATCGACGTTGAAGAGGCGGACCTGCACGCGATTGCGGTTGGCGGGGTCTTGCACGTTGATGACCTGCGCCAGAAAAACGGACGGACCGAGGAGCGGGAGCGCGCTTTCGTGGAGGAGCAGGCTCACGATGCGGCTCCTAAATAGGCGCACTCGGCGGTGAATTCGGTTTCGTAGCCGCGGTCGATATCGAAGCGGTGAACGGTGGCAGTGGTGTAGTAGGTATTCGAAAAACGCGGGCCCAGGCCGCCAAGCGTGACATAGGAGCCGGCGCGGAGGCCGGGATTTCCTTCAGCGACGCCGCGCGCGACAACGAAGCGGCGGCTGCGCTGGGCGAATTCAGCGTCGACGAGCGATTGCGCATCGGCCTGCGTGAGGGTGGCGTATTGCGCGAGATGTTCGGAGCGCGATTTCATGGCTTGCGAGATGCAACTGGCGCCCGTTTGGCCGGCGCCGGGACCGAGCGAGGTGGTTTGGCTGGTAGCGGAGAAGGTCTGGCCTTGGTTGAAGTCCCAACCGGTAGTGGTGACTTGGGAGGCCTGATGCGCGAGATCGGCGAGGACGCGCACGTGGCGGAGTTGACTGTTGAGATCGAGCTGGATGGGATTGTTGCGCTGAGTCTGGCTGCGCGGCGCGGCGTAGAGGGTGGTTGCGGTGATTTGGAGATCGGCGTCGTAACGCGCGAGGAGGCGGCGGAGAAAGGCGAGGTCGCTTTCGTTGAACTGAACTTCGGCGTCGAGCGGCGTGTCGAGGCCGGTGATGGATGGAGTGAGGTTGAGGCCGGCGGCGACATCGGAAATGAGCGAGGAGAGCGTGGGGCTATCCCAACTCTTAGTGCGGCGCTTCATGCGCGCGCCTTGCAAGGCGTCTTCGGCGAGGACGAAGAGCTCAGGCGGGCTGCCGGCGGGAAAGACGCCTTCGAGGGCGGTAATTTGGCCGCGAAAGATTTCCGTGGGTGATGTGACAAGGCCCGCGTACACAATAAGCTGCGCGCCGAGTTTCAAGATGGCGCCATCTTCGAAGACCTGATCGGCAAGGCCGCCGGCGAATGCGCCGAAGTTGCTGAAGCGAAGCTCCAGGTTCGACATGCCGCCTTCCTGCTCCGTCATCTGCATGGCGAGCAGTTGCGCGGTGACTTTTTCGTTTAGCTGGCCATCCACCTGCACCGTGGGAATGGCGCTATAGACAGCGGCGGACGTGACGGGAGCTTCGGGCATGGTTGATTAATCGGCGCGCAAACGTAGCTCGCGTTCGCGCAGACGTTCCATCTCGGCTTTGAAATCCACTTTGGGCGGCTGCGAAGGGCGCTGATTGGACGCGCCGGCAGCGGGAGCCGCGGCGGGCTCTGCGGTTTCGACTTCGAGATCATCGATGATGACGGCCATAGTTCGCTTTTTCGTTATTAATCGCTGTCAAAGACGAGTCCGTTGACGCTAATGCCGCCGCCGACGCCGGCGGAAAAGCCAGTGGGCGAAAGGGCGGCGCCGCCCAGTCCGAAGCTGGCATTAGAACTGGTGGAGATGTCGGAGCCGACGGTGGCGGGCAACATGCTGAGCGGGTTTAGTTGCGCGGTGGTGCTGACGGTGACGCGGCCGACTTCGAGTCCGGCGAAGGCGCCCATAGTGGCGGGCACGCCCGCGGAGGCTCGCGAGCCGAAGACGGGTCCCGCGTTGGCGGAATAGGAGCCGCCGGCTGAAACGGACACGCCCGCGGAGGCGCTGAACGATGCGCCTGCTGAGGCGGAAAAGCCCGCGGATGCGGAGGCGCCGGCAAATGCTCCGGCACTGAACCCGACGCCGGCCGAACCGGAAACGCCCGCGCTGAATCCTGCGCTTGCACCGAGTCCGAAGCCCGCGCTGGCGCCTGCACCGAAACCTGCGCCGGCCGAGAAACCGATTCCAGCACCGGCCGAAATGCCAATGCCGGCTCCGGCGGAGATGCCGATGCCCGCGCCGGCTGAAATCCCAAAGCCGGCTCCGACGCTGGCGCTGGCTGCCGCGGCGACGAAGCCCACGGGCGGATTCAACTGAATGCCGCCGCCGACTTCGAGAGGCGAGCCATCGGTGAAGCGAGGATTCTCAAGGCCATTCTGCGCGGCGAGCGCTCGGGCGGAACTGTCATCGCCGCCTTTTGATGCAGCGTCGGTAGCGCTGGTTCCAGGCGCGGTCGGAACCAGGCTGCTGGCGTTTGACTGATAGTTTTTGGAGCCGGTGTCGAAGACGTCGCTCTGACGCGCGAGGCCGATGCTGACGAGGGCGCGGAGTGGAACGCCGTTGGGCGAAAAGAAGTCGATGGTTTCTTTGAACGTCTCCATGTAGCCGTTGAAGACGTAGGAGCCCCATTCGAAGCAGAGGACGGCAGGCGCGGGCGGGTGGGAGCCGGCGGATTTCGACTTCTGGTTGGCCGCCGCGGAGGGCTCCATGAATTTGGCGATGGGGGTGGTGAATTTGCGGACGTCGGACCCGGTGTCGGTGGTGTCGAACTGCAGGTCCATGGTGAGTTTGCCGGTGAAGTCGGCGGCGTGCTGACGGCGCTTGTTGTCGCCGCTCTGCTGCGGGTTTTGAGCCTCGATGGTGTAGACGAGCGAGGCGGGATTGAAGTGGACCGTAATGGCGTCTTCAGGCTTGCCTTTGGGCACTGGACTGATGGTGGCTTTGACGAGCGTAGATGCGGCGGTGTTGCTGGCGGCGGCCATGGCTATGCGGCGGAAAGGCCTTCGTGGACGAAGTGCAGTTCCTCGATGCCGACCTCCGTTCCGCGGGCGTTGAAGTCCGCAAATTTGAACTTCACGGGCATGGCATTGGTGAGTTGCCAGGCGAAGATGGGCTTGAGCGCGCCATCGAGAAGCGTGATTTTGACGCTGAGGCGCAGCGAATAGCCGCCGCCGGAAGTGGCCTGGTTGAAGATGGTCCACATGCCGCGGTCGAGGGAGACGCCGCGCTTGAGGATGACGGTGGCGAAGGTGACGCTACCTGCGCGTTGCGCTGCGCCGTAGTTGCGGCCGCCTTCTTTAATGGTCTTCGGCTCCATGGTGGCTTCGAGGCCGGTGCATTCAGAGAAGGCCATCTCCGTGGCGGCGCCGGTGGCGGCCTTGCCGAGCGTCTGGTTGGTCAGCTCCACTTTGAAGCGGAAGATGTGGAGCGGGATCATGCTGGGAGTGGAGGCCGCAGCCATCAGCTTGCCCCTGCCAGGGCGGCGACGCCCTGCGCGCCGGCCCCGCTGGTTTCGATTGCCAGGGTGACGCGAATAAGTTCGATGGTGGCGGCGGCGTTGAAGGTGACTTCGGCGATGAGCCTGCCGTTATCGAGATCATTCTGCGTCATGGTGCTGGAGTCGCAGCGGATGGAGAAGGCGTCTTGCGCGGTGGCGCCGTCGAGCGCATTTGAGATCCAGAGCTGCGTGAGCAGTTGGGTGAGTGAGTTTTCGATTTGGGCCCAGAGCGCGGGGCCGTTTGAGCGGAAGACGACGCTTTCGCCGAGTTGCTGCGCGGCGCGCGAGATGACGGAGACCAGTCGATGAATGCGCGCGGAGCGGTAAGATTCGCCGGGAAAGCAGGTGACATCGGAAAGTAGGCGCAGACCGGCGGGCGTGAAGCCGAAGAGGCTGAGGCGCGCGATGAGCGGCTTCCAGGAATGGCCGTCCCAACTGAAGGGAGTCGAAGGAATGGCGAGATCCTGCGGGGGAAGGGAGGTCGAAACGGCGGAGATTTCGGAGGGGACGATTTTGGTGGCGTCGGCGTACGCGCCGCGGAGAAGCGTGTTGCGCGCGAGGATGCCGCAGAGAGCGCCATCGGGCGGTTCGAGCGATTCGTTGAGAACGTGCGAGCCGGTGGTGGTGAGCCACGGGTAAGCAAGCTGTAAGAACGCAGTGGAGAGGCCGGCGCCGGGAGTTTCAGGGAGAAGTTGCGAGATGACGGAGTGCACGTCCTGTGCGAGTACGGCGCTGGAGGGGTTTTCGGACGCGGCGGCGGAGTCGAGATCTTGGGGGAGCGGGAAGGCGGCGACGACGGTCAGGTTGCGAATGCCGCCCTGCGAGAGAAAGGTCAGGATCGATTCGAGCGCGGGCGCCCAGGCGGTGGCGTAGTCGGTGGGCGTGAGACGCGGCGCGGGCAAGGTGAAGAGCGGGATGGGCGGCAGCGTGGGAGATGCGGGCGCGCATTCGACAAATTGAGCGGGGCCGGCCGGAAGCTGCTCAACGACGCCTGCGGCAGCCGTGGGCGCGGAGGCGCAGAGCGCGGGCAGATCGGGCAGCGCAAGAAAAGAGACGTCGGGGAGTCCGCCGAGATGACCGGCGCCGTGCCACGTACGGCGGTCATCGACGGCGAAGGTGGTGCTGGGGAGTAACGAATGCAGTTTGCGCTGTTTGGCGGCGGCGTCGTCGGCCGGCGAGAGTGGATCGCCCATGCGGATGACGTAGCAGCGGCGGCCGCCTTGCGCGAAAAAAGAGCGAACGGCTACGGCGAGGTAGTCGGCGCCGTAGCTTTCATCGGAGCCGCCGGGATCGAAGAGCGAGGTGAAGGCGCCGTAGCTTTCGATGGGAAGCGGAAGGTCCGTGAACGGCGCGTCGAGTGCGCGCACGAGCTTTGGATTGCTCCAGCCATGAGCCTGCAGCCAGGTTTGAATCGACGCCGGAAGTGACGCGCCAGTGGCGCGCGCCAGTCCGACGAAGCACGCGATGTCGTTGCGTGCGGGGTCGGATTCGACGACCGGGCGGGCGGAATCAAAGAGAATGCAACTCATGGCGGACCGGATGACGGGGCGTTAAGAGTTGGCGCTCGAGATCTCGTAGCCTTCGGCGGAGAGGACGAGCTCTTCCATGGCGACTTCGCCGCCGCCTTTACCGGCGAGCGTGGGTCCGGTGTACTTCATGGGCACGACGTTGCGGAGCTTCCACTTTTGCATGGGCGCGCCGGATTCATCGCAGAGGGTGATGACGACATCGCGCTGGGCGGCGACGCCGGTGGTGCGCGCGGCTTGCATCCAGGCCCAAAGGTCCATGGAGTTCACGACGCCGCGCTTGAGGGTGACGTCGCCGACTTTGTGGGAGCCGGGGATTTTGCGGACGTGCGGGTCGGGCTCGTTGCCGTTGCGGTATTCGGAGATGTGGATGTCGGTTTCGAGGCCGGACACGTCGGAGAATCCGCCGAGCGGACTGGCGGGGTCGGCGGAGCCGCTGCCGAGATCGACCAGAAATTGGTAGGAAGGTAGGGGCGCGATTCTTGTTGCCATGTTGAGTCTCCTCTAATTTCGATTCACGTTAGCTCTGCGCCTGCGCGGTCCATTGGCCAATGCGGAAGATGACGAACTCGGCGGGCTTGAGAAGCGCGACGCCGACCAGGCAGATGAGGCGGCCGTTGTCGAGATCGTTTTGCGTCATGGTGGTGCGGTCGCAACGCACGAAGTATGCTTGCGCGGCAGTGTCGCCGAGCAGGTTGCCCTGCGTGAATTCGTTGTACAGGAACGAATCGACAGCCTCTTTGACCCGCGACCATAGGGCAGGGCCGTTGTTTTCGAAGACCGCCCACTGCGTGCTGTTGTCGATGGAGTGCTCGAGATAGATCATGTAGCGCTGCACGTTGACGTACATGAATTCGGAATCGGAGCTGGCGGTGCGCGCGCCCCAGACACGGAAGCCACGGTTGGGGAAGAAGCGCAGGCAGTTGATGCCGAGCGGATTGAGGATGCCTTGCTCGGCGAAGCTGATGTCGCGCTCCAGACGCGAGGCGCCGAGCAGGACTTCGTTGGCCGGGGCTTTCGAGACGCCGTAGTTCTGATCGCTGCGCGCGTAGATGCCGGCGATGAAACCGGTGGGCGGTACGGCGATTTCAGCAGCGATGGCGGAGCCGGCGGTGGCGAGCGGATTGGGCGTGAGGATCCACGGCACGTAGAGCGCGGCGTCGCTGCTATCGATGAGGCTGCGGACCTGTTCGTTGTCGGAAGCGAGCTGGTTGGGCGGCGTTTCGAGAATGGCGAAGCGGTAGGAGCGCTGCTGGCTGACGTGCGTGATCAGGCTGTTGACGATGTCCTGGCTGGCGGCGAAGATGCCGGAGCCGGGCGCGCCGACGATAGCAATGTCTTCGCGTGCGGTGAAGAGCGCGAGGGCAGCGTCGTAGTTCGGCCCCAGCGGTTCAAGGCCGTCATTACCGCCTTTAAGCGTGTAGGTTTGAGCGGCGGATGCCGCGGGGCCGGCCCAGCTGGGGAAGATGGCCGCAAAGAGCGTGGTTGGGTTGAGGCCGGAGCCAATGTTGAAGGCGATCTGGTTTTGCAGCGCGTCGATGTGGCGCGGCGGCGTGGGGCCAAGGACAGTGCCGATGTAATACGGATGCGCGGGATCTAAGCCGAGGTTGTCGAAGACGGCGGGCGCGCCGGCGGCGGTGGATGCAGTGACCTGCATGCTGAGGACGTAGAGACCGGATGGCGCGGTAGAGGGCAACTGCGTTGCGCCGTTTGCGAACGTGGCGTTGGTTCCGTTGGTGTAGAACTGAATGGGCGCGAAGACGGGCGAGTTGGCGGTGTGGGCTGCGCCGGCCGTGCGCGCGGCGACGGTAACCAGCGTGCCGTTAGGATCGACTTGCGCGACCGTGAGGGTTTCGCCGTCGATGCGCAGCACTGCGGGGATGCCGTTGGCCGGTTTAGTGGGGCCGCTGGGCGCGGCGGTGGTGGCGGGCGCGGGCGTGGTGGTTGT
The DNA here is from genome assembly GCA_036268375.1 of Bryobacteraceae bacterium. GTDB lineage: Bacteria > Acidobacteriota > Terriglobia > Bryobacterales > Bryobacteraceae > PALSA-243. Next base: position 8,206 of record DATAUH010000146.1, on the reverse strand, counting down.
AGTAGCGCCCACCCCGGTGCTGGTGGGCGCGGGCGTAGTAGTGGTGGCGGCGGACGCGGCCGTCGTGCCGGTGATGGTTAGCTGTGTGGCGGCGGCGGTGATATCAGCACCCAGAAAGCCGACAGGTCCGAGAACCGTGGTGTTGGCGGCGTGCGCGGCGCCGCTGCTACGCGTGACGGTGAGCTTGGTGCCAGTGGCATCGACGGCGGTGACCGGGATGACTTCGGATTCGATAAGGACGCTCGTGGGCTTGCCGTAGGGCATGGGCGAAGTGAGCGTGATCTGCGTGTCAGCGGCTGCTACGGCACTCGCGAGCGAAGATACGTTGGCCGCGGAGGCGATTACGGAACCGGGCGGCAGGCTGGCGACGTTTTGCGTGCGCGCGGCTTTCAAACGCACGGAGACGGCTTGATTGCCGCTGGCGCCTGGGAAGCGCGCGGAGACCGTGACGTTGCCGGCGGCGGATGCGCCGCTCGAGGCGATGCCGGAATCGGTGTTGCTCTTGGGGACGAAGACGCGCGAGATGTAGAGTTGCGAGCCGCCGTTGTCGAAGAAGGCTTTGACGGCCATCGACGTATAGTTGACGTTTTTGGGATCGGCGGAATTGGCTGAGACGGCGAGGTTGGGATAACCGCCGTAGATATTTTGGTAATCGCCGAAGCTGGTGAGCAATTCGGGAGAAGTCCCGACTGGCCCCGTGAGCGTGACGCCGGCGAAACCGGCAGTGCTGGTGCCGACGCCTTCAATCGAGGGTGCGCGGAAGCTGACCTCCTCTACGTAAACGCCGGGCGTTAAATACTCGGGCATTGCTGTTCCTCCATCACAAAGAGATCGTTAGAGTGACAAAAACGGTTTGACCGGGGCCGAGTTGAATCGATTGCGAAGCGCTCTTCCATTGGGAGCTGGAAAGGTTCGTGAGAATGTCATCGGGGTTCGGGATCCAGTTGGCGGGACGCGTGAGCGTAGTGGGATCGAACCAGGCGGTGATGGTGGCGGCGGTGGTGGCTTCGGTGACTGCGCCGGAAGCGCTGGAGCTGAGCTTTAGGCCGAGGCCGGGAACTGCGAGGAGAGCTTCGCCATTCGAATTGGTGAGGCCGGTGGGCGGTTGCGAACCAGCGCCTTGCACTTGAATCAGTGCGTACGGAAGCGGGCGCGCGGGAATCGCATTGCTGACGACTGAGGCGCGGATGACCGCCCAGTTGGGCGATACGGCTGCGGCGGGAGTGGGGTAGAGAACGACCGGCTGCGGCGCGGTAGAGGCGAGCGGCTGGGGCGCGGAGATGTTGGCGCGTCGCGCGAGATATTTGAGCGACGGATCCTTAATGGTGACTTCGAAGGCGGAGGGCGCGGGCCAATTCGTGGGCGGGAGAAATTGCGCGGTGAAGGAGCGCAGGCCGGGCGCCTCCATGACGGCGAATACGCCGCTGCGATTGCGCAGCAATGTCAATGGAGGAGCGGCGACGGTGAGAGGATCCACGACGGAGCGGCTGGTGATGGCGTCGATACAACGGAAGCCGGCGAGGACGCGGCGATCGACCAGTTGATTCATCGCGCGACCTCGGTTTCGATGGATTTTTCCGTGTACTTGAAGCGGGTGGCGACGACGGGTACGTCGGGCTGGGTGGCGATGTCGATGCGAACGACGCGCGCGATGTAGCACACGCTGAGACGATATTTGGGGCCGAGGCCATCCCAGATGCGCAGGATGTCTTCGAGGCTGAGGTCGGCGGGCGTGAGCTGGATGGACTCGGTTGCATCCCAGATGGCGGCGGGGGTGAGGATGGAGTTGTCGAGGATAGGTGTGGATTGAAGCTGCATCATTACCCAGCCAAGGATCGTTTGCTCGGCTTGCGGATCGCTGCCCCAGTAAGTGATCAGGTAGTGAAGGTCGAGGAAGAGCGAGGACTTTTTGTTGGGGTCGTCGGAGATGCGGGTGGCGGAGCGGAAATTTTGATTGATGGTGATGCGGTGCAGAAAAATGGAGACGACGTTGTCGAGGTTGGTTTGGTCCTCTTCGGCAATTTGCGCGCTGGCGACGAGCTGAAATTTTAAGCTGGGATATTGAGTTTTGAGCGCAGGCGGAAAGGCATTGCCCAGGTATTGAGCCAGGGAATTACCGACCGAATAGATGGCTGTGTAGTCCGCCAAAAAACCTCTCTTTGGATTGAAGTACGGGGCCTGGAAAGCAATCGATTCACCAAATTTGGGTGCCGGGAAGTGGCTTCAAATGAGTGGGATGAAGGCTGCCGGGCCGTGAGGTGCGGCAGCCATGCCGCACCAGGCTGCCGCAGGTCCCCCTGGCGCCTGTGGATGCGCGCGATCGCGGTGCCGGCGCAGGTTGACGGCGCGGGCGAATGGCGAGTGGAAACTTTCGCGCGTGGTTTAGGGATGCTGGGACTTGCGGAGAAGGACCGCAGTGACGTTATCGGGGCCGCCGGCCTCTTTGGCGGCGTCGATTAGCTTATGACAGCTTTCTTCGAGCGGGACGCCGTCGCGGCCGTTCTGCAGAATGCCTTCGAGTGTGTCGGGCTCAACCACGCCGTGGAGTCCGTCGCTGCAAATCAGGATAAGCGCGCCGGGCATGAGCGGAACGCCATAGCAGTTGACGGTCAAGGGAGCGCTTGCTCCGATGGCCATCGTGAGCACGTGACGCATGGGGTGATGTTTGAGGCTCTCTTCATCGAGACCGAGCGGGCGGCCGACTTCGTTGACCCAGGTCTGATCGTGCGTGATGGCGCGGAAGCCGTTGTCGTCCATCAGGTAGGCGCGACTATCCCCGACGCTGGCGATGGAGAGCTCCGGACCCGTCTCCAGGGCGGCTACGAGGGTGGTGCCCATGCCTTCGAGAGCGAGGTCGCTTTGCGATGCTTCGAGAACACGGCGATTGGCCTCTTCGACGGCGGCGAGAAGCACTTGAGGGTCGCGCTGCCGCGCCATCAGGACGGCTTCGGCCACGGTTTCGACTGCCAGGCGCGACGCGCGCTCCCCGGCGTTGGCTCCGCCCATACCGTCCGCCAGGATATAAAGGCCAAGTTCGGGCTCAATCAGGCAATAGTCTTCGTTGTTCGTCCTTACGCATCCCTTGTCCGATAGCGCGAACGCCTCGAGCATTGCACACGCCCCCTTCGCCGGACGGTATTAAAACCGTCATGTCGATTTTAACCAGGAATTGGGGCCGAAGCGCGCGAATAAGTTGTCGCATTCGGCCAAATTCGTAATTGGGCGGAATGTGATGAAAGCTCACCGATCCAAAGAATACAAGGGTTTCGTGATGCTTCGTGCTGTAGTACTGCTTTTTTGCCGGAGACGCGGAAACAGCTATTTCAGGGTGTGTAAGTGAGAGGGGAGAGTGAAGTGGGTCCGAGCAGAAGAAGGGATGGACGCAGTGTCGCGCCCATCCCGGAGTGAACTAAGCCTTGCGACGACGGCGAGCGATGAGCACGCCGGCCGCGCCAAACAACATCATGCCGATGGTGCCGGGTTCCGGTGTAGAGGAGACCACTTGCCCATTGCGGACTTCGAAATCGAAGCGGCCTGGAACGTTGCTGTTCAGGCTGTTCGCATTGAGAGCGTTCGGACCGCCATCGAGAAGCGCGCCATTTACGAGAGACCCGGGCAACTGATAAAAGACGTTGCCGGCGGACTGTCCATTGGAATATCCAGCCACCGCCGACGTGCCACCGAGGCCGTCATGACCAGAGCTCGCGTCGCCGGTCTCCCACTGCATGGTGTTGTAGTTGAATTCGATATCGAAGTTACCGGCGCCGGTATCGGAGCGGTCGACCAGGAGCAACTCGAACGTGTTCAATTTGTCGGTCTTACCGTCGAAGTAGCCTACTGCGGGCCATTCGACCGCAAAGTCGTTGGCATTGTTCCAGCCAAGGGAGGCGTCGGTAATCGTGCCGGTCCCGTAGGTGACCAGCCCCGATCCTGCACCGCGCGTATCAACGTCGCCGAAAAAAGCAGCGATGATGGGCTGTCCAACTCCTGCAGCTAAGCCATTGGGCGTGTATTGAGACAGCCCGCTATCGAATGTGATGTTGCCGTTGTTGTTGACAAAGATGTCTGAAACCGTATCGCCAAATAGGTTGAGTGTGAAACCTACCGGCACTGATCCGGTAGATCCATCGTCGTTCGCCGCGAGGGTATTGGCGGACGCTCCGGTTGGATTACGGACAGCTGACGAAAATCCGGGTACGGCCGCAATCGCGAATAACGCTACTGCGGGTAAAGCCAAACGAAAGTGCATTTCTCTTCTCCGAGGTAAGGTGTGAACTTCAGGCCTACATGTAAATATGAGCCACAAGCCGGGAACGTGGCGCCCAACAAAGTACTGGGGTGCTCAGGGCGTATCGGCAGGCAAGACACGCGAACTGGCAACAGATAGAATTTGTTGGTCATTAATGGGTCCCCAGAGGTAAGGAATTTAACCGAAATAGCCGTTAACACGTTTCCGAGTACTGGTATCGGCGGCTGGTGAACGGAGTTTTGTCCTGGTACTAGTTTCGGAACGACAGCGATATTCCCGGCCTTTTTGATGCCCGCGGATGGTGTTTCCGAGGGTGAGTTTCCGGCAAGGCTGCATGAAATTGCCGTCGGATAATTGCTAAGGTCGTTCTGCCGCCGATATCCGGCGAGGAGAAGGCCATGCCGCGAAGCAAAACTCCGATCGTCAATCTGGCACAAGCTAAAACCCGCTTCGAAGAATGGAGATAGAACCGCAAGGGAAGGGCGGCGATACCGGACGAGCTATGGTCGGCTGCTGCCGGGGTGGCCCGGAAGGAAGGCGTCAGTCGGACCTCGACCGAGTTGCGTGTGGAGTGGAACGAACTGAAGCGGCTAATGAAACTATCGCCGGAAGGCCGGCTGCTGCTTCATCAGGAGCATAGCGCGCCGTTGATGGATGAACTGCACGAGTGAATGGAAACGCAGTTTGCGGAGCATAAGACGGAACCCAACTCCGGGCTGGGTAAGGCGATCTCATATCTGCAACGGCACTGGACGAAGCTGACGCTGTTCCTGCGACAGCCGGGTGCGCCACTGGACAACAACATCGCCGAAAGAATGCTGAAGAAGGCGATCCTGCACCGTAAAAACGCCCTCTTCTATAAGACGGTGAACGGAGCGCGAGTGGGCGATCTCTTCATGAGCCTGATCCACACATGCGAACTCAATATGGTCAACCCGTTCGACTACCTGACGGAGTTGCTTCGGCATCCCGCGGAAACGAAGGCGAGTCCGGCGGAGTGGATGCCGTGGAACTATCGTGAGACGCTGGCGCGGAGCACAAGGCCAGTGGTCGCGTAATCTGGGTTGGTGGCAGGGCCGAAAGTATTAGAAAGCGTCATGGTGGGATGACGTTCCGGGACGCCACGAAACGGGCTTCGTCTGAAACCGAAATCGCATGGGGTTTTTGGCCAGCTGTTTGCGACCACCGTATTTTCTGAGCTGGCGCCGGTACGGCTGTGGCGCAACGCCGAGTTGAAGAATTGCCCGTAAAATCAGGAAATGACACCCATAAACGCTGCGCCAGCCAATGACCGGACACCGCGCCTCGCGATCATCGGTGCTGGCCTCGGCGGTCTCACCCTGGCCCGCGTGCTCCATGTGCACGGCATCGGAGCCATTGTCTTCGAAGGCGAGGCGTCGCCGGACACACGCACTCAGGGCGGCACTCTCGACATCCATGCCGAGTCGGGGCAACTGGCCCTGCACGAGGCCGGACTGGACGCCGAGTTCCACGCACTCGCCCGTCCGGAGGGCGAGGATCTGCGGATCGCAGATCGTACCGGACGAGTGCTGGTCGACAAGATCACCCCCGACGACGTGCCACGACGACGACCCGAGATCGACCGCGCTGCACTGCGACGGATCTTGCTCGACTCGCTACCCAAGGAAACGGTTCGCTGGGGCCGGCGACTCCTCCGCGGCATACCGCTGGCCGAGGGGCGATACCGGCTCGAATTCGAGGATGGCGGAACGGAGGTCTACGACCTGCTGGTCGGTGCAGACGGTGCTCATTCGCGGGTGCGATCGCTGGTCACCGACGTCCAACCCGAGTTTACCGGGGTCACCATGGTCGAGCTGGGCATCCCGGATGTGGACCGTACAAATCCCGAGATCGCGAAAATGATTGGCCGGGGCTCGTTCTGGGTGCTCGCGGATCGACGCTGCCTGGTGGCCCAACGCAATTCCCATGGCCGTGTCCGCGTCTATCTCACGTTGCACACCGATTCGGATTGGATCGCTTCTTGTGGCATCCCCTTCGACTCCCCGTCCAGAGCCCGAGCCGCCCTTGCCGGTCTGCTGTCCGGGTGGGCCCCTGAGTTCCTCGCTTTATTGGCCGCCTGCGACGGGCCTGTCATACCGCGGCCAATCGAGGCACTGCCCGTCGGGTTGACATGGCAGCCGACGCCAGGCGTCACCCTGATTGGCGACGCCGCGCATCTCATGCCTCCGGTCGGTGAAGGCGCCAATATGGCGATGCTCGACGGCGCCCGTCTGGCTCTGGACTTGGCCGGCAACCTCGCCGACCTGGCCGGCGCCCTCACCGCATTCGAGACAGAGATGTTCATGCGCACCAGTCTCGTCGCTCATGAGTCTGCCGAGACCGGCGCGATGCTTCAGTCGCCGACCGCCGCACAGGACATGGCGCGTTTTTTCGGCGCTAACTAGACTTTGGAATAACTGTTATTGCAGCTAAGCACATACTGCTGAATCCGGAAACTGCATTGCGCGAAGGTCGGCAAATCCGAAATTGCCCACCGGTTGAGGATCGGGCGGACTTCGGTACACCGCATCCCGCGAAAGAATCTTGACCGCCTGGTCTCTTACGCAGCCTAGCCGAAAGCACACTTTCGAGGCGGTATGTGTCGAGCACGATCTCTTCCGCGCAAGCGGGTTACACTCTAAACGTGCCGGCGAGGTCCCGTTTTCGAAGGTGAGTCAGAGAGCGCGCGGCGGTGTATGGAAATGGGTAGCGGCGGTGGCGCTCGCGGCGGCGCTGCTGTATTTCTCACTGCGCGGAGTGGATTGGCCGGGTGTATGGCGCATCATTGCGCACGCGCGGTGGGTCTATCTGGCAGCAGCCGGGGTATTGACCTGCGCCTCTTCGACGTTGCGCGCGCTGCGGTGGCGCATCTTACTCAACGCGGAGGCCGATCTTAGTATCTGGACGGTATTTCGCGCGACCATGGCCGGATATCTGGGCAATAACTTTCTTCCGGCGCGCGCGGGCGAGTTCATACGCAGCTTACTGATCAGCCGCCGATCGCATTTGAGCAAGACTTACGTGCTAACCACGGCGCTGAGCGAACGGTTGATGGATGTGATCGCGTTGGTGCTGACGAGTTCGATTGTATTGATGGGAGTGAGTCCGCAACCTGCGTGGATGGGGCCGCTGGCGCGGTCGATGGCGATAGTAGCGGCGCTGGGCGTGCTGGCGGTGACGATTCTTCCGCACACGGGGCGGTTGGTGACGAATCTGATCGGGAAACTTCCGTTGGCAGAGCGCTGGCGCTCCAAATTGCAAGCGCTCGCCGAGCAGGTGCTACTGGGGCTGCGGGCATTCCATGATTGGGGGCGTTTTGGTGGTTTTTTATGCCTGACCGCTGTGATCTGGACCAGCGATTCGTTTTCGGCGGTGATGGGGGCGCGAGCGCTCGGCCTCGATATCTCGTTCGCGATCGCGATTCTCTTTATTACGGCCCTTGGATTGGGAAGCGCGTTGCCCTCCACGCCGGGATATGTCGGCATTTATCAGTTTGTCGCCGTGTCCGTACTCGTGCCGTTTGGAGTAAGTAAGGACGGCGCGCTGGCTTACATTCTGGTATTCCAGGCGTTGGCTTATGTGGTGGTGGTGTTACTCGGATTGCCGTCTTTTTCCCTGATGCGCGAGGCGCGCACGGCAACCGGGCAAGATGCGCGGCTTCAGCAGGAACTGCGCTAAGATACACCGAGCCGGTAATCGCATGCCCGACCACTTGTTACGCGTTTTTCTTCTATTCCTACTGACGTCAGCGAGCGCGTTTGGGCAATCGGACCGCATTGCGGGGACGATCGATTCGTCTGCGAGGGTGATCCTGAAAGGGAACTCAAACCCACGCGCGCGCGCCGAGTTTGATCGCGGCGCAGTCGATCGTTCGCTGCGCATGAGCGGCGTAACGCTGAATTTCCGAATTGCGCAGGCGCAGCAAACGGCCCTCGA
>DATAUH010000145.1:0-7025 GCA_036268375.1 Bryobacteraceae bacterium | reverse complement strand
GCGGGTGACGGGGGCGCGGTGGCGGAGTGCGGTGGTTGCATTCCTGTTTGCGCTGCATCCGCTGCATGTGGAATCCGTGGCATGGGTTGCGGAGCGCAAGGACGTGTTGAGCGGGTTGTTCTTCTTTCTGGCGCTTTGGGCTTATCTGCTGTATGTGGAGCGGCCCGGCATACGGCGCTACTTACTTTTGATGGCGGCGGTAAGTTGCGGACTGGCATCGAAGCCGATGTTAGTAACTTTGCCGCTCATTTTATTACTTTTGGACTTATGGCCCCTGCGGAGAGCGCGGAGCTGCGGCGGGAAAGAGACATTTGGGCGACTTATCTGGGAGAAAGCGCCTGTCTTCGCGTTAGTAAGTTGCCTGGCGCTAGTTACTTTCTTCGCTCAAAGGGGCGTGGGCGCGGTCGCCACGCTGGATAAGTACCCGCTGAGTCTGCGGCTGCAGAATGCGGTGGTTTCGTATGTGATTTACATCGTGAAAACGGTGTGGCCGAGCGGGTTGGCGGTGATCTATCCCTATCCCGCGCTGCCGGTGTGGGAAGTGGCGGGTTCGGCAGCGATTTTGATCGGGCTAACCTGGCTCGCGCTTCAACAGAGATACAAGCGGGCGTATTTTACGGTGGGATGGTTCTGGTATTTGGCGATGCTGCTGCCAGTGATCGGGCTGGTGCAGGTGGGGTCGCAATCACGCGCAGACCGGTACATGTATTTACCAATGGCGGGAATCGGGTTGATCGTGGCGTGGGGCGGCTGGGAGTTACTGGAACGACGGCCGCAGTGGAAGCGCGCGGCGCCAGCGTTGGCGGTGGCTGCGATTGTGGCTTGCGCAGTGGTGACGTGGATTCAGCTTGGTTACTGGAGCGGGACGGAGCCGTTGTTTCAGCATGCCCTGGCGGTCACGGAGCGGAATGCGGTGGCGCATCTGAAGCTGGCGGAGTTGTACCTGGAGCAGAACCGTTTCGATGAGGCGCGCGGACACGCGGTGGAGGCGGCGCGGCTGGATCCGGTGTCGGCGGAGGCGCGGTTGGACCTGGGCACGGCGCTCGCGAAGTTGGGGAGGAATGGCGAGGCGGTGTCGGAGTTTCGAAACGCGGTGACGCTGCAGCCGGAGAACGCGCGCACGCATTTGGAATTAAGCATGGAGTTGCCGCGCGTGGGTCAAGCGGGCGAGGCGCTACGGGAGGCGCGAGTAGCGGTGCAGCTCGGTGGCGACGATGCAATTTCGCACAACAATCTGGGAAATGCGCTGGCTGCTGGGGGTGATTTCAAAGAGGCGATCCCGGAATTCAATGAAGCGATCAGGTGGGAGCCGGATAACGCGCGGTTTCATTACAACCTGGGTGTGGCGCTTGGGCAGGCGGACCAGGTGAAGGAAGCGGCGGCGGCGTTTCGGGAGGCGGTGCGATTAGACCCATCGATGGCGACGGCGCATTTTAATTTGGGAACCGCGCTGGTGATGCAGGACCAATTGGATGAGGGAATTGCGCAAATTGAAGAGGCTTTGCGGCTGAATCCTTCGCTGCCGGGCGCGCAGCAGAGTTTGGAGTACGCGAAATCGCTGAAGAACGGTACGGCGAAGTAGGGCGTCCCCGAATGCCCCCCAAAAGAGTCAGAAAACCCCCACCGACTTAGCAAAGAGAATTGGTTTGTATTTTCCTATCCTATTTCTTATGATGTATAACAGCGGAGTGGTTTGTACGCGGTGCGGGAGCCGGGATACGCGGGAATCTGTACGCAGCACGATGTGGGGCGTTGTAATGATGCTGTTTTCACGCATGCCGTACCGCTGCCGCTGGTGCCGGGAGAGATTTTACAGCGCCGGAATTCGCGCGTAAATCCGTACCAGTTACACTGGCACTTTGGTGAAGCGAATTCTATTTATTTTTGGCACGCGGCCAGAGGCAATTAAGCTCTGTCCGGTGATCCGGTATATACGCGGGTCCGAGTGCGGCCTGGAGGCGCGGACTTGCGTCACGGCGCAACACCGGGCGATGTTGGACCAGGTGCTGGAGTGCTTCGATTTGAAGCCGGATTACGACCTGGATCTGATGACGCCCGGACAGACGCTGGCGCAGATTACAAGCCGCGCGTTATCGGCACTGGACCCAATCCTGACAGCGGAAAAGTTCGATATGGCGGTAGTGCAGGGCGATACCACGACTACGCTGGCGGCCGCGCTGGCGGCGTTCTACCACCAAATACCGGTGGCGCACGTGGAAGCGGGGCTGAGGACGGGCGACATGACGCAGCCGTTTCCGGAAGAGCTGAACCGGGTGGTGACGGGGCGCCTGGCGGCGCTGCACTTTGCGCCAACCGAGGGCGCGCGGCGGAATTTGCTGAAAGAGGCGACGCGCGACGAGCAGATTTTGGTGACGGGGAACACGGGGATCGATGCGGTGCTGTATATGGCGAAGGCGCTCGAGACCGGCGCGGTTCGGCGGCCGCGGTGGGAGTGGCTGGACGAGTCGAAAAGGCTGGTGGTGGTGACGGCGCATCGCAGAGAGAGCTTCGGCAAAGGCGTGGAGCAGATCTGCGAGGGGCTGGAGCGGTTGGCGGCGCGTGGCGACGTGCAGATTGTGTTTCCGGTCCACAGAAATCCGAATGTGCTGGGGCCGGTGATGCGCAGGTTGGGCGGGCTTGCAAACGTGAAGTTGATTGAGCCGCTCGACTATCCGCGGTTTGTGGATTTGATGCGGCGCGCGTACGTCCTGATCACGGATTCGGGCGGGATACAAGAAGAGGCGCCGTCGCTGGGGAAGCCGGTGCTGGTGATGCGCGACTGCACAGAACGGCCGGAGGCGGTGGAAGCAGGCACGGTGAAGCTGGTGGGCGCGGACGCGGGCAGGATTGTGCGCGAGGCGGAGCGGTTGCTGGACGACGCAGCGGAGTACGAGCGGATGGCTCGGACACATAATCCGTATGGCGATGGGCGGGCGAGCGAACGGATTGTGGAAGCGATGGCGCAGTATTTTGTGTCGGGACGGGTTCGAGAGCTGACGGCCGAGATTTGACGGCGTGCGCGAGAGGCGCTGCGCCACATGTGGATTGCTATGGTGGCTGTGAGTGGCCATGCGCGACTTTTCGTTCCGGCGGGTGCGGTTTCATTTTCGCGCGCTGGAGGAAGTGCGTTTCGGGGCCACGGCGGCGAACATGGTGCGCGGCGCGCTGGGGCTGGCACTCCATGAGACTGCGCCGGCGGCAGTCTACGAACGCTTGTTTAAGCCACGCACAGCAACAGGGCCGAGCGGGTTGGCGGATCTGCCGCGGCCGTTTGTGCTTCGGTGCCCGGCGCTCGACGGGCTGAAGGTGGCGGCTGGCGGCGACTTCACCATCGACATTCACTTATTCGATTCAACAGACATGACGGCCGAGACCTTCCAGAGCGCCATGGCGGCGTGGGAGCAGATTGGCATAGGACCGCGAAGAGCACGGGTGCGGTTGGAGCGCGCGGAGAGCGAAGTTTGTACGCTGTCGCTCGAAGCGGATGAGAGCGCGGCCGGGCGTGTGACGGTTCAGTTTGTGACGCCGACGGAGTTGAAGGCCGGCGGCGAGGTGGTGGAGCGGCCGGAGTTCGCGGTGCTGTTTGCGCGCATTCGAGACCGCGTGGCGACGCTGAGGGCGACATACGGCGCGGGCGCGTTGGACGTGGATTTCGCGGAGTTGGGCGAACGCGCGGCGGCGGTGCGGATGGAGCGCTGCGAGGTTACGTGGGAGCGGCGCGAGCGCAAAGCAGGTGTGGCAGGCCGGTCGCATTCGCTGGGCGGGTTTACGGGCCACGCAGAGTACGCGGGCGAATTAGGCGAGTTTTTGCCGTGGCTGCGCGCGGCGCAGTGGACTGGCGTGGGGCGGCAGACGGTTTGGGGCAAGGGCGAAGTGCGGGTGATAAGCTGAGCAAGGGCTTGGCCCGTTGCGGATGGGAGTCGAGGGAGTCAGAAGTCAAGAGTCAGAAGGGGAACGGGGGCTTCGCCCCTTAACCCGTTGCGGATGGGAGTCGGGAGTTCAGGTTATGCGAGCGATAGTCGTGGCGTTGATGACGGTGGGCCTGGCAGCGGCGCAACAGCCGCAAGGTCCGAAGCCGATTCCGTTGTGGGCGAATGGCGCGCCGGGGGCGCAGGGAACGGCGGACGAAGACGTTCCCACGATTACCCCGTATGTTGTGCCGGACGCGCGGTCAGTTGGGACGGCGGTGATTGTGTGCCCGGGCGGCGGGTATGTGCACCTTTCGATGGAAAAGGAAGGCAGCGATGTGGCGAAGTGGTGGAACTCGCTGGGTGTGACGGCGTTTGTGCTGAAGTACCGGCTGGGGCCAAAGTATCGTCATCCGATTGAGCTTGGCGACGCGCAGCGCGCGCTTCGGACGGTGCGGGCTCAAGCGCAGCAGTGGCACGTGCAGCCGGACCGGATCGGGATCATGGGATTTTCAGCGGGCGGACATTTGACGTCGTCGGCGGGTACGCATTTTGACGCGGGAAAAGCGGACGCGTCGGATGAGATCGACAAACAGAGCAGCCGGCCCGACTTCATGGTGTTAGCGTACGCGGTAATTTCATTTGGGGAGTATGCGCATCAGGGTTCGAAGAAGGCGCTGCTGGGAGACAACCCAGACCCGAAGCTGGTGGAGAACCTTTCGAACGAACTGCAGGTTACGGCCCAGACGCCGCCGACGTTCCTCTTTCACACCACCGCCGACAAGACAGTGCCGGTGGAGAATAGCGTGCTGTTTTACCTGGCGCTACGCAAGGCGGGAGTGCCGGCGGAGATGCACATCTATGAAAATGGCCCGCACGGTGTGGGGCTGGCGCCGACGGATGAGGCGCTTTCCTCTTGGCCTGCGCGGCTGGCGGATTGGATGCGCGGTCGCGGACTGCTGCGGTAGATGAAAGGGCTGATTAAGCGCGCGATCGTGGGGGCGGCGATTGCGACGCGGCGGCGTATGGACGCGGGGCGCGCAACGGTACTGAACTATCACCGCTTTCCTCCGGAACAGAAAGAACAATTGCGGGCGCAGTTTGCATATCTGAAGCGCCGCTGCAACGTGATTTCGATGAAGGCGCTGGCGGCGTGCGTGCGCGGCGAACAGGAGTTGCCGCGGCACGCGGTAGTAATCACGGTGGACGACGGACATCGCGATTTCTACACAGTGGCGTATCCGATACTGCGCGAACTGGCGCTGCCGGCGACGATGTACTTGCCGACCGCGTTCATGGACGGCGCGTGGCTGTGGTTCGATCGCTACCAATATATTTTCCGCAATGCGCAGGCGCAGCGCGCGGAGATACGGGGAATGGCGCCGCTGCCGGATGGCGCGGTGGAACTGGGGTCGCGAGAGGCGCGGGATGCGGCATTTTACGCCGCAGCGCGGACGGCGCAGTGGTTGACGGCGGTAGAGAGGGACGCGTTGGGCGAGCGATTGGGCCAGGTGTTGCGCGCGCCGGTTTTGGAGCGGCCGCCAGAAGAGTATGCGCCGCTGACGTGGGATGAGGCGCGCGAGATGGCGCGCAACGGGATGGAGTTTGGCGGGCACACGGTGAACCATCCGATTCTCGAGACATTGAAGACGGAAGAGACGCTGGCGAGCGAGATTGCCGGATGCAAGGCGCGCATCGAAGGCGAACTGCAGAGCGCGGTGGAGCATTTCGCGTATCCGAGCGGTAAGGCTGGAGAGATTTCCGCGGCGGCGAAAGCGGCGGTGGTGCAAGCGGGGTACAAGACGGCGTCGACGACGGTGGTGGGGCAGGTGCAGAAGGGTCACGACCCGTACTGGCTGCGGCGCGTGGGCGTGGACCCGAGCGTGGACTGGCTGTGGTTTGAGCGGTGCGTCGCGGCGGTCGGCGTATCCTGAGCGGCAGTTACACTGAACGAAGGAGACCTACTCTGGACAACGATCTGATTCGCATGCAGCGCGTGTTTCGCGAAGTGCTGGAGGACGATGCACTGCAGATATCGCCGAACGACACGGACGAAACGCTGCCGGCCTGGGACAGTTTCGCGCAGGTGAAATTGATTATCGGGCTGGAGGAAGAGTTCGATATCAAGTTCACGATTGATGAAGTAGCCGAGACTAAGTCGGTAAATGGGCTGTATGGGTTGATTGTTAGTAAGAAGGCGGCTTAGGGAGCGGCGCGGGCGAGGGCGGCGGTCCCGGCCTGCTTGAGTTTCTTTGACCTCTGACCACAGGGAGCGGTTCAACCCGCGACTTGTGCAGAGTTCCCCAGTATCATGGACAGCTATGACCCAACCAGCCGGCTGGATCCCTGTTATCCGCAAAACTGAACTCACAACCCTGTGGACACTGTTCATCCTCATCGGCTGGCTGCAGATGCAGCATGAACATCTCGGCTACCTCACCTCTCAAGGCGCCGATGTCGTCGCACCCGCGCTGCTCTTCGTGCTCACCCGCGACGGCAAGTCCCTGCTGCGATTCATTGGGCTGCGCAAAGACCGCCCCACCGTCATCGCCCTCGGCGTCTTCGGACTCTCCCTCGGCTGGGAGATCTGCCAAAAACTACATTGGATTCCCGGCGTCTTCGATCCGCTCGACATTGCCGCCTATGCGGCCGGAGTCCTCGCGCCATACCTGCTCGATCGAAGCCTGACTCGCTTGGAGATTTCCCGATGAAACTTTCGATTCGAATGCTGTCGGAGACTGCGGGTTCCTGAATGCCTCTTCAAGGTTGATAACGATTGCATCCTCGGGTCCACGGCCTTTCGCGCCAGTCGGCGGAGATCCTGGGAGCCGGCTAGATTGCGATGGTCGCAGGTCTACCCTACACCCCATTGCGCGATGCGCCTGATGCGCCCGACGCTGGTCGACAGCAACGAGGAAATGGGCGTTCGTGACCCGGCCGTTGCGCAACGTATTTGTCTAGCCAGCATTTATCACATCGTTTCTACTGCGGCCCGTGATAAGGGCGCGTCTACTTCGTTGCGCTTAGTCACCGTGCTCGAGCCGCCGCGGCCCTCCGCGCTGACCGGCGCGCGCCTCGTACCCGCAGCCTTCTCACGCGCCTCGCTGCGAAACAGTG
>DATAUH010000144.1:0-4033 GCA_036268375.1 Bryobacteraceae bacterium | reverse complement strand
GTAGGAAAATCGAGCGACGTGGTGTAGCCCGTTATATAGAGGTTGCCCCTGCCATCGCCGGCTGCGGCGCTGACTGTGTTAACACCGGAGCCGCCCGCCGTCTTCACCCACTGAAGCGACGGCGCCAAATCTGCGCCCGCTGCGCAGGCGACGACTGGAAACACAAAAGCCGCGAAAAATTTCGTCAAAGGAAGAACTCCCTGTGGGGCGGGACGCGCTAATGCGTCTCGCAATGGGACGGACGCGGATACTTGCAGTATCGCAAATGTGCTAAGGGTGCGGAGGAATCAGGGAGGCAATGCTTCGCGGGCCGCGACGCATTATCGATCATTCGGATGGTACGGCGCGAATCAACACTCCCTTGCGGGGACTGGAACCTAAATCCAAAGCGCGCTTCTGACAGGTCGCTAAACCGTGGGATATCTGACTCTGCCGGAGGCGCACTTCGCGTCCCGCAAAACGGTCAACGGCAAAGCGTAAAAACAACTGCACCGGACCATCTTCCGGGCGACTGAGGATCGCCTCAGTCCATCCTCGATGTAGCTTCCGCGGCGTCAGGCGCCGCAGGGGTTGCTTCGGTTGCTTCGGTTGATTCGCCTGTTTCTGTCGTTTCGGTCTCGTCATCTGACAGACTTGGGAGCCCTTCGGCTTTGCGAGCCTTGATCTCCTTGCGTTTGGCGGCCTTATCCCTTTGGCGTTCCAACCGCTTCATTTCTTTTTGGCGTTTCTTAAAAGTCTCCATAGTGGTTTCTTCTTCGTAAGCCGGACAATCTCGTGCACAGCACGGCCGCCCTGAATGGACGGCCGCTACCCTGATAAGTCCTTACCAGCGCGGTTCGCGCCGTTGACGACCGAAACCGCCGCCGCCGCCGCCGCTGTTTCCGCGGCCGCCGCCACCACCACCGCCGCCCTGTGTCTTCGGACGAGCTTCATTAACGTTGAGCGCACGGCCGCCGACATTAGCGCCGTTCAGGCGGGCGATGGCCCGGTCGGCCTCCTCCGCGTTGCTCATTTCGACAAACGCAAAGCCGCGCGAACGGCCCGTATCACGATCCGTCACCAGGTTGACGCGATCAACTGTTCCATATTCCTCGAACATCGCGCGCACAGATGAATCGGTAGCGGCAAAATCCAAATTACCTACGAATATATTCTTCACTTCTTCACTCTTTTCTGTCTTTCAATTACGCGGCAAGACAAGGCAGATCACAACGGCCAAGCTCTGGCGGGACTATTCAAAAGGCACCTTAAGTGTATCACAATTAACCCGCCACTCATGTTTTTGCCACGCCGGGACGGCGAATTCCTAGTAACCGTAAGTTGTCGAACGTATCGCTGGTGCGGATGATAGGACTTGAACCTACACTCCCTCGCGGGAACTGGAACCTAAATCCAGCGCGTCTGCCAGTTTCGCCACATCCGCCCAATCAAATCGCCGCCCTCGCGCGGCCACCTGTTCCAGTTTAGCCGGTTTCCATCGCACCGTCATGCCCGTCACTCCCTCTGCTACAAAAGAAACATGCACCTGACCCTGCCGCGCGCCGATGGCCGCCTCGAACGCTACACTCTCGCGCAATCGGATCCGCTGCCGGACGCCGCCGGGCCAGTGTTCTCCTCGCGCGTGGCATATGCCGCCGCGCATGTGGTTATCGACCCCGTCGCCTCGCGCGATCCCTTCGAATGCGCGGTCATCGATTGGGAATCCACCATCGCCTTCCGGCGCCATCTCTGGTCGCTCGGCTTCGGAGTTGCCGAAGCCATGGACACGGCTCAGCGCGGCATGGGCCTCGATTGGCCTCGCGCCGCTGAACTCATCCAGCGCTCCTGCGCCGCAGCCTCCGGTCCCATCGCCTGCGGCGTGAACACCGATTCTCTTGACCCTGCCGCTCCCCTCACCATCGATTCCGTGATCGCCGCCTACGAGCAACAATGTGAATTCGTCGAAAAAGCAGGTGGCCGCGTCATTCTCATGGCCAGCCGCGCGCTCGCCCGTTGCGCACAATCTCCCGCCGATTACGTCCGCGTCTACGGCCATCTCTTGCCCCAACTGAAACAGCCTGCCATTCTTCACTGGCTCGGCGACGCCTTCGACCCCGCGCTGGCCGGATATTGGGGCGGCTCGAATGTCGCCGAATCCATGGCGTCTTGCCTCGACATCATCCGCGAAAACGCAGCTTCCATCGATGGCGTCAAGATCTCTCTGCTCGACGCCAACCTCGAAATCCAGATGCGCCGCCGTCTCCCCGAAAGTGTTCGCATGTACACCGGCGACGATTTCAACTATCCCGAGTTAATCCACGGTGACGATCAGGGTCACAGTGACGCGCTACTCGGCATATTCGACGCCATCGCGCCCGTCGCGGCCCTCGCCCTCCGCGCTCTGGACAGTGGCGAGACCGGCCGGTACAACTCGCTGCTCGATCCCACCCTGCCGCTTTCGCGCCATATCTTCCAGCGGCCCACTTTCTACTACAAAACCGGCGTCGTCTTTCTCGCTTATTTGAACGGTCACCAGCGCCACTTCCGCATGCTCGGCGGTCAGGAGAGCGCGCGTTCCCTCGGCCACTTGGGCGAACTCTTCGTGCTGGCGGATCAAGCCCGGCTGTTTCGCAATCCCGAACTCGCCGTCGAACGCATGCAGCGCATCCTTTCCATCGGAGGCATCGAATAAATGAATCTTGAATTGCAGGGAAAGAAGGCTCTCGTTACCGGTTCCACCGCGGGCATCGGTTTGGCCATCGCGTCAGAACTCGCCAAAGAAGGCGCTGAGGTCATCGTCAACGGCCGCACCCAACAGCGGGTCGATGCCGCCATAAAATCGAGCGGAGCCGCTCACGGCATCGCAGCCGATCTCGGCACTTCAGCCGGCGCCGAGCAACTCTTCGCGCGCCATCCCGAAGTCGACATTCTGGTCAACAACCTCGGTATCTTCGAGCCCAAGCCTTTCGACCAAATCCCCGACGAGGATTGGCGGCGCTTCTTCGAAGTCAACGTTCTCAGCGGCGTTCGCCTCAGCCGTCACTACATCGCCGCCATGCGGAGCAAGAACTGGGGCCGTATCGTGTTCATCTCGAGCGAATCCGCGCTGCAGATCCCCGCCGAAATGATCCACTACGGCATGACCAAGACCGCTCAACTTGCCGTTTCGCGCGGCCTCGCCGAGACCACCAAAGGCACTGCCGTCACCGTCAACACCGTCCTGCCAGGACCCACCGCTTCCGAAGGCGTCACCGAATTTGTCGACCGCATCGCGCAATCCAAAGGCAGCGGCCGCCAGGACATCGAGCGCGAATTCTTCGAAATCATGCGCCCCTCTTCGCTCATCCAGCGCTTCGCCACCCCTGAAGAAGTTGCCGCGCTTGTAGCGTTCGTTTGCAGTCCGCGCGCTTCCGCCATTAACGGCGCCGCCCTGCGCGTCGATGGCGGCGTCGTTCAATCCATCGCGTAATTCTCCCGCATCCTGTGGGAGGCGTGTTCGCGCCCTAACGCTTCCGCCACAGGATTCGGATGTTCAAATCGTTCCTAGGCTAAACCCTCCTCGGGCGTAACTCGGGAAGTGGAAACCTCTGTAAAGCATTTGGAGACTGGTTGGTAACATCCTAAATACTTGAAACGGCCAGTCCGGAAGCAGATCTACCGCCGGTGCCTCCGGGCGCAGAATTGTCGAGTTGATCCTGATGCGCACACTTTTTGATCACGGGACGCCGCGCGGTCTCTCGGCCGCACAGCGCGTCCCAGGTTAAACAGAATTGTCTGTTTTGTTTGGACCGTGTTCTAAGCTTTTTGCTGCTTGAGTACCTCTAAAACCTGCTCCATGATCTCTCTTAAGTCTGGTGAAAGATCGCTAGTCAACGTCTCGGTTAAAAACTCTTTTGTCTGTTGGAGGAAATATCTCCCGAACTCCTCATCGAGAGATCGTATCCACTCCGCCGCGCCCGGCTCCTTTTCGAACCGGTTCCATTTTTCGACAAAAATGGCGTTTTGAAAGTGGCATGTCGCGTTTCGATGGACTCTCAAGCGCCTGGTATGGTCA
>DATAUH010000143.1:0-7973 GCA_036268375.1 Bryobacteraceae bacterium | reverse complement strand
CTTCTCGCGCTGGTCACGTGCAACGACCTGCCGCGGTCCGAAATCTTTCGCATTTTGATAGACGCTCTGATCGACCATGCGCATTCGGTGCGCGTCGAGGCGATTCGCGCAATTGCGGAGATGGAGGGCGAGGAAGCGGCGCTGCTGCTACGGCTGAAGGCGCGCGCGGGTGACAAGGAGACCGCCGTCACCGGGCAGGCATTCGATTCCCTGCTGCGCCTGGAGCCGGCGCGCGGACTGGACTTTGTGAAGGAGTACCTGAAAAGCGATGCGGAAGAATTGCGGGAGGAGGCTGCGCTAGCGCTTGGCGCGTCACGTCGCGCAGACGCGGTGGATGCGCTGCTCGAAGCATGGCCGGACGCAGCGGGCATCATGTTTCGCAAGACGCTGCTGAGAGCGCTGGGCGCGTCCAGACAGGATAAAGCGCTGCAATTCTTACGCGAAATGGTAGAGGCCGGCGGAATGCACGCGCCGGCCGCTAAAGAAGCGCTACAGCTTACGGCGCGCAGCCAATAGTAAGCTAAGCGAGAGCGTTAATGGCTGCGGGATGCGCGGCCTCGTAGGCCGAAATTGCGGCATTCTGCTGCAGAATGTAGCCGAGTTCATCGACGCCGTTGACCAGACAGTGTTTGGAGAACTCGTCGATGGGAAAGGTCACGGCTCGCCCATCGAGCGTGGTCAGCGTCTGATTCGCGAGATCGATTTTTACCACCGCATCCGCCGGCGCGGAGAAGAGCGCAGCGTGAATATCGGCCGGAACCACGATCGGCAACAGCGAGTTTTTGAGCGAATTCTGCTTAAAAATGTCGGCGAAGCTGGTGCTGATAACAGCGCGGAAACCGAATTGTGTCAGTGCCCACGGCGCATGTTCACGCGAACTCCCACAGCCGAAATTATCGCCTGCAAGCAAGACATGAGCGCCCTGCGCGGCGTGCTGGTTCAGAACAAACTCTGGGTTGGGGGAGCCGTTTGCATCGTAACGCCAGTCATAAAAGAGGTTCTTATCGAGACCGGTTTTCGACGTGGTCTTGAGGAAACGCGCGGGGATGATCTGATCGGTATCGATGTTATTGACCGGCAGTTTGACCAGGCGGCTCTCGAAATTGGTGAACGGTTTCATAGCAAGGTCCTCACGTCCGCGATCGCGCCCGCAAGCGCGCTGGCCGCGGCAGTCAGTGGGCTGGCAAGGAAGGTGCGTCCGCCTTTGCCCTGACGGCCTTCGAAGTTGCGGTTGCTGGTCGAGACGGCGTATTGTCCGGGCGTCAACTGATCGCCATTCATCGCAATACACATGGAGCAGCCGGGCTCGCGCCACTCGCAACCGGCGGCGCGAAATAGCTCGGGCAGCCCTTCGGCGATCGCTTGCCGCTTCACTTCCTGCGAACCGGGCACAACCATTACCCGCACATTCGGACTCACTTTGCGGCCTTTCAATACCTGCGCGGCAGAGCGCAGATCGCTGATACGCGAATTGGTGCAGCTCCCGATGAACACCACATCGATCGGACGGCCGAGCAGCGGTTTGCCGCCCTCAATGCCCATGTAGCGCAGCGCCTTTTCGACCGACTCGCGCTGCATCGGGTCGGAGAGCGATTGCGGCTGCGGTACGGGAGCGCTGATTGGCACGCCCATTCCGGGATTGGTGCCGTAAGTGATCATCGGCTCGAGCGAGCTCGCATCGATCGTGACGGCGCGGTCGTATGTGGCGCCTTCGTCCGTCGGCAGTTCCTTCCAGCGCTTCACGGCGGCATCCCAAGCGGCGCCCTTTGGAGCGTGCGCGCGCCCGGCCAGATATTCAAACGTAATGTCGTCGGGCGCTATGAGACCCGCGCGGGCGCCGCCTTCGATCGACATGTTGCAAACGGTCATACGCTCTTCGAGCGAAAGCGCTCGTATGGCGGCGCCCGTATATTCGAAGACGCTGCCCGTGCCCCCGCCGATGCCGATTTGCGCGATCAGCGCCAGAATGATGTCTTTCGCGGACACGCCGTTGCGCAGGTTGCCATTCACCTGCACCTGAAATGTTTTCGACTTGCGCTGCAGGAGACACTGCGACGCGAGCACGTGCTCCACTTCACTGGTTCCGATGCCGAACGCAAGCGCCCCGAAAGCGCCGTGGGTAGCGGTATGGCTATCGCCACAGACAACGGTCATACCGGGCTGTGTGAGCCCCTGCTCCGGCCCGATGACATGCACAATGCCCTGGTGCTCACTGTGCACCCCAAAAAGCCGGATTCCGAACTCTTTGCAATTCACTTCCAGTTGATCCAGTTGCTTGGCGGCGATAGGGTCAATAATCGGAAGGGAACGGTCTGTCGTGGGGATGCTGTGATCGGCGGTGGCGATAGTAAGATCGGGACGCCGAACCTTTAATCCACGTGTCCGTAAGCCATCAAACGCTTGCGGTGAAGTTACTTCGTGCACTAAGTGCAGGTCGATAAAGAGCAGCGTGGGAGCGCCGGGCTGTTCGTGCACGACATGCGCATCCCAGAGTTTCTCGATGATAGTTCTTGCCATAAATATTCCGTTGCGCAGGCCGGCCGGGAGGCCGCTGTCTAAATCGCGGCGCAGACTGCCGCGCCTACTTCCTCTGTGGTGGCCGGCGTTCCAGCAGGTTTCAGGTCGGCTGTGACTTTGCCGCTGGTCAATACCGCTTCGATAGCGCGATCCACGGCGGCCGCCTCATCCTTTAATCCGAAGCTATATTCCAGCATAGCGCCCGCGGATCCAATGGCCCCCAGCGGATTGGCTTTGTTTTGACCGGCAATATCGGGCGCGGAGCCGTGTACAGGCTCGTAGAGTCCCACCCACACGCCATTCGGACGCTTGTCGCCGATGGAGGCTGAGGGCAACATACCGATCGATCCTGCCAATACGGCGCCTTCGTCGCTCAGAATATCGCCGAACATGTTTTCCATCAGCAGGATGTCGAACCGGCGCGGATTGAGGATCAATTGCATGGCGCAGTTATCCACCAGAATGTGGTCGAGCTCGACATCCGGATAATCCTTGGAGATTTCGATCGTAACCCGGCGCCATAACTGTGAAGTCTCGAGGACGTTCGATTTATCTACTGAAGTTACTTTCTTCTTCCGCCCTCGCGCTAAGTGGAACGCCATGCGAGTTACTCGCTCGATCTCCGCGCGCGAGTAAGTCATCGTGTTCACGCCCCGCTCCTCAGCGCCTTCGCCGGAAATGCCGCGCGGCGTTCCGTAGTAGATGCCGCCGGTCAGCTCACGGACGATAATCATATCCGCGCCCTCGACAAGGTGGTTCTTCAAGGGCGACGAATCAAGCTGCGACTTATAAGCGCGAACGGGCCGCAGGTTAGCGTACACGCCCAGCGCTTTGCGAATGCCCAAGAGACCTTTTTCGGGCCGTTTTTCCGGGGGCGCCGCGTCGAATTCAGGTAGACCCACCGCGCCGAGAAGCGTCGCGTCCGCGGACGCCGCAAGCTTAGCCGTTTCCTCCGGGAACGGCGTGCCGGTTTTGTGAATCGCCACGCCTCCCAGGAGACCTTCGCTCAGATGCAGTTTATGATTCCACTTGGCGGCTACGCGTTCCAGCACGCGCACGGCTTCGCGCGTTACTTCGGTTCCAATGCCATCACCGGGGAGTACGAGTATGTTCAAGTCCATAGAGGAAACGTCATTGTAGCCGCATCCACTAGCAGATTGGTTGCTTTTGGAGCGTAGAATGCGGCGCCGGTGAATAAGTAAGGAGTCCGCCGGCCGTTCGAAACCGTCGCAGCGTACCTAGTTACTCGCGGTCAAGCTGTGGATTTCATTCCGGACTTCGCGGGCAAGAGCGGCGATCTCGTCATCCATCAGACCCTTCTTCCGATGGTCGGCAACCGCCGTGAAGCGATGATAAAAGCGGTCGAGTTCTTCGCGAGTGAGATCGAAACCGAGCTCTTTGGCGCGCTGATGAAGCGCGTGCCGGCCACTGTGCTTGCCCAAAACCAGTTTGCCTTCCGGCACCCCGACGGACTGTGGATCGATAATTTCGTAAGTGGACTTATTCTTCAGATAGCCGTCCTGGTGAATGCCGGCTTCGTGCGCGAATGCGTTTTTGCCCACGATAGCCTTATTTGGTTGAGGGCCAAAGGTAATGATGGAGCTCAGCATCTCGCTTGCACTGTAAAGGTGCTCGGTGTGGATGCCGGTCTTATAAGGATAGGCGTCGCTGCGCGTCTTCAGGATCATCACCACTTCTTCCAGGGAGCAGTTTCCTGCCCGCTCGCCAATGCCGTTGATGGTGCATTCAATCTGGCGTGCGCCCGCGGCGACAGCGGCGATCGAATTCGCCACCGCGAGGCCGAGATCATCATGGCAATGCACGCTTACTACCGCGCTATCGCCCAGAGCTTTAGAGATGCGGTTAATGAGGGCGGCGTATTCGGCCGGCACCGAGTAACCGACCGTATCGGGAATGTTGACAGTCCGGGCGCCCGCGGCGACCACCGCGCGAGCGATCTTTTCCAGAAAGTCCGGATCCGTGCGGGCGCCGTCTTCGGCCGAAAATTCCACGTCGTCCACGTGGCGGCGAGCCAGTTCCACCGCGGCCACCGCGTCTTCCAGAACCTGTTCGCGCGTGCGCTTCAACTTATATTGAAGATGGATATCGCTGGTTGCAATAAAGGTGTGGATCCGAGGCCGCTTGGCTTGGGAAAGCGATTTGGCGGCGCGCTCTACATCGAGCGTGCAGCAGCGGGCCAGCGCGGCCACGCTCGCCCAGGAAAACTCGCGGCTCACCGCGTCCACTGCTTCGAAATCACCTTCGGACGCGATTGGAAAACCGGCCTCCAGAACGTCGACGCCCAGTTCCACTAGTTTGCGCGCCATGCGCAGCTTTTCGGGCACCGTCATGCTGCAACCCGGCGATTGCTCGCCATCCCGCAGCGTAGTATCGAAGATGTAAACTCGGTCGCTCATTTCCTTCAGTATCGGCTTGCCTCCGAGATTTGGCAAATTTATAATGTTGGAGGAATGTATTAGCAATAGTTATGGATGACTCGGCGCAGCGAACCGCGCCGATCGGAGCCTAAATGGAACTGCACACTCTACAGGTTTTTCTTACCGTTGCAAACGAACGCAGCTTTTCGCGCGCCGCAGATAAGTTGCTTCGTACTCAGCCTGCCATCTCGCTCGCCGTGCAGCGCCTCGAGTCGGAACTGGGTGAGCGCCTGATCGATCGTAGCGGAAAAGATCTGTTACTTACCGATGCCGGGCACACCGTGCTGGAGTACGCCCGCCGTTTCCAGAGTCTGCAGTCTGAGTTGGACAACTCGCTGGCCGAATTGCGCGACAATTCCGCCGGGCGGCTCTCGATCGGCGCTAATGAATCGACGACCTTGTATCTACTGCGCCACATCGAGCGGTACCGCGAATTGTATCCAAAGGTGAACGTACAGGTGCGGCGCAGTTTATCCAGCAAAATACCCGACGAACTGATCGACGGTAATCTGGAACTCGGAGTAATCAGCTATGATCCTTCCGACGCTCGCATTGCCAGTAAGGTAATCTTCACCGATTCGCTATCGCTAATTGTTTCTCCCCGCCATCGCCTGGCGCGGCGAAAAAGCGTGGCGATCACGGAACTCGGAACCGAAATCTTTATCGCGCATAACGTGCACTCCCCGTATCGCGATCTTGTCTTGCGCGAATTTCAGGCGCGCAAGGTACCGCTGATGATGTGTGTGGAAATGCCGACCATTGAAGCGATCCGCAAACTGGTGCAAAACGATATAGGAGTCGCATTCCTGCCGCGTATGTGCGTGGAACAGGAGATCGAACGGAAGCTACTACGCGAAGTTAGAGTGGACGAATTGAATGTCGAACGTAAAATCCGTCTGGTCTACCCTACTCGACGGGCTCTCAGCCACGCCGCGAAAGCGTTTTTGGAAGTACTCGGCTAGTTAGTCGAATGTGATGCAGTACACAGCAAACCGGTGTCCCAGCCAACAACAAGATTGAGGTCCGGGATGGTGATCCATGCGCCGGGTGCGATATGACCCGTACTTACCCATAGAGTCTGGCCCTTTGATTTAATTCTATACGGTTCGTGACCCGCGCTGCCGCCGATGTGCGCGATTATCTTTGGAGTAATTCGACGCGAGCATCTGTAAACTGCGGTCGAGTTAACGAACTTAACGTTGCTCATTTTCGAAAACGTACCCTGCCTTCGCCCTGCAAAAATCGGGAAAACGTTCTAACCCGTACATGACTTTACGCAATGCCTTAGAGTGCGCTTCCGTTTTTGGGTAACATGAATGGCTTAAAGCTGCGCTCCCGCGAAGGGATTCTGAAGGTTCACGCGGAGCTTACCAGCCTATCACCGGCGCTATCTTGGAGCGTCGAAAGTGGGGCGTGGAGAGCGCCGTTACCTACTCAGTAATTTTACTGGCAAATATTAGGAACACTATCCAATTCTTCGGCAGTTCCGGTACGTCGCAAGTTCGATAAATGATGCATTGATTATTGAGTAGATCTACTCACTTGTGTCAAGATGTAACTAGGAGTGTTTTAAAGGGAGAACCACGAACGAATGCCAACCCACTTCTCAAACGAGATGATCGAAGCGGCCATTAACGGCTTCGAAAATCAAAAAGAACGCATCGACACGCAGATAGCGGAGCTGCGTGCCATGCTAACCGGCGGTTCGACGAGCGTCGCATCGCGAGGCCCCGGTCGTCCAACCGGAGGAGCAAAACGTAAGTTCAGTCCGGAAGCGCTTCAACGTATGCGCGAGGCCCAACAACGTAGATGGGCGAAGGCGCGAGGCGAGGCGGCGCCGGCAGCAAACAAGTCGGCCAAGCCCAAAGCCAAACGCCGTTTGAGTCCCGCCGGCCGCAAAGCCATCATTGACGCATTGAAGAAACGATGGGCGGCAAAGCGGGCTGCTGAGAAAGCATAGCAGTAGCTTAGTAGTCTTGTTTTTTGTTGCGCCGTGATTCGGGGCCGAGCGTCACTTTATCAGAATGGCTCTACGGCCTCGCGTCCCGAGTCTAGAAATTTCCAGTTACTGCAAAACCGGGGAACTTACCTTGTCCGAGTATCTGCCTGCAAAGCCCCTCAGCTCGCTCCAAATCAGGACATAACAATCCTTAACAAAGAATTTACTGCTGCTGATCTGCTGCGATTGCGTCTGATGGCGGGGGTTCTGGTCAAGGCGTTTGACCAAATTCCGGGGATCGCCATCGGACCGGCTGCGTTGCCTCGAAATAGAGATGGCGACACGGCCGTGCGGGATATGCGCTTCGCGCCGGCATGTTACTAGTCCGGTCGGCCCTCGCCGCAGCCTTCTACGAGCAGATATCCCTATCCAGGTTGGCCCAGAGAGCTCTCCGGAATGCCGATTCGCGTTCTGGCTTTGGAACAGATATCCAGTTACACAATGACCGGAACAACCATGCGCCGCATCAGCTTGATAACCATGTGGGGCATCGTCTTGACGTAGCCGCCGCGAGTACGCACGCGCCATCCGGGTGCTGGGCCAACATACCCACACGCTCAGCTGTGATGGTTAGTTGCCACTGCGGCGCGGGTGATCAAAATAGTCCATCACGGGGCCAGATACTCCCGATGTTGTTTAGGCGACGCGCAAACGCCGCCGCAAAGTCAGAACACTAATCAACCGGCGCGAAGCCCGCGCTCTTCCATAACTCGGCGGGATCGTACACCCGCCCTCCGGTAATCACTTTGGCCACGCGGCGCAGGTCCGAGAACCGCTCCAGCGGGTTTCCCTTCACCAGAATCAAATCAGCGCGCTTGCCCGCTTCGACCGTGCCGACCTCACGATCGACGCGCATCACTTTGGCGGCCCCGCTGGTGGCGATTTGGATCACCTGCATGGGCGTGAGTCCCGCCTGAACATACAGCTCTAACTCCCGGTGCAGGCTGTGTCCGGGCACGGCTTTATCAGTCCCGGCGACAATGGGCACACCCGCGGCGTAAAGCGCGCGCAGGACGGCG
>DATAUH010000142.1:0-10569 GCA_036268375.1 Bryobacteraceae bacterium | reverse complement strand
GTCCTTCGGTTGAAATGGAAAACCCGGCTCGACTGGCTTATCCTTTTCCGGGTGTTTCGGATCGCCCGTACTCAGCACGTAGCTCTTCTCTTTCAGACGTTCCGGATCTTCAACAACCGTCCAATACGACGGCAGTCCCGGCACGCCAGGGATCGCCTTCTGTTGTTTCAGGAGCGCGTCGTACTTCACTACATCCTCGTGCGGCATCACTTCTTTGATCTTGGAAGGATCAATGCGCAGCACGGGATAGTAATCGTCCGCGATCTTGCGTTCCGCCGGCGTACGCTGCTTGTCGGGCTTGCGAATGATTGCCTGCACTTCAGGCGTCAGCAGAGCCACGCGTTCGTCGTAAAGTTTCGTGCGATACGGTCCCACCAGCGCGTCAATAGCCGCGTTGACCGGCGCGCTTTTGCGTTTGAATTCGTCCAGCTTATCGCCGTTTTCAAAAATCGCTTCGGGCGTGGCCAGCATCACGTTCTTCAACACCAGCGGATCGAAGAGCGCCTTCATCGAGTAGTAATCGCGTTGCGTAATCGGGTCGAACTTGTGGTCGTGGCACTTCGCGCACGCTACCGTCATACCCATGAATGCCGTCGACACGGTGTCCACCGCATTGAACGCAATCTCGTGATCTTTGTCGTCGCGATTGAAGGCGGAGCGCGCCAAAAATCCCAGCGCAAACGTGTCGGACACGCTGCCTTCCGCGCGTGAGCGCCGGCCGAAATCATTCGTCAGCGTTTGCGGCGAGTAGCGATTCCCCAAAATCTGCGCACGCACAAATTCGTCATACGGCATGTTCGAGTTGAGCGCGCGGATCACCCAATCCCGCCACAGGTAAATTGCGTTCGACGCCGGCATCACCGAGCCATCGAGACCATCCAGATCCGCATAGCGCAGCACATCGAGCCAGTGCCGCGACCAGCGGACTCCGTGCTGCTGGTCGGCCAGCAGCTGGTCGACAACTTTTTCGTAGGCATTCGGCGAGTCGTCCGCCAGAAACGCATCTTGCTGTGCGAGCGTCGGCGGCAAGCCGATCAGGTCGAAATAGACGCGCCGCAGGAGTTCCAGGCGGTCCGCCTTGCCCACCGGCGTCAGACCCTTCGTCTTGTAATCCGCCGCAATAAACGCGTCAATCGGATTGGTTGATGCGGTCACTCCCGCCGGAACCGCAGGCTTCACCACCGGCTGCAGCGACCAGAGCCGCGCCGCCCGTTTGGCGAATTGCTCCTGCACAGATTCCTTCCCCGCATTGGCTTGCGGGCTCGCGGACACTACCACCGCCGTCGCCAACACGCAAAAGATCAGCCGCATAGAAATAAGAAATGGAACAGTTACAAGTCTAACATCGGCCTTAGCGCACCACGGCGGCCACCACCATTTCCAGCATCCGCCGTACGCCATCGTCGCCACCAAAGGCGCCATCATGAAACTGGTCGTGCGGCAGCGGCTTCCAGTTATCGCGCGAATGGTCCATTTCATAATGCGGCGTAAGCCCAGTCAAATCCGGATTGAACTGCGCATCGTTGCCCGCCATCTTGTAGAGCACCAGGTCGAGCGACGGAACCACGTAAATCCCCGACCCGCCCGCGCCTGATTTGAAATACGCGTCCCGCGGCGCGCCAAACACGTGCCCGTCAGCATTCACTTCGAACATCAGGCCCATCGGCGAATGCGGATTGTAGGGCGAAGGCCGCCCGCACATGGCCACGTAGTCCGCCGGCGCGATCTGCTGACCCTTCCACTTGCCCTGATGCAGCAGCAGGTACGGAAACCGCACGACGTCCGTCGCTCGCAACGCGATGCTGCCCCCGCCTGGCGTGTGCGGCAGGACCGTGCCATTGCGATGCGTCGCGTAACCCCACTGGCCGAAGCCCAGAGGCCCCGCGATCTTTTCCTGGATGTATTGCTGCATCTCCATGCCGACGATATGCCGCAACACAATCGACGCGACGTGCGGCGAAGCCGAGGCGTACGAATATCCGCCGCCCGGCGTGGTCCACATCGGCGTGCGTAGCGCCGCCTGATCCTGTTCGAGCGGCTCCGCAGGCCGCGGGAGCGGGTCAAGTTTCTGATTCACGCCCATCACGATTCCAGGATTGCCACCTTCGCCGTGCATCCCCGAACTCATCGAGAGCAGTTGCCCCAACTTGATGTGCGCTTTTGCCGGGTCGCTCAGCGGGAATGCCTCCGGCAGGTATTTTTCGGTGAAGACTTCGGTTTCGAGTCCGTCCGGAATCTTGTCGCGATTTTCCTTCAGCATGATCCCGGAAGAAATGCTCGTGAAAGCTTTGCCGATCGACGCCATGTCCGGCAGCGCTTCGCGATTTCCCTTTCCGAAATACTTTTCGTAGACGAGATATCCGTGCCGCACAACCACGAGGCCGCCATGCTGGCTGGTCTCTTTCTCGAACTCGAACGCCTGGTCGAGCCGGCTCAAGTCCATCCCCGCCAGCGCCAGCACCTTCGCCGGATCGCTCAACGAGCGCCAGCCGCCGTCTTTATCCGGCGGCGGAAAGTAGTTGTCCGCAGCCCACGCTACACAGCCCCAAACCAGCAACAAGCATAACCATCCGCTCGGCCTCACGCGCATTCGTGTCATAAGACGTTATTCTACCGGCGCCGGTATGTCTTATGGGCGTAGCGATGCGAGCGAAGAGACTTTTGGCTCCGGGGCGGGGCACAAGAGCCGTTCTGCACGCACATCACGCGCCCGCCGGTAATTTGCGCGGCGCCGCGTCGACCACGCGCGTGGAATCTGTCCCGCGCTCACGAAATATTCGCAACAGTTCCGCCGCGCCGTAAACGGCGATCAAGATCATAAACCCGTCTGTCGGAAAACGGTATCGCTCATTTACGAACAGAAAATAGTAAGGAATTGGATAGAGCAGCAGAATCGCCACAAGCAGTCCGGCGGGTTTTTCGGAGCGTCGGCTGCGTATCATACCGAACAGCAGAAAGGGCAGTGGGAGAACGACCATCGCTCGCTTGACCAATCCGAGGCCGCGCGCAGCAGTGTGCAGGTTGCCGGCCCATTCGTTGCTCTGGCCGAACCACCACGCGAATACGCGACGCCAGGTCATCACCGCAAAACGGCTCGGATTTTGACGGATCTGTTGTATTGCGATTTCTCTGCTCCACCGTTCATAGCCGGCCTCGCCCAATCGTTTGTAGCGTTCAAATTCCACCGGAGAGTCCGCTGCATGTAGCGAGGCGTCGAAACGTCCCTCCCCCGCTCGCCATGCGCCTTCGCTGTTGCCCACACGTAACGCCATTCCGGCTATGGTGCGCGGCATGAACTGCCGCATCACAATCGCATTGCGAATCATCCAGGGCAGAAGTGTTATGCCGCAAACCGCGCACGCGATTGCAAGCCGATTCAACCGTACGGATGGCTGTATCCGCTTCCATAACCAGACCGCAATCGCGGGATACACGACCCCCGGCGCGGCGTCTACGAGGAGCAACGAGCCCATCAGCAGACCGGCACAGATCATCTGTGCGGCCCGTGGACGCGTTGGCAGATCATAAAGGTAAGTGACAAGAAGTAGGAATCCAAACGTCAATAAGGACGTGTTCCAGATGGTGCTGATGGAGTGCCAGATGGCGGGTGGATAGACGGCATATGCAAGTGCGCTAAGCCACCCGATCCAAGGACCAAAAACTCTAACGCCTAGCTTCCAGATTGCTACCGAACTCAATACTGAAAATGACGTTTGAAGAAGATAGACCGCGCACGCGGCAGCCGTTGTGTAAATCCCAAAAACTCGAAAGATGAGCGCTAGTAAGAAAGGATACGCCGGCGGCAGTGAGCCCGTTGGACCGGTCGGTTCGGGCAACGGGGAAGCATATCCGTGACCCAGCACAATTGAGCGCGCGATGCGACCGGTCTCATAGGCAAAGGTCCAATGGTCACGATCGGCAGGGATCACATAGGTCTGGAATAAGACCATGGCGCCTGCGCGCGCGATAAATGCTATCAGAATGATCCAAAGGATGTGAGGCGGCTGGGCACGCGCTATGCGGCTGGTTACTGCTGGCTTATGAATCGGGAATGCAGTATTCATCTTCCCGCGTATCTAAGTAAGTTTATGATGCTGCAATGCCGTTGTAGTCTGACATAGAAACCCGTAGCTAGCAAGATAAAACAAGGACGGCGTCGAGGAGCGGTGTGTGTTCTCCGAACGCTCGATTCCAGGATGAGGCAGAAGAGTAGGAGATGTTCGGTACTAATCTCTCACTAGTACCGTGACCCCCGTAACTAATAAGAGCCTAAGTCGCATTTAGTTATCCACCGGCCGCCGTCTCATTCTAACTTCACCGCCGATCGGCCGTTCCTGCTCTCAAATCTGCGAGAACTGGGTCTAAGGCGCGTGTCTTCGCAATCTCGTGACATATTCCTGCGCGATTCTTCGCAGCGCACCGCCATCATGAAACGCCCAGAGCCGCGTCGCGTACCAATCTACTCGGTACTCGCGCCTCGTGGACTGAACCGCCGATGGATGCGACACGAAAATATCGCCCAAAATCGCATGCAGCATCTCATGCACACAAGTGTTCACGGAAAGGAATGGCGCCCGGTCCGGATGGGCAAAGCGCACCGCAATGATTGAGAGATGATAGCCGCGGTCGAGCGTCGTCACTCCCGGCAACGAACGCGCGTTATCCCAGTAGAGCGGTAGATGATCTGTCAACATCAGGTTCAGCGCTCCGCGTTGCAGGCCCTCAAAGATAGGACGGTCCGCGGCAGTGTGAGCAATGGCGCCGGGACCGTCGGTGGTTTCTAAATGGATCGCGCCGCGTCCAAAATCGATCACGGCTTGGGGCCAGATCACATGCCAGAATCGCTCCAGGCTCCCCGCCGCAAAATGCGCTTTGGAATCTACGATCCGATGAACTGGAATCGAAACTGTATTTGAAGCCGCGGCCGGTAGAGCGGGCGCCATGCTCACTGTTAACAGCTGCCGCCGCGTCAGATAACTCACCATGTTCAGTCTATCGCCGCGCGCAAAGCGCAAGTGCAACAACCCTGTTACCCGATTGAACCGAGTCTTTCATCCTCTTGCCAAGCGCAGCGGCCACACTTGGTCCGAATGGCTTCGATCTGCGCGGGGATTGCGGCCAAACCTGTCAAACACGCAGTTAAACATTGGTTACGCTGAAAGGATGGATTGGTATGAAGCTGAGGTGCAGGACCTGGAGCGCACCGTCGTGGCGCGAGTCAATGGCAACCGCCCCCCTGTGTTTTACGGCAGTTCCTCCATCCGGCTTTGGGATACGCTGGCTCAGGATTTCGACCCGCGAGTATTGAACCTTGGTTTCGGCGGGTCCACGCTGGAGGCTTGCAATCACTTTTTCGCGCGGCTGGTTCCACCGGTTCGCCCGCGTTCGCTTCTGGTCTATGCGGGCGATAACGATCTCGGCGACGGCCGTAGCGCCGACGCGGTGGCCGGGTATTTTCGGTCGCTCGCTACCAAAGTCGCAGCGTCATTGAATGGCGTCCCATTCGGCTTCATTTCCATTAAGCCTAGTCCCGCCCGCTACCCACTCCTGGATCGGATTCGGGGCGCCAATGAACTGATCAGACGCGAAATCGCGGCTATTCCATCGGCTTATTACGTCGATGTCTTCTCCGCAATGTTGAACTCATCGGGAAAATCCCGCGCGGATCTCTTTCTTGAAGACGGCCTGCATTTGAATCGTTCGGGTTATCACTTGTGGGGTAAGTTGCTGCAGCCATTTCGAGACAAAATATTAACCGTCTGATCGCGAAACTGGAACACTGTTTTTCTACTCTGACGTTAGAGTGCTTCGTCGCCATCACAAGTGGTTCAGCGATCGTTTGGGCAAAGAGATGGAACTGCTGGTCTTTGGACATGCAGGCGCCAAAGTTCTGGTGTTTCCTACGCGCGAAGGCCGGTTCTACGATTACGAGAACTGGGGACTTATCGATGCGCTTCGCTGCTCGATCGATGGCGGCTACATCCGTCTGTTTTGCGTAGACGGCGTCGATTCGGAAAGTCTCTACTGCCGGACGACCGCGCCGCAGGAGCGTGCGCGACGCCAACGGCAGTACGAAAGCTACGTTCTGGAAGAAGTCATTCCGCTGATGCGCGCCGAAAACGGATCGCCGTATCTTATCGCCCATGGTTGCAGCATCGGCGCATATCACGCAGTGAATCTCGCGCTGCGTCATCCGGACCTATTCGGTAAAGTCGTCGCGCTCAGCGGCCGTTACGATCTTACACGCGCGGTGGGCCCTTTCGAAGATCTATTCAGCGGCTACTACGATCAGGAGATCTACTTCATCACGCCCAATCACTTCGTTCCCAACCTTGAGGACGCGGCGTTGCTGGAAGCGATGCGCGCAATGGACATCACTCTCGCTGTCGGAGAGCAAGATCCATTTCACGAAAGCAATCGCCTGCTCAGCCAGGCGCTGACGGACAAAGGCGTGCAGCATCGCTTGGCTATTTGGCCTGGTGAAGCGCATCGCGCCCGATACTGGCGCGAAATGGCCCGCGCGTACTTGTAAACCTGTCAGTTATTTCGCGGAGCGCGATGGCTGATGCCGGTGGCGTCCGCGGCGTGTTGCGGCCGCGCTTGTGTTTGCCGGAGGCATTTGCGACCAGCGGCCTAGCTGATATTCACGCGCGTAATTTGCGCCGCGATTGCGAATCGTCACCTTGAGCATGCCGCTGGAATCGCAGGAGTACTCTTCTTCGATCTCGTGTTCGTGTTCGCGATAGCCGCGCTGCACGTCGGCGAGCGCAAGGTCAGGCGCATCGCGTAGCGCCGGATCGAACGGAAAGTGGATATCGTCCCAAACGGTGATATCGCCAGTCGGTTGACCCTCGCGCGTCAGGTGCGTCGCTTCCACGTAACGAAAGTGGCCGACATTATGAACTGGCCGATACTTGCGCGTCGCGCGCAACGGAGGCGCGCCGCGCCGCGGCAGTTCGATGCCGCTGGGAAATAGCACATCGAGCATCGCGGTCTGCCCGTGATCGCTCTCGCGCCAGACGCCGAAATGGCGCGCAAAGCGATCCTGCAGCACATATCCCGATGTGGCATCCGCCGTAATCGCCAATCCGATCGCGGTGGCGGAACGCATGTACGCCGAGCGGCGCACCACGCGCCCGAACGTCTCCTTCAGGACCCTCGCCACAGCGGGAAGCTCCGAGCCGCCGCCGGTAACGTAGAGCGTTTCGATCGCGCGTCCGGGATTCGCAGTCAGCAATTCTTCTACAACCTTCGCGGTCTGTTCGACCAGCGGGCGGCAGCGTTCGTAG
Organism: Bryobacteraceae bacterium; assembly: GCA_036268375.1. Taxonomy (GTDB): domain Bacteria; phylum Acidobacteriota; class Terriglobia; order Bryobacterales; family Bryobacteraceae; genus PALSA-243. Next base: position 3,280 of record DATAUH010000142.1, on the reverse strand, counting down.
TAAGGGCCGACGGCGATCGCTACATCGTCCCAGCCCTCGCGCACGCGTTCGAGATCGATCACGATGCGACGCGTGTTCGGATTGAGGGATTCCTTGCGTTCGCGGCACTCCTCCATCAGGTGGAATGTTTCGGCGTCGCTCAGCAGCTCATCTCCGCGGCCCGCTGTCTCCAGCGCGAGTTCAGCCAGAATGCTGTCGAAATCGTCTCCGCCCACATCGGCAAGTCCGGCGCTGGCGGTGACGACGTGCGTGTTCTCATGCAGTTCCACCAAGGAAGCATCGAACGTGCCGCCGCCCAAATCGTAAACCAGCAGGCGGCGCGGATCGCCCTTGGTTTGCGTGCGTTCGCGGTGCCCGAACTCGACGCTTGCAGCCGAAGGTTCGTTCAGCATTCCCAATACGTGAAATCCCGCGGCACGAAACGCTTCGGCGGTGAGATATCGCTGGTTGCTGTTGGCGTTCGCCGGGACGCCGATCATCACTTCGAGCGGTTCGGCGCGATCGAGCGAAAGAGTAGAGGCGCTGCGAAGCTGTTGCCGCAAATTCGAAAGCAGTTCGGTGGCAAGTTCCACCACCGGCGCATCGCACCCCGCCATATTCAACCGCGTAGAGGGCCCAGCGTTGCGCAACAGGCGTTTGATGGAGCGAATCAGCGTCCATTCGCGATCGCCTTGCGCGGCCCAAGCGTTCCACCCGTAGCGGCGCTCGCCTTCGCGAATCGCGATGAGCGGCGGAAACCACTCGCGAGTCTGTCCATCCGGCGAGTCAAACGCCACCAGCGGGTAATTGCCGCGATCGGCCGCAGCCGCCACGATTCGTGTTGTTCCGAAATCAATTCCGAGTTTCACGCGCGCTTCGAAAACACATAGTAACGCGCTGCGCACGTGAGTTTCACCGCGCCGGAGTTAGTGGTTCGCGGTTACAGTTGATGCCGCGAGCGCACTCAACCGCACGGCGTTCTCCATTAACTTCAGCCCGTGATTACCCTCCGCCGTCAGCAGAGATTCGGGGTGGAATTGCACCGCCTCAATCGGCAATTCGCGATGCCGCACGCCCATGATCACGCCGTCTTCCGTTTCTGCCGTGATTTCGAGACATGAGGGCAGCCGTTCGCGGCGCGCAAAGAGCGAATGGTAGCGGCCGACCGTGAACACTTCCGGCAGTCCCTCAAATACGCCCTTGCCATCGTGGCGCACCACCGATGGTTTGCCGTGCATCGGGTAATCCAGCACGCCCAACTCTCCGCCGAAAGCCTCGACAATGCCTTGCAGGCCGAGGCACACGCCGAAGACGGGTACGCCCATGTGAACCGCAGTCTTCACCAAATCTGGCACGCGGAAATCCGAAGGACGTCCGGGGCCAGGGGAGATCAGGATCAAGCTGGGAGCGACCTGCGCAATCAATTCGTGCGGAAAACCGGCGCGATAGGTCACCACGGTGGCGCCCGTCTGGCGCGCATAGTTCGCCAGCGTGTGTATGAAACAATCGTCGTTGTCCACCAGCAGCAATTTGGCTGCTGCTGCACTTGAGCCCGGTGTGAATGCGGGCGCGAACGCGGCGACGGGCGCGTCGGGCTGCATGGCGCGGAAAAATCCGGTCGCTTTCAAACGCGTCTCGCGCTCTTCCAGTTCCGGTATTGAATCGTAGAGCAGAGTTGCGCCCACCGGATAGCGCGCGATGCCGTCGCGAAGGTACGTGGTGCGAATCAAAATGCCGGTGTTGATGTCGCCATTCAGCGAAATCATCCCTACGGCGCCGCCATACCAGCCGCGCGCATCCTTTTCAAGAACCTCGATCGCCTGAGCGGCCGCTTTTTTGGGCGCGCCAATCATGGTCACGGACCACATATGGCTTAAGAACGCATCGAGGGCATCGTAGCCTTGCTCCAGCGTGCCTTGCACGTGGTCCACGGTATGAAACACGCCCGCGTAGGATTCGATCAGCCGCCGCCCGATTACGCGCACGCTGCCGGGTTCGCAGACGCGCGACTTATCATTGCGGTCCACGTCCGTGCACATCGTCAATTCGCTCTCTTCCTTGGCGGATTTCAGAAGTTCGCGAATGTTGTCGGCGTCGCGCATAGGATCGCCCGTGCGCTGCGCGGTCCCGGAGATGGGGCACGTCTCCACGCGTCGCCCTTCCACCCGCACGAACATTTCGGGCGAAGCGCCCACGAGTTGTTCCTCGCCGAACTGCAGCAAAAATTCGTACGGGCTGGGGCTTGCGCGTTGCACGCGCTCGAACAGCGCAGACGCCTTTCCGGAATAGGTGGTGTGGAACGTTTGGCGCAGCACCACTTCGTAGAAATCGCCGCGGCCCATGCCCTCGCGGACCTTCTCCACATTGGCCATGTACTCTTCAGGCTTGTGGTCACTCTCGATCGGCGCCGGTTCACGTTTCGGCGGTGCGGCTACGGCTGCGCCATCGCGCTTCAGGCCGCGCGTGGTCAGTTCGCCGCGCGTAAAGTCGTACTGGTAGCGTTCGATCTGTTCCTTCTTGCGATCCATGAACCAGATGTCGTCGCAAAGGTAAAGGTGGAGATCTTTGTGGTCATCGCGCGGGTGCTTCTTTTCGATGGGCTCGAACTGAAACAGCAGGTCGTAGCCGAACGCACCGACCAGACCGAGCCGCGAATTCTCTTCGCCGCGGAACTCTTCGATCAACGCGCGCAAAATGCTGAACACCGAAGGCTGTTTACTGCGCTGTTCTTCGGCAAACAACTGCGGCAGCGGCTTCAGACGGCCATGCAGCGCGCCATCCACCATACTGAATTCTTCCCAATGCGGATGGTCTTCGAGCACTGCCTGCAGCATCTGCGTGATGCGGCGGCCCCGCTCGTTCAGCGGACGAAATTCGATGCGGCGATCCCACGCCACAATCTCCAGTGGCGGGCAAATCGAGCCGAAATCCCAGCGCGAATACCGCCCGGGATATTCATATCCCGAGGAAAAGTAGATGCCGCGGCGGCGATCGAGTTCGCGTAAAAGATGTCTAAGCCCTTTGGCGTAGTTCACCTTCGAAAGGGTGCGAGAGACCTCGATCCCGTGCGGAGTGGTATGGCTATATTCACGCATGGGTGGTGCTCCTTTGGAGGTTACTTTTCAGGATAGCAGAGCAGCGCGTGGAAACGAGTCAGTATGTCGGCGGAAAGGCTGGCCGCCCGTTTGAGATCGTGGCCCCCGCCCTCCACAACAAGCAGATCCGTAGGCGCGGGGATGTCCGCGATGGCGGCGCGCATTTCGTCCACGGAACCGAAGCCGTCCTTTGTGCCGTGAATGAA
>DATAUH010000141.1:0-8905 GCA_036268375.1 Bryobacteraceae bacterium | reverse complement strand
ACATGTGCTGCCGGCCCAATTCGAAGCCCTCTTGCGGGTCTCGCGCGCCATTTCTGCCTACCGCGACCCGAAAGAGCTTTTCCGCGCCCTCGCTCCGGAGCTTCGTAAAGCCGTCGATTTCTCGTTTTTCGCCATCTTTCTCTACGATCCCGCCACCCACCTCGTCACCACGCCGCTCCTCGAAACCGTTGATGGGCCGGGCTTCGCCATCCCCGACGACTTCCCCGCCGAAGAGACCATCACCTGGCACGTCTATCAGAATCAGCAGCCCATCATTGTGCCCTCCCGAGACCAGGAAACGCGATTCCCTCGCATGATGGGCATTTTCCGCAACTACGGCGTGCAATCTTCCTGCTCGCTGCCCCTCACCACCGCTCATCGCCGCCTCGGCAGCCTCAGTTTCGGGCTCCAACAGCCCAATGGCTACACGGAAAACGACGCGCGCTATCTCTCACTGGTCGCCGACCAGGTTGCGCTGGCCGTCGACAACGCCCTACACGACCGCGAACAGCGCCGCGCCGAAGAGGCTCTGCGCACACAGACCGCGCATTTCGAAAAGCTCTTCGAACTCGCTCCCGAGGCCATCGTACTGCGCGACGGCGAAAACCGCGTGCTCCGCGCCAATCGCGAATTCACCCGTCTGTTCGGCTTCACGATGTGCGAAATCATCGGCCGCAACGTCAGCGAGGTAATTGTCCCCGAATCCGGCCGCGAAGAGTCTGCGCGCTTTCACGAAGCTTTGGCCCGCGGCGAACGCGTCGCCGCGGACGTCATCCGCCGCCGCAAAGACGGCGCGCTGCTCGACGTCTCGCTCGTTGCCGCGCCGGTCTCTTTGCCCGGCGAAACTCCGCAGATCTATTCCATCTATCGCGACATCACCGAGCGTAAGCGCGCCGAAGAGGCCCTGCGGCGCAGCGAAGCTTACCTCACCGAAGGGCAACGCCTTAGCCACACCGGCAGTTGGGCGCGCATCGTCGCCACCGAAGAGGTCTTCTTCAGCCAGGAAAGCTATCGGATCTTCGGTTTCGATCCCACCGCCGTCAAGCCCACTCTTGAAGTCGTGCTGAACCGGATGCACCCCGACGATCGTGAACCCACCGAGCAGGTCCTACGCGATGCCATCGTCAGCCGCGGCGACTTCGACGTCTATTTCCGCATCATTCGCGACAACGGCGCAATCCGCCACCTTCACGTCCTCGGTCACCCCGTCGTCAACTCGTCCGGCGACCTCGTCGAATTCGTCGGCACCCACATGGACGTTACTGAGCAGCGCGAATCCCGCGTCGCGCTCGAGAGCGCCTTCGAAGAGATCAAAGGTCTCCGCGACCAACTCTCGCAAGAGAACGCCGCGCTGCGCCAGGAGATCGACGAGACCTCCATGTTCGAAGAGATCGTCGGCAAAAGCGAAGCTCTGCGCCGCGTTCTCAAGCAGATCGAAACCATAGCGCCTACCGACTCCACTGTCATCATCTACGGAGAAACCGGCACTGGAAAAGAATTGATCGCGCGCGCCATTCACAATCTGAGCGCCCGCCGGTCCGGCGCGTTCGTACGCCTCAACTGCGCTTCGATCCCCACCGGTCTGCTCGAAAGCGAACTCTTCGGACATGAAAGAGGCGCCTTCACGGGCGCACTTACGCAACGCATCGGCCGCTTCGAACTCGCCAGTCGCGGAACCATCTTCCTCGACGAAATAGGCGAAGTCCCGCTGGAGCTTCAGCCCAAGCTCCTGCGCGTCCTGCAGGAGCGCGAATTCGAACGGCTCGGCAGTTCCCACACTCTGCGTACCGACGCACGCCTGATCGCCGCCACCAATCGCGACCTCGCCAAAATGGTCGAGGACCAAACCTTCCGTTCCGATCTGTTCTACCGCCTTAACGTGATCCCGATCGTGTTGCCGGCGCTGCGCGAGCGCCCCGAAGACATCCCGCTGCTGGTCCAGCATTTCGCCGAACTCTTCAGCCGCCGGATGAACAAGGCGATCCGCACCATTCCCTCCGAAACGCTCAGCGCGATGGTGCAGTACGAGTGGCCCGGCAACGTGCGCGAACTGCAAAACGTGGTCGAGCGGGCGGTCATCCTTTCCAACGGCGGCGTCCTGCGCATCGCCGCCGGGGATATCGAACGGCGCACACGGCCCGCCACGAAAACGGCCCCCGCGGAGAAACGTTCCGCTGCTTCCCTGCCCGACCGCGACCAGGTCAACGCCGCTCTTCGCGCGACCGGCGGCCGCGTCGGCGGACCCTCCGGCGCCGCTGCCCGCCTCGGCCTGAAACGCACCACGCTCATCGCTCACATGAAGCGGCTCGGAATTAACCCGCGCACGATCATCAGCCACTTTTAGCTGCGCTCCTCACAAAAGCCACATATCAAGCGGCCCAGTCGTTAGGGCCGCCACGCCGCCGAATGCCGATCCTCCGCGCCAATACCGCTTCATGCCGCCAAACATCGGCGCCGCGTCATCCGGTTTCACGCGCTCGGCGGCTTCCCGCGTGATCTCACCGCGAAACCAGCGCCCAGCGGCCGTGAGGTGCTCGTACTCGACGAAATACTCCAGCCATAGCCGCCCGCAAAACTTGCAAGCAAGCACCGAGACCTCGGCAAAGTTGCGCTTCGCCACGCCGCAAAATCGCCGCTCAAATACATCGTGACGCGCCTGGCCATCCTCGCATCGACAGTCCGTCTCGCTCACTGACTGCAAGCCTCCTCCCTCTCCAGACTATCCTTTCAATCTTCCGGCCTCACAAATAAAAAAAGCGGCCGGTGTTACCCGGCCGCTGCAGTGGAGTGATTAGGATTCCCGCTCTTGGCGGGTGCTTTGGATGTTAGGTTTTCGATGGACGAACAACCTGCAGGTTGTTCACGATTGGGCCAAAGCTCATTCCTGCGGAGTTTGCCCGTAGATTCGCCAAGTCTTTGTCAGCCTGCGTATCCACCACGCCAGTCAACGTCACGTGGCCGTTGTCGACAATGATGTGAATGGAAGGATGCGTTCCCATCCCATACCGCGAAAGCGACGGATACCGGTAAATCGCGGCTGCAATCTGACGCCGCAACAGATTATCGTTCGGCGAAAGCGGCAGCACCTCGATGTTGTCATTCACGCTCTCTACGCCCGGCACTCTCTTCACGATGTTGTGCACGTCCGATTTCTTGATCGGCTGCGTCACCGCGCCGAACAGCGAAACCTGGCCGTTCTGTACTTTGAAACTCAAATCGTCAAATACGCTGTAGTAGGGATACGAAAGCAGTTCATGCTGAACACTCTTAGTAATGTCCGCGTCCGTACGCGGTAAGTTGGGATTTGCCTTGTCGGCAGCCAACGCAGCGCCAGCCAACAGAGCGCCTGCCAGGATAAAGTTACCGAACCTGGATTTCATATATGCCTCTCTGACCTCCGCTTACTTTGATGCTTCCCAAGGCCGAAGGTTGGGTAAGGATTTGTAAAGTACGCCCACTCAAAAGGGCTAGAAACGGGCACCTAACTCCCTAGACATCAATAGCCTGCAGGCGCTCTCAATTTACGCAAACGCAGCGCTTAAGGCATGCGGAACGTACGGCCCTTCCAGCCTGCGTATCTCCTCTTCGGATAACTTTACCTGCAGCGCTGCTACTGCATCTTCCAGATGTTTTGCCTTCGTGGCGCCGACAATGGGCGCCGTAACCACGGGCTTGTGTAACAGCCACGCAAGTGCAATCTGCGCCATCGGCAGCCCGCGCTCCTTCGCCACTTCCTCCACGCGATCGATCACCGGCTTGTCAATGTCCACTGTATTCGCGTACAGTTTTTTCCCAAACGCGTCCGTCTGCCCGCGCGTAGTCTCCGGCTCCTGCGACCACGGCCGCGCCAGTCTTCCCCGCCCCAGCGGCGACCATGGAATCACGCCAACACCTTCCGATTGGCACAGCCGCAGCATCTCGCGCTCCTCTTCGCGATACAACAGGCAGTAGTAATCCTGCATCGACACAAACTGCGCCCATCCGTTCGCGCGCTGAATCCCCAGCGCCTTCATGAACTGCCACGCAAACATTGACGACGCTCCTATGTATCGCGTCTTTCCCGCCTTCACCACGTCGTTTAACGCCTCGAGCGTTTCCTCAATCGGCGTGTTGTAGTCGTAGCGGTGTATCTGGTAGAGATCCAAATAGTCCATCTGCAGCCGCTGCAAGCTGTGGTCGATCTCCGAAAGAATTGCTTTCCGCGAAAGACCCCTGCCATTAGGCCCGGGAAACATCACGCCGTGCACTTTGCTGGCGATCACCACTTCATCGCGCTTCACAAAGTCCTTCATCGCGCGCCCCAATACGCGCTCGCTCTCACCTTCGGAATACACGTTCGCCGTGTCGAAAAAATTGATCCCGGTTTCCAGCGCCGCTTTGATATGCGTGCGGCTCTCCTCTTCGGGCAGCGCCCACAGCCAGCGCGTCGTTTCCGATTTCACCAGCCCGTAACTCATGCAGCCCAGACAAATCCGCGATACCTGTAATCCCGTCTTTCCCAGTCTTATGTATTCCATTCGAATGCCTCCCTGGCAACGTTGATCAGATCGCTGAATACTCCGTAGGCGGTCTGCTCCACCTGCGGCTCGATGGAGACCGTTCCAAATGTCCCCATCAGGTCGGTATGAAAGAGAATCAGATTGGTCGTGCCCGGCGTCGCAGCCAGCATGTCGTATCGGTCGATCACTTCCGCCCGCACGCGTAGCGTCAGTCCGCTCTTGTTCGCGCGTCCATGGCTGATCAGCCGCACCGTTTTGCCTTGCGCGCGAATCTTCTGCACGCGCTCTGGCGTCAGTCGCGCAATCCCGCGCCTTGAAACCTGCTGGGGTGTTGTTCTCGCATCCATCAGTACATTCGCCAGCGCCGCCGTCTTTGCGGCCGAGTCCCACCCTTCGATGTCGTAACAGCCGTCGCCTTCCGTGATGCCCATCGCGCGCGCCTTCGCCAAGCCGTCTGCGAAGCTTCCGCCTTCCTCCATGGTTTCGATCACCACTTTCGATGTCGAATTCAGCACGCCCGTAAACCCGTGCACTTTTACTTCTGGCATGCACTCGCGCCACAGGTTGAACACGGGCGCCCCGTCCATGACCGCCGATTCGAAGCGAAATTTCAAGCGCGCCTGGGCAGCCTCATCCCGCAACGCCGCAAACGTGTGCGCAATCGGACCCTTGTTGGCCGTCACTACGTGCATCCGCCGTGCAAATGCCGCGCGAATGTGCGAGGTCGCAGGTTCCCCCGTCGCCGGATTCAGCGTGGTCAATTCCACCGCCACATCCGCGCCTGTCGCATCCAAAAACTCTTCGATTGAATTGGCCCGGGCGCCAAACGCCGGTTCCTCGCCGAGGCCTCGCGCATCCACCGCGGTGCCGTGGCGCAGCGTATGAACGCCGGTAATAATCGTGGGAAATTCCCGCCGCTTCTGTCGCAGCATCCGCGCCAGCGCACGACCCACATTGCCATATCCGATGAGAGCGAGCTTCAGCACGGGCGGGCTTTGTCCGCCATGCTACCATTTCGGCGTATGAAATCGCTATACTGCGCGCTGCTGTTCTTCGCGTGCGCCGCCGCGCTGCCCGCGGCCAAGAATTTCGAAGTGATTTTCATCGATGTCGAAGGCGGCCAGTCTACTCTTTTCGTCTCGCCCAGCGGCGAATCCATGCTCGTCGACGCGGGTTGGTCCGGCTTCAGCGGCCGTGACGCGGACCGCATCGCCGCGGCCGCCAAACTTGCGGGCGTGCGCAAAATCGACTACCTCGTCACCACTCACTATCACATCGATCACGTCGGCGGCGTCCAGAACCTCAGCCACAAACTTCCCATCGTCACCTTCGTCGATCACGGTCCCATGCGTGAAACCGGCAAGCCCGCCGAAATCATCTTCAACGAATACTCCGCCTTCCGCGACAAAGGAAAGCACCTCCTCGTCAAACCCGGCGACTCCATTCCTATAAAGGGCCTCGACGTCAAAGTCGTGTCCGCCGATGGTGCAGTCCTCGCCTCCCCGCTTCCCGGCGCCGGACAGCCGAATTCGGCCTGCGATGGCTTCGCACGCCCGGCAGCCGATGACACCGAAGATGCACGCTCCGTCGGCCTCCTGATTACCTATGGCGCTTTCCGCATGATCGACCTGGGCGATCTCACCAAAGATAAAGACTACGAACTGGCGTGCCCCGTCAACAAAATCGGCCCCGTCGATGTCTATCTCGTGTCGCAACACGGCGGCGATCACTCCGGCTCCACGCCTTTCGTCCGCGCCATCTCTCCGCGCGTTGCGATCATGGACAACAGCGGCCGCAAAGGCGGCAGCGTCTCCACCTTCGAGACTCTGAACGGCGCTCCTAATCGCATCGACCTCTGGCAACTTCACTACGCCATCAAGGCCGACAAAGACGACAACGCAGCCGACCCCTACATCGCCAACCTCGAAGAAAAGTGCGAAGGTAAATGGCTCAAGCTGACGGCTGAAAAAGACGGATCCTTCCAGGTCTCCAACAGCCGCAACAAATTCGCGAAGAGTTATCCGAAAAGGTAGGCCCCGCGCCACCGGTCTATTTCACCGGGCGTGAACCGGTGATGAGAATATCCACCAGCCTCCTCGCGCTTTGCTGCCAATCAGGCCCCGACGCCACATGCGCAACTCCGATAAGCGCCCGCAGCAGATCGAACGCGACCAGATCTTTACGGATGTCGCCGCTCTGGATTGCCCGCTTCACCAGCGCGTCAATCGCGGCGTGGATCCGACCACGGGAGCCTTCATAAAGTTTCGACGCCCCTCCCGTCACCGTATTCAGCGCAGGGGCAATGATCTGCTTTTCTGCAATGTGATCGACGAACAACAGCATCCATGCTCGCAGCGCGTCAATCGGAGGCATGGTCTCAGTGAATTGTCGTTCAGCGGCCGCCATCTTCTCGACCTCCGTTCGGTAGACGGCCTCGATCAAAGCATCGCGCGTTGGAAAGTGGCGATACAGAGTGCCTGGTCCAACACCCGCTTGTGCGGCGATGTCCTCCAGGCTGGCGTTAGCGCCATCACGCGTGAAGGCCTCCTTCGCCACTTCTAAAATCCGCTCGCGATTCCGCTGCGCATCCGAGCGAGGCTTTCGCGTTGAAGCTGGAGAACGTTTCGTAATCATTCTGAACACCTGCAACCGGAGGCTAACTCCGATTTATCAAATTCGCTGCGGCTCGTCAACGTGACGAACTCTCAGGCGCCTTGGCTGCTGGGCGGCTCGTCCGGCCAGGACTCCGCGCCGTCTTGTTACTATCGAATTTGATTCCTCAATCGCAGATCGTCGTCCTCGACGCAGGCGGTCAGTATTGCCATCTCATCGCGCGCAAAGTGCGTGAATTGGGCGTCTATGCCGAGGTTCGCCTCAGCGAAACTCCCGCCTCCGAACTCAACCACGCCCGCGGCATCATCATCTCCGGCGGCCCCAGCAGCGTTTACGATCCCTCCAGCCCAACCGTCGACCCCGCGATCTTCACGCTCGGTCTTCCCGTCCTCGGCATCTGTTACGGCCAGCAAATCATGGCGCACGCGCTCGGTGGCTCGGTGCAAAAGGGTGAAAAGGGCGAATACGGCCTCGCTGCCCTCGAAGTCGACGAGTCCAGCGACCCGCTCTTCGCCGGTCTTGCCGGCTCCCAACAGGTCTGGATGAACCATCGCGATGCCGTCGCTGCCTTGCCTCACGGTTTTCGCGTCACCGGCCGCACCGCCACCTGCGCTGTCGCTGCCATCGCTGCTCCCGAACGCCGCTTTTATGGCGTTCAATTTCATCCCGAGGTCGTCCACACCACACGCGGCGTCGACTATCTCTCCAACTTCGTGTTCCGCGTCTGCGCCTGCACTCCCGATTGGGACGCGCGCCATCGCGCTCCCGCCATCGAGCAGGAGATTCGCGATTGCGTAGGCTCGCACAACGTATTCTTCTTCGTCAGCGGCGGAGTCGATTCCTCCGTTGCCTTCGCCCTCTGCACGCGCGCCCTCGGTCCCGATCGCGTTCGCGGCGTCTACGTCGATACCGGCCTCATGCGTGAAGGCGAAACCGAATTCGTTTCGGACTTCCCGAACGTCACCGTCGAACACGCCGCCGATCAGTTTCTCGGCGCACTTGCCGGCGTCACCGATCCCGAACGAAAACGCCACATCATCGGCGAAGAGTTCGTCCGCGTCCAGGAGCGCATCGTCGAGTCGCGCCATTTACTCGATGTAAGCTGGATCCTCGGTCAGGGCACGATCTACCCCGACACCATCGAATCCGGTGGCGCCAAACACGCCGCCGTCATCAAGACCCATCACAACCGCGTCGCCGGCATTCAAAAATTGATCGAATGCGGCCGCATCGTCGAACCGCTGAAGTCACTTTACAAAGATGAAGTGCGCGCCGTCGGCCGCGAACTCGGTCTTCCCGCCGAACTCCTCGATCGCCACCCGTTCCCCGGCCCGGGTCTCGCTATCCGCTGTCTCTGTTCCGATTTCGACGCGCCCGTTCGCGCTACCGCCGACGGTTTCGTGCTGCCCGTCAGCTCCGTCGGCGTACTTGGCGACGCCCGCAGCTACGCGCCCGTGCTTGCCATCGACGCCCTTGATCTCGATCGCGCCTCGGAGCTCACCAACCGACTCGCGGGAATGAACCGGGTGGTTGCCGCCGTGAAAACCCGCGTGCCTGTGGCCCAAATGCAGGTGCGCGCTTCGAGCGTCACGCCCCAGCGCATTGCCACTCTGCGCCAGGCTGACGCGATCGTGCGACGCCATTCGCTCGAATCCGGCTACGACCGCGAGGTCTGGCAGTTCCCTGTGATTCTGATTCCGCTAGGCTCGCCCGATGCGCCTGAATCCGTCGTGCTGCGCCCCGTTCATTCTGTCGATGGCATGACCGCGCAAGCCATGCTCATGCCGGCCGCG
>DATAUH010000140.1:0-4682 GCA_036268375.1 Bryobacteraceae bacterium | reverse complement strand
TTCCACGAAAATCTCCGCGGCGTGAATGGCGGCGGCTATGAAGCCAGCACTGGCCGGGCGTTTCCTTCGGCCGAGACCGCGCGCGCCGTGGATTACGTTCGCGGCTGGCGCAACCTGGAGATGGTCCGCCGCACCGTCGATGAAGACCTCTTTCAGAAGCAGTCGATCGATCTCGTCGTCGCCCCGGCTTCGCGTCACGCCGTTCCGACCGTCGAAGAAGAGTTGACCGTCGGCGTCAGCGGTGGAGCCGGTGGCGGTGGCGCTGCAGGCGCAGGACGCGGCGGCGCCGGTGGTGGAGGAGGAGGCCGGGGCGGAGGTGGAGGAGGCGCTGGAGCAACCGCTACAGGTGGGGGCGGCTCCGCCGCTGGAGCGGCAACTGGCGGGCGTGCCGGGGCGGCAGCAGGTGGCCAATCCGCAGGCGCGGTCAATGCCCGAACGCGCACGCAGATCGATGCCGAAGAGAACACGCGCGCGTTCAATGCCTATGGGCTGCCCGTGATCACCATCCCCTGCGGCTTTTCGAAAGATGGCATGCCGATTGGCCTGCAGATCGCCGGTCCCATGTGGAACGAGATCAACGTGCTCGCCCTAGCACATGCCTATCAGGAGGCCACGGAGTGGCACAAGCGTCTTCCGTCGCTATCACCCGACGCCAAGGCGCCCACGCTCTCCCGCGCGGCCTCGGAGCAAACCGGTGGCTAACATGAACTCATCACGCCGCCAGTTTTTCGCGACCGCCGCCGGGGCCATCGCCGCTGCCTCTATCTCACGCGCCGCAGCCGCGCCCAAAAACGAGCTCACCACGCTCACGCTCAGGCAGGCCTCCGATCAGATCCACGCCAAGAAAGTCTCGCCGGTCGAACTCACGCAAGCGTGCCTCGACCGCATCCAAACGTTCAATCCCAAGATCGATGCGTGGATCACCGTTATGCGCGAGCAAGCCCTGGCCCAAGCGCGCGTCCTCGAGAAAGAACAGGCCGCCGGCAAGTTTCGTGGCCCGCTCCACGGCATCCCGATCGGCCTCAAGGACAACATCGAAACCGCTGGCGTCCGGACCACTGCCGGCAGCAAGACGCTTGCAGGCTATGTTCCTACCGAAGACGCCGAAGTCACCGCGCGCCTGAAAGCAGCGGGCGCCGTCATCGTCGGCAAGTGCAACATGCACATCTTCGCCGCGGGCGCCACCTCCGCGGTAAGTTACTTCGGCCCGGTGCGCAATCCCTGGAATCTGGAATGCATCGCCGGCGGCTCTTCCGGCGGTTCGGCTGCCGCCGTTACGATGGAAAATTGCTACGCCGCGCTCGGCACCGACACCGGGGGCTCCATCCGCACGCCCTCAGCCATGTGTGGCGTCACCGGCTTCAAACCGACCTATGGCCGCGTCAGCATCCGCGGCATCGTGCCGCTCACCTGGTCGCTCGACCACTGCGGCCCCATCGCGCGGACGGTTGAAGACGCGGCGCTCGTATTGCAAGTCATCGCAGGCTACGACCGCATGGACCTGCAAAGCATCGATTACCCTGTGCCTGATTACTCCAAAGGCATCGGCGCCCCTGTTGCGAATTTCCGCCTCGGCGTGTCCCCCATGTTTTACGACGGCCTTCAAGATGACGTCGCCAGCGCTCTCGAAACGACCATCTCCGTACTCAATAAATTGACAAAAGGTTCGAAAGAGGTCGAACTTCCGTCTATCCTCGAAACCGGCGCCGGTAGCGAAGGCGGCGTCTTCAACGAAACCATGGGCCATCAGTTCACCCTCGCCGATGTCGGCGCTGAAGGCGGACGCGGCGGCGCTCGCGCGGTCGATTACATCCGTGAATGGCGCAACCTGCGCCTGGTGCGTCGGAAAGTCGACGACGAAGTCTTCGAAAAACAGGCCGTCGATTTCTTGATCACGCCCACGATCCGCGAAGTCTCCTGGACCATCGAAGAAGAACTCGGCCGCGGTGGCGGTGGTCGTGGCCGCAATCCCAAGCCGGGCAATACGCGCTCGCTCGATGACTATGGGCTGCCCACCATCACCGTGCCCTGCGGTTTCTCGAAATCTGGTCTGCCCATCGGATTGCAGATCAGCGGTCGAAACCTGGCGGAGGTAAACGTATTGGCGCTCGCGCACGCCTACCAGCAGGCGACGGAGTGGCACAAACGGCGTCCCAATCTGTCTCCGGACGCCACTGTGCCACCCCTTTCAAAAGCCGCTGCTGCGCAAACCGGAGAGTCGGTAACTCGCTAGCTCACGCGGGTTATCCCGTTTGACAACTAGAACCCCATTCAATACCATCGAACGTAATCGCTATGAAACCTGTAACACGGGCAATTCTATTGCTCACCCCAGCCGCCTTTGTTTTCTTTGGCGCGGAGACCTACCAGAAACCGCCCAAAGCAATCGAAGACATCCTCAACTCGGCTCCCACGCCCACTCTCTTCCTGAGTCCCAACCACGCGTACGCTGTCCAAGGCAGCCCCGAACGCTACCCACCCATCGCTGAACTCTCCGCCCCCATGTTGCGGCTGGCAGGCATCCGCATCAACCCCAAATCGAACGGCCTGCACAATACGATTTTTCAGTCGAGCATCGTGCTTCGCAAAGTTCCTGAAGGAACCGAAATCAAGATCGCGCTGCCGCCCAATCCCAAGATCGAAATTGGGCCATGGAGTCCCGACGGCACGCGTTTTGCATTCACCAATGCCACTTCCACTGGCACTGATGTTTATATCGTCGACGCCGCAACCGGCCGTAACCACCGCGTCCCCAACCTGCACGTGAACGAAGTCTTCGGTGGACCGGCTGGCGGCGCGGGTGGACGCGGCGGCGCTGCAGGCGGAGCCACTGGCGGCTCCGTGCAGTGGATGCCCGATGGCAAGTCGCTGCTTGTGCACGCAGTGCGAACGAATCGCGGCCCCGTGCCTGCCGAACCCACCGTTCCGGCCGGCCCGCATGTCTCCGAAAGCATGGGCGGCGAAAAAGGCGCGCCTACATACGAAGACCTGCTGCAAAACCCGCACGACGAAGACCTGTTCGAGTACTACGCCACCAGTCAGCTTGCCGTTGCCGATAGCGTGAGCGGCGCCCTGACTCCCATCGGCAAGCCCGCGATGATTGAATCCGCGCGCATGTCCCCCGATGGAAAGTATTTCATCGTGAATTCCATTCACCGTCCGTTTTCGTTTTCTTATCCGGCGCGCATGTTTCCGACGGAAATTGAAATCTGGGATCGCACCGGCAAGGTGCTGAAGAAAGAAGCCAGCATCCCGATGGGCGGCACCGGACGTGGCGCAGGCGCAGCCGCAGCCGCGGCGGACGAAGATAATCCAATCTCCGCCGGACCTCGCGGCCTCGCGTGGTTGGTCAGTGAGCCTTCCACCCTGATCTGGTTCGAAGGAAACGGTGGCCGCGGTGGCCGTGGACGCGGCGCCGCAGCGGGCGGTGATTCCGCCAACGCCGCGCCTGAAAAGGTTCACGAAAAGATCATGGCTCTCAAGGCGCCATTCAGCGGGACCGGCTCCCTGATGTTCGAGGCCGATCAACGCCTCGAAGGCTTCCTGCTCACCGAAAATCTTCACACCGCGATCATCGGCGCTACTGCTGGCGGACGCGGCGCGGGCGGTGGCGCTGCAGGCCGTGGCGCAGGCCGCGCTCAAACGGCATACCTGATCGATTTCTCAAAACCTGCCGAGGCTCCGAAGGC
The DNA here is from genome assembly GCA_036268375.1 of Bryobacteraceae bacterium. GTDB lineage: Bacteria > Acidobacteriota > Terriglobia > Bryobacterales > Bryobacteraceae > PALSA-243. Next base: position 993 of record DATAUH010000140.1, on the reverse strand, counting down.
CCTTTGGACCAACGGTCCTTCGCGCTACAACAATGTCGGCAATCCGGTCGAAAAATCGCTTCCAACCGGCGGCCGCGTCGTTGTGCTTGATGGCGACAACATCTTCCTGCAGGGCCCCGGCCTTTCGCTTACCGGCGACCATCCGTTCCTGACCAAATACAATCTCGAGACCAAAGAGAATAAGCCGCTCTTCAAGTGCGACGACGATCACTATGAGATTGTGGAAACGCTGCTCGATCAACACGGCGATAAGTTCCTGACTCGCCGCGAGAGCCCCAGCGATCCGCCAAATTACTATGTCCGCAGCGCCGCCGGCCAAGTAACGGCCATGACTAATTTCCCCGATCCTCAGCCCATCATGCGCAAGGTGCACAAAGAGTTAGTCACTTACAAACGCCCCGATGGCGTCGAAATGTCGTTCACGCTCTATACGCCGCCGGACTATGTCAAGGGCACAAGTAAGCCGCTGCCGACGCTGCTCTGGGCGTATCCGTACGAGTACGAAACGGCGGATGCCGCCAGCGAAACGTCCACGAATGGTTCGCGCATGCGTTTTACCGAAATCGGCGGCTACTCGGAGGTGTTCTTCGTGCTCGAAGGCTACGCCGTTCTCGACAACGCCTCCATGCCGATCGTCGGACCGCGCGCTACCGTCAACGACAAGTTTCTCGATCAGCTGTTGATGGACGCAAAAGCCGCCATCGATAAAGCCGTCGACATGGGAGTAACGGACCGCAACCGCGTCGGCGTCGGCGGCCATAGTTACGGCGCCTACATGACTGATAATCTGTTGGCGCACTCCGACTACTTCAAAGCCGGAATTGCGGAAAGCGGCGCGCCCAACCGCACGCTGACCCCGTTCGGCTTCCAAAGCGAACGCCGCACCATTTGGGACGATCCGGACCTTTACATCAAAATGTCGCCCTTCATGTTCGCCAATAAGATCAAAGCCCCGCTGCTGCTGATCCACGGCGAAGTGGACGACAATACCGG
>DATAUH010000139.1:0-5666 GCA_036268375.1 Bryobacteraceae bacterium | reverse complement strand
CGCTTCATACGGCGCGCCTGCCATCCGCGCCTATAATGAAAGCTCACCGTGTCTTCTTCCGTTCTCGACGTCGTTTCGCCTGAACTGATTGCCCGCTACGAGCCCGTCATCGGTCTCGAAGTTCACGTTCAGCTCTCCACTAACACGAAGATCTTCTGCGCCTGTCCCACCGGCTTCGGAGCCTCGCCCAACACCAATGTTTGTCCCGTCTGCCTGGGCCTTCCCGGAGCTCTGCCCGTCCTCAATCGCCGCGCCGTCGAACTCGCCATCCGCGCCTCGCTCGCGCTTCACTGCCGCATCAATCCGCGCTCCCGTTTCGCGCGCAAAAACTACTTCTATCCCGACCTCCCCAAGGGCTATCAAATCTCGCAATACGATGAGCCGCTCGCGGAGCATGGACACGTCGATATCACCGTCGATAGCGTCCAAAAACGCATCGGCGTCACCCGTGTCCACATGGAAGACGACGCCGGCAAAAGCGTCCACGACAGCTTCAATGATTCCAATCGCTATTCCTACGTCGATCTGAACCGCTCCGGCACGCCACTCATTGAAATCGTCAGCGAACCCGACATGCGCAGTTCGTCGGAGGCGTATGAATACCTCGGCGAAGTCAAACAGGCCCTGCAATTCATGGACGTCTCTACCTGCGACATGGAAAAGGGTCACCTGCGCTGCGACGCCAACGTCTCCGTTCGCTTGAAGGGCGCGGAAAAGTTCGGCGTCAAGGCCGAGGTTAAGAATCTCAACTCCTTCCGCTTCCTCAAGCAGGCTCTCGACTTCGAAATCGCCCGCCAGGTCGGCGTTCTCGAAGGCGGCGGCCGCGTCGTACAGGAAACGCGGCTCTACGACGCCAACCGCGGCGAAACGTTTAGTATGCGCAGCAAAGAGGACGCTCACGATTACCGTTACTTCCCCGAGCCCGATCTGCTGCCGCTCACCGTCGCACCCAATTGGATCGAAGAAATCCGCGCGTCCATCCCCGAACTGCCCGCCGTCAAGCGCGCCCGCTTCATCGATCGACTAGGCCTGCGCGAATACGACGCCGGCGTGCTCACGCAATCACGCGCCCTCAGCGATTACTTCGAAACAGCGGCGCAGGTCTCAGGCGACGCGAAAACCGCCGCCAATTGGGTGATGGGTGATCTCGCAGCCGCGCTTAAAGCCGAGAACAAAGACGTCTCCGAATCGCCGGTCACCGCTGAAAACCTCGGCGCGCTGGTCAAAATGATCGCCGCCGGCCAGCTCTCCGGCAAACTCGCGAAAGAAGTTTTCCCAAAAATGTTTTCTACGGGCGATGCCCCCGCCGTCATCGTGGAACGCGAAGGCCTGAAGCAGATCAGCGACACCGGCGCGCTCGACGCCATCATCGCGGAGGTCATCGCGAACAATCCGAAGCAAGTAGAACAATACCGCGGCGGCAAGACGACCGTCATCAATTACCTCGTCGGCCAGGCGATGAAAGCCACGCGCGGCCAGGCCAACGTCGCGGTCGTCACCGATCTCCTGAAACAAAAGCTCGGCTGAGAAAGAAACCATCATGCTCAAAGAAGGCGATCCAGCTCCCGATATCGAACTCTCCGAAGACGCGGGCCATCCGTTCAAACTCTCCGCTCTCAAAGGCAAACGCGTCGTGCTTTACTTCTATCCCAAAGCCGACACGCCCGGCTGCACCAAGGAGTCCTGCGAATTCCGCGATGGCATTCACGCCTTCGCCGGGAAAGGCGCCACCGTCATCGGCATCTCGCCCGATAAGCCCGGCGCGCAGGCAAAGTTTAAAGAGAAGTACGATCTTCCCTTCACGCTGCTTGCCGACGAAAACAAAACCGCTGCCCAAGCCTACGGCGTCTGGAAAGAGAAGAACATGTACGGTAAGAAGACGATGGGAATCGAGCGCAGCACCTTCGTCATTGGCCCTGACGGCAACATCGAAAAAATCTACGCCAAGGTAAAGGCCGAAGGCCACGCCGAAAAGGTACTCGCCGCGCTCTAACTGAGCCTGCCTCTCGCCTCACCGCCTACTATCGCCGCTGGGCATGATCTTTGGGTTTTTATTTCACGTTAAACTTGACTCCGCTATTCCAGCATTGTATGCTTCCCCCAAGCGTTTAATCGGTTAAATCAGTTGCAACGCAAGAGGAGTATTTTCGTGTCTCGACTTTCTCGCTATTACCTGCGAATTTCCACCATTTCCATTCTCTCCACAGCCGCCGCGGCGGGCGCATACGCGCAAGGCACTCTGGCCGATTACGAGCGCGCCCAGTCCCTGCGCTCCAAAACCCAAGGCGGCGTGATTAACGAGCCGCGCACCCCCACCTGGATTGGCGAGACCGATCACTTCTGGTACGCGCGCATCGTCAAGGGCGGAACCGAATTCGTTCTGGTAGATGCCGCCACTGGCGCCAAGAAGCCTGCCTTCGATCAGGAAAAACTTGCGGCCGGCATCAACGCCGCTGCGGGCGGCCACTACACCGCGCTCGCTCTGCCCTTCGCGACACCCGCTGGCGGACGCGGTGGCGCAGGTGGACGCGGCGCCCCCACTGCTGGCGGACTCACCTTCGTCGACAACGACCAGGCCGTCGAATTCGGCGTCAACGGTTTCCTCTATAAGTGTTCCCTCTCCGATTATTCGTGCTCCAAAGGCGCTTCGATTCCCGCAGCCGTTCCCGGCCGCCGCGGCGGCGCGCCTGAAGCCGACGATGAACAACCTGCTCCCTGGGTCTCCGAAAATGATGGCGGCGATCCCACCGACGGCCTCGAATATCAACCGTTCCCGCAAGCGGGCGGCGGCGGCAGAGCGTTCAACGGACAATCCGGTTGCGCTCCCGCCCCCGCTGCCGAAAATGCGCAAGGCGGTGGACGCGCTGGCCGCGGCGGACGTGGCGGCAGAGGCGCTGCAGCTCCGGCTGCCGGCGCCGCGGCGGAAAACGGATGCCGCTCCTTTGACGGTAAGTGGATCGCGATCGTCGAAAACTACAACATCTTCCTGCGTCCCACCACTTCTAACGAACCGGCCACTGCGCTGAGCTTCGACGGCTCCGAAGGCAATTACTATACGATGCGCTCGGTTGCCTGGTCGCCCGACTCGAAACACCTCGTCGCCTATCACACCCGCCCCGGCTACGATCGCCAGGTTCACTACATCCAGTCGTCGCCCACGGATCAGGTTCAACCGAAGCACTTCACCACCAACACCCTGCCCAACGCCGCCATCAGCGGCATGTACCGCAAGCCCGGCGACGCCGTCGATATCGCCTATCCCTCGCTCTTTGACGTCAGCTCGCACAAGGAAGTTGAAGTCGATAACGCGCTCTTTCCCAACCCGTATGACATCACGGCGCCCGTTTGGTGGAAGGACAGCCGCGGCTTCACCTTCGAATACAACCAGCGCGGCCACCAGGTCTATCGCGTCATCGAAGTCGACGCGCAAACCGGCAAGGCCCGTCCGCTCATCGATGAGCAGTCCAAAACATTCATCTATTACAACCAGCTTGGAGCAGGTCTCTCCGCCGGCCGCCGCTACCGCCGCGACATCAACGACGGCAAAGAGATCATCTGGGCGTCCGAGCGCGACGGTTGGGAGCACCTCTACCTCTACGACGGCGCCGCCGGCCACGTGAAGAATCAAATCACAAAGGGCGACTGGCTGGTGCGCAACGTCGACTACATTGATGAAGCCAAGCGCCAGATCTACTTCGAAGCCGGCGGCCTGATCGCCGGCCAGGACCCCTACTTCACTCAATATTGCCGAATCAACTTCGACGGCACGGGGCTCACCAAGCTCACCGACGCCGATGGAACCCACACCGTCACCTTCTCGCCCGATCGCAAATACTACGTCGACCTGTGGCAGCGCGTCGACCTTCCCCCGCAGGCCCAGCTCCGCCGCACCGAAGATCAAAAAGTCGTCGCCGATCTCGACAAAGGCGATGCCTCCGCTCTCCTCGCCCTCGGTATCAAGTTCCCCGAGGTCTTCGTCGCCAAAGGCCGCGACAACAAGACCGACATCTGGGGCGTGATCATTAAGCCGACCAATTTCGATCCCTCGAAGAAGTACCCCGTGATCGAAAATATCTACGCCGGTCCGCAGGGCTCCTTCGTTCCGAAGACATTCAGCGCTCTCTCCGGCGATCAGGCGATGGCCGAACTTGGCTTCATCGTCGTCCACATCGACGGCATGGGTACCAGCAACCGTTCCAAGGCCTTCCACGACGTCGCCTGGAAGAACCTCGGTGACGCCGGTTTCCCCGATCGCATCCTGTGGCACAAAGCCGCCGCCGCAAAGTACCCCTGGTATGACATCACCCGCGTCGGCATCTTCGGCACCTCCGCAGGCGGCCAAAACTCACTCGGCGGCGTCCTCTTCCACCCCGAGTTCTATAAGGTCGTAGTGACCAACAGCGGCTGCCACGACAACCGTATGGATAAGATGTGGTGGAACGAGCAGTGGATGGGTTGGCCGCTCGGCCCGCAATATCCCGCGTCATCGAACGTCGACAACGCCTATCGCCTGCAGGGCAAGGCCCTTATCATTGTGGGCGAAATGGACACCAACGTCGACCCCGCGTCCTCGCTGCAAGTGGTGAATGCGCTCGTCAAAGCGCACAAGCACTTCGACATGCTCTACATCCCCGGCCAGGACCACGGCGTCGGCATCCTTGGCTCCGAGCATTACCGTGACGACTACTTCGTGCACCACCTCTTGGGCGTCGAACCGCCCGACTGGAACAAAGTATCGCTCCCGGCCGAGCCCGCCCCTACCGGCGGTAACTAAGTCGACCTGAGCGGGCGGCAACTTCTCACGCCGCCCGCTCATAACTCCTGCCTGTAACTTCCTCAGCGCCCACTTAGTAGATTTATTGCAATTACTTTCGCCAGTGACTCACTCACGCATGCGGCACTTCCACCTCGGTGAAACTTCCAGCCGTGGCCGCATCGACGGCTGCAACGACTCGGTCTACATAGCGCCGCAATACGGGCCACTGCTGATTTCCAAGTACGACGAACGCAATCCTTCTACCCGTCAGGTTCTGCTGATAGCGTAGATTCTTGTCAGTCGTGATCAGCAAGTCGTAGCCTTCTGCTTCGGCTGCGGCGATGAGATCGCCATTCGTCAGCCTATCCCATCCACGTTCGACGGCCTCGATTACTGTGTGACCTTTCAAGAACTGCCGCAGTGGCGCCGGAGTTCCGTTATCGAACAGGATGAGCATCGGCCAACGAATCATGCGAGGCTTCTTGCGGCGCATCCAAGCTGCGTGCCGCAAATTCGATCACCGAGATCACTTGCTCATGCGAGAGGTGAAACCAATCCATGATCTCGGGAATCGTGGCTCCCGCTTCGAGGTTATCGAATACAACAGAAACCGGCGTTCGAGTATCGCGAAACACCCAAGCGCCACTGCGCTTCGCTGGAGTGCTTTCTACAGCCGAACACTGCGACCAGTCAAGCGTACGCATACCTCTATCCTTATCCTACCGCGGGGGTTTCGCGCGCATCGTTATGCCGCCCCGTCATCCCTCAAGGCAAAGGCACGCTCCAAGTCCCCAGCCCCTGAAACTGCTTGTTCGATTCCTGCAGCTTCACTCCGAAGTCTCCATACTTCGTCTTCCAACTCGCGTCCTGCGACGTGCTCGTCACCGTCCCATCCGTCACCACCGCGCCC
>DATAUH010000138.1:0-12944 GCA_036268375.1 Bryobacteraceae bacterium | reverse complement strand
GCGCCTGCCGCCGTTCTTCAGGTTCACTTGAATGGTCTTCGGTTCTACAAAGCTGCCCTCGCCAAAGACCAACTCGGCGCCGCTTTCTTTGTACTTGTCCATGTGCATGCTGACGAGCCCTTCGACCATGCGCCGCTTGCGAGCTCTTACTTCGGCCATCTGGACCGATGCCGGCGCGGTGCCGGCGCCGAAATCGCGGTCATGGCGGACAAAATCCGCCACTTTCGCGCTGTGCACCACGTTCTTCGTCGGCAGGCACGCGATATTCGGACAGGCTCCGCCAACCAGACCGCGTTCAACGACGGCTGTCCGCAAACCCTCTTTCGCGCTGGTCCAAGCAGTGAGTTTACCGCCCGTTCCACTGCCAAAGACCAGTACATCGACCGATTCGATTTCGCTCATGATGCGCGATTCCCCTCCGCATACGACAGGTTAGCGCGTCGTACGCATTGACTAGCGAGGCCGGCGGACGAGAACGCACGGTGCATCTCAACGAGTGAATGAATCTTGAAATCGCCCGGTTTTCCGATGACGAAGGCTGCCCCTCACCTGGCCATGCCGCTCGCGATCGAATCGAGATCGGCGATTGTTTGAGGAGGAAGCTGCAACTTCGCCGCCTCCAGATTCTCTCGCAAATGTTCGACTGACGATGTGCCGGGAATCAGCAGAATGTTGGGCGCACGATGCAGCAGCCATGCGAGCGCCACCTGCATTGGCGTCGCTTTCAAAGAGGCTGCCGCTGAATTCAACGCCGTGGACTGTAGGGGAGTGAATCCTCCCAGCGGGAAAAACGGCACGTAGGCAATGCCTTGCCTTGCGAGGTCGTCGATGAACGCATCATCGGTTCGGTGCGCAACGTTGTATAGGTTCTGGATGCAAACGATGTCCGAGATTTTCTGCGCTTCGGTGAGTTGCTGCGGGGTAACGTTGCTCAGGCCGAGATGACGGATCATGCCTTGCTCTTTGAGTTCCGCGAGCACTGTCAGTGGTTCTTCGATAGAGCCCTCGGACGGCCCCATCACATCTCCGACCCGCAAATTGACGACATCGAGCGCGTCCAGACCGAGATTACGCAGATTGTCATGTACCGCACCGATCAGTTCCTGCCGGGACAGAGCATGCATCCAGGATTTGTCTGCTCCCCGGCGCGCGCCCACTTTGGTTACGATCGCCAGCCCTTTGGGGTAAGGATGTAGCGCCTGTTTAATGATTTGGTTGGTTACATGAGGACCATAAAAGTCGCTGGTATCAATGTGATTGACGCCTGCTTCAACGGCTCTTCGCAGGACGTTGACGGCGCCGCCAGGGTCGCGCGGCGGACCCCACACCTGAGGCCCAGCCAGCTGCATGGCGCCATAGCCCATGCGATGCACTGTAAGCGATGTGTTTGCGAGGTTGTAACTTCCCCCGAGAGTCATATCTTCGATCATTCTGTTCCTTTCTCTGTCTGTCTATATTCAGAGTCCGAAATAGGCAGGCCTGTCTAAGTCGGGAATCAGCCCGGCTTGTGTGGGACGCCATCGGAGTTGTTCCTGCGTTTGCGCGCTTGATGCCGGGCAATCGATACCGACGAAGTGCGCGATCCAGCCGAAGTGGCCGTCCGCCTCCGCAAAGGACTTGGCGACAACCGGCACGTTCAGGCGGCGGCCGATAACTCCGGCGATATCGCGGAATGGCACGCCCTCATCGCCTACCCCGTGATAACTGGCTCCAGCGGAACCCCTCTCCAACGCGAGTCTGTACAGAAGAGCGGCATCCAGCCGGTGTAAGGCCGGCCAGCGGTTGAGGCCGTCGCCTACATAGGCTGAGACGCCTTTCTCACGCGCGATGGCGATCAGGTGTGGCACAAAGCCGTGATCGCCGTCTCCGTGAACGGACGGAGGAAGGCGGATGATCGACGTGCGAACTCCCCGCTCGGCCAGCGCAAGCACCGCCTCTTCGGATTTCCGGGGGAAATGCGGATTCGGCGGATCCACTTCCGTTGCGAGGAGGCCTTTGCGTTCCACTAGCAACGTCCCCGAGGTTACAAGCAACGGGCGATCAGAGCCGATAAGCGCGGAGCCGATGGTTTCTATGGCGCGCCTGTCTGTCTCGGCGGCCGCCGTGTAGTTCGAGAAATCGTGAATGAAGGCAGCGTGGATCACGCCGTCGGCGGCAGATGCTCCGCTCCGAAGACTCTCCAAATCATTGAGCGACCCGCGATGCGGGGTGGCTCCGGCGGCGACCAGAGCCGCAGCAGCCGCGTCTGAACGAGCCAGGCCAAACACCTGATGCCCTGCCCCAAGAAGGTCCGGGACGATTGCGGAACCGACAAAGCCTGTAGCCCCAGTGACGAAAACGCGCATGTTTTTCTCCTTCGGCCGCTCCGGTTCCGAACTACGCCCCGTTGACGAGTGGTCACGGGCTACTGAACCGGAGCCAGCCTCCGTATAAGCAGATTACCGGAGACTCCCTCCGGTTGCAAACTTTTCTGTATTAGCCAAAAAAACGGCCCAGTTTGAACGAAAGCCGCGCAAGGGCAATCGCGAACGAATCCTCGAAGTCGCCACGGCGCCGTTACCGGCGGCGGCGCACCAGTTCCCGTTGCTGCGCGGTGCAAGAAGTGGCCGGTGGAGAATTGAGATGCTTGTTTCTTCACTGAGGGGCAGCAGAGACGGGCAGCAGAGACGCAGATGGAGCGGCTCCATTTTCGATATACTACTTTGGTAGCGAATACAGAAGTGTATCAATTGCGTGACGCGCCGTTTTCTGTGGAATCTTGATGGCGCTTTACGAATCGAAGTAACTGAGATGCGCAGCGGGCCTGCGCGCCTCGCCTTTCCAAAGAGAGGCTACCCCTAGGTATCCCCGGTTTTTGCAAATCTTCATTCCTTTTCCTTGTTGCGTGCAGGACCCTGAATTCTTTATATGGAGGATCGCAGATGTACTCGACGCTTTCGCCGGTAGGCGCGTTGGACAGTAAGAATGCTGATGCTTTGTTTAACGCCCTCTACTCCGAATTGCACGGACTCGCCCGGCGGGAACTTGCGCGAAGGGGACGCCCGGCGAGCTTGAGCGTTACGACCCTCTTGCATGAAGCGTACCTCGACATCTCGGTGCGCGACAGCGCATGCTTTCCCGATGAAGCGCGCTTTATGGGATACGCCGCGCAGGTAATGCGCGGAATTATCATCGACTACGCCCGCAGTCGAAGTGCGGTGAAACGCGGCGGGGAGTTTGTGATTACGTCGCTTGAAGACGAAGTGGCGGAGAATTCGGCGGATGTGAAGCAGCTTTCGTCAATTGGCGACGCTTTGGACGAACTGGCGAAAGTGGAGCCGGAGCTCGCCGGCCTGGTGGACCTGAAGTTCTTTTGCGGATTCTCCTTCACCGAAATCGCGAGAATGCAGAAGCTATCCGAACGCACTGTGCAGCGAAGGTGGGAGAAGGCTCGCATCTATCTGCACTGCAGCATTCGCGAAGACCTGCCGCGTTAAGGACGTAATGCCCGCACCCTCCCCCGAACAATGGCTCGCATTGAGCCCGCAACTGGACGAAGCGCTCGGAATGACAGAAGAGGAGCGTGCGAGTTGGTTGACCTCTCTGGGCAAGCAAGATCCTCGAATGGCGGAGCAATTGGAGGCGCTGCTTGAGCGCCATCTGGTTCTAATCCGCGAAGGGTTTCTGCAAGAACCAGCCATCGAATTCGCGCGGGATTTGGGGCTGCGCGGACAAACGCTGGGCGCCTACACGCTTATTTCGCAGATCGGGTTGGGCGGCATGAGCAGCGTATGGCTGGCCGAGCGAAGTGATGCGAGATTTGAGCGGAAAGTGGCCGTGAAATTTCTCAACATCGCGCTGATTGGGAAATCCGCGGAGGAGCGATTTCAGCGCGAAGGCATCATCCTCGGCCGCCTGGCGCATCCAAATATTGCGGAGCTGCTGGATGCGGGCGTATCGGTGGCCGGCCAGCCGTACCTCGTCTTAGAGCACATTGACGGCGACCACATTGACTCTTACTGCGATGAGCGGGGACTGGGCATTGAGGCGCGGATCCGGCTTTTTATAGACGCGCTCGGGGCTGTAGCGCACGCGCACGCCAATCTGATTGTGCACCGCGATCTTAAGCCGCCAAACATCCTCGTGCGGAGCGACGGACAGGTCAAGCTGCTCGATTTCGGCATCGCCAAGCTGTTGGAGGAGGAAGAACAACGGGGCGGCGCGACAATCACAATCGACGGGGCGCGCGCGATGACGCCCAAATATGCGGCGCCCGAACAAATGACGGGAGGCTCGGCGACAACGGCGACGGACATCTATGCCATGGGCATTATTCTTTATGTGCTGCTGACTGGATGGCATCCTGCCGAAGAGACATCGAGTGCGCCGGCAGATTTGGTGAAGGCGATTGTGGAGGGAGAGCCGGCGCGTCCGTCGGATATTGTGGCCTCCGCGAGAGAGTCCGGGCTACTGCGCAACAATGCCGCACAACGAGGTACAACGCCCGAACGACTAAGCCGTCAACTGCGTGGGGACCTCGACATTATCGTGGCGAAGGCTCTAAAGAAGAGCCCTGGCGAGCGCTACGACTCGGTGAGCGCTTTCGCAGAGGATCTGCAACGATACCTCAAGCAAGAACCGATACTTGCGCGGCCGGACGCCATTGCATACCGCGTGGGTAAATTCGTACGTCGGCGGAGGCAAAGCCTGACGGCGGCGCTGTTCGTGTCCCTGACAGCGGCTGGCGCAATGATCGCCAGCTGGACCTATTCTCCCAGGACCCAAGCGCCTGAGTTGAAACAACAAAGGCTGACGGCAAACGATGACACATTGCCGGTGCTCAATGCGGCGGTTTCGCCTGACGGGAGGTATCTGAGTTATAGCGATCAGCGCGGTATTCATCTCCAACTGGTGGAGACTGGCGAGATCCAGAGACTGCCATCGCTTGCCGAAATCGCGCCGGAGAGAGCGCGTTGGACTGTCGGCGGCTGGTACCCCGATTCGAAGCGGTTTATCGCTGCTGCTGCCGCTTCCGGAAAGCCGGCAAGCTTATGGGCTGTTCCCATTCATGACGGCAAACCGGAGATGCTCGGTGATTTCGACGGGATGCAAGGAGCAGGGAGTATCTCCCCCGATGGCGCGCATATCGCGTTCGCAAGCAATCAGACCGCTATTGGAGCGCATGAGATTTGGCTGATGGGCCCGGGTGGCGAGTCTCCCCACAAGATATTGACAGCGGGTTTTAAAGCCGGCTTCGGCATGATCGCATGGTCACCGGGGGGCGACAGACTCGCCTTCGCTGAGGCGCGCCCGGTGGGCGACGACGTCGAACTCTCAATTCGGAGCTGCGATATTCACGGAGCCAACCAGACGACGATTGTGCGGGAAGACGCGTTGAGCGCGTTCGCTTGGACCGCCCAGAATCGCTTGTTGTACGCACGGAGCACCCGTACAGGAGCGGGGCAATTCGGCGAATTGTGGGAAGTAAGCGTTGACCAACTTGGCGGCCGGCGAGGCGACGCCCGGCGACTGACGGATTGGGCCGGATTTGCCATTCGCAACCTTAATGCAACTGCGAATGGCAAGCGCGTGGCTTTCGTGAGACGCACGTTCCACAGCTCGGTTTATGCCGGCGATTTGAGCGGCAATGGAAACCGGTTCGCCAATTGGCGAGAGGCGAGGAAAGACGACAACACCAACGTGGCGATCTCATGGACGCCGGATTCGCGAGCAATCTTCTTCTCTTCGCAGCGCGCGTCGACGCGGCAAGTCTATCGCCAGACACTCGATTCAGACTTGCCCGCCGAACCGGTCACCGCATCCTTGGACACGAACTTTTATATTGCGCGGCCGAGCCCGGATGAGACCTCGATGATTTTCGAAGGCCAGCCGTCCGGATCGCGCCAGTTCGCTCTTTACCGGGCGAGCATAGCGGGCGGCGAGCCGCGGATGATGTACCCCATCCAGAGCTTCGCGCACTTTTGGTGCGCCAATAAGACTGCGGGCTTCTGTGTTGTAGGTTACGCAGTGGCTGCGGAAAGCAGTTTGGTGATTTCCAAGTTTACGCTTACCGACCCTCCGGGCAAGGAGGCACTGCGCATTCCTCTCGAGCCGGGAACCGATGGCGGCGTGGGGCTGGACTACCGCTGGCAACTCTCGCCGGACGGCTTGCACATAGCCATCCTGAAAAAGGGTGGGAATCAGATTCGCGTGTTTTCGATGAATGGCTCATCGCGCTCTCTGACACTGGCAAGTTACCCTGACCTATTGGACCTGGCGTGGGCAACCGACTCGCAAAGCCTGTTTGTCTCGGCCCCCGGGCCAGAGGGCATCACATTGTTACATGTGGGACCTTCCGGCGCCGTTCAGCGACTATGGCTGCAGCCTGGGGCAACCTGGCTTTGGCCCATTCCTTCGCCGGACGGGCGTCATATTGCCTTCGGCTACGAGCACGCGGAGGCCAACGTGTGGATGTTCAGCAACTTCTGATTTACACGTTCACGGCCCGATATTTTCTTGCGCTGTCGTCTTTTCTCTCCCGTTTCCGATATCCCCAGTAGAGGCCGATAGCTTCCACGCTGGAGTCTCGTAGCCCGAAGCTGACTCATCGTTTACCGTAACGGCGCGCTTGGTCCTGCAATGTTCGCAGTGGCTGGATTCAAGCAACGTGAGGACCGACGGCAGCGCGCTACCGCTCAAAACATTTAGAAAACTGGAGAAACGAATATGAACCAATTTACTCATCGATTAACAATGAAGCTGGCGCGCGGCGGGATGCCAATCGCCGCTCTTCTGGCGGGCTGTTTGTACGTGACAGTCAACCCGGCGGCCGCGCAGAGCATCGCCACGCCTGCCACACCTACGCTAATCACTCCCCCGGTAGGAAACACGGCGTTCCTGGTGGGTCATGCCAGCGGCACGCAGGGATATGTCTGCCTGCCGACCAACACGGGCGCATCCTGGACGGTGAACTCCGCGCGACCGGAGGCCACTCTTTTCACATCGTTGTTCGGACTGGACGTGCAGATTATCACTCACTTCCTTAGCCCCGATACGCATCCGAACGGCGTAGTGGACCCAGTGCCCTTCGGCAGCGCGACGTGGCAGAGCTCTTTGGATAGCAGCAAGGTATGGGCGCAGGTGCTGAACAACACTGCAATCGGGGCGGGCACCGACCCGAGTTGCCCGAATACCGGTTCGATTGCCTGCCTATTATTGCAGTCCATCGGATCTCAGCAGGGACCCACTGGTGGCAGAGCCCTGACTCAGGTGAGTTTCATTCAACGACTGAATACCAAGGGTGGCTCGGCGCCGGCTGAGGGTTGCAGCCTTGCGGGTGACGTGGGAAAGCAAGCGCTCGTTCCCTACACTGCGGACTATTACTTCTTTCACGCAGGAAGGTAATAGAGGTTCGCTTGCTTGACTGGAGCGGGTTGCGCAGGTGAGGGCTCAAGAGCCTCACCCGCGCAGCCCGGTTCCAGGGGCTTCGATTGACTACTTAGGACTATCAACCGAGGGTTACGAACAGAACCTGCGACGCGGCAGCAATCAGATCAATGGCGGCGCGCAGATCGGAAACTATTTCTCCGTGGATCGCCAGTAATCCGGCAGGTCAGGTTTGGTATCGCGAACGATCTCGAGGATCGCCTCGCGATCTTCAGCGCAAAGACGAGCGTACCTTCCATCGGGCTTCGAGGTCAGAACCGAGAATAGCTTGCGGTAGATCTCGCCTTTGGCTGGCTGGGGCAAAGCATCGAAGGCGGAATTGTAGATCATATAGCTGAGCGGATAGCGGAACAGCCGCGTTTCTAGATCGAAATCGCGCAACGAGCGGCCACGATGGTCGCGAGGTCCGCGCTCTGGGAACGTCCGCGTAAACGAAGAAACGCCCTTCACGGGCGAAGACATGCGCGCTTCGTCGGCGAACAGCATGTAGGCGACGACTTCATCTGTGAGGTAACCAAGGCGGTTCTTAAACGCATCGAGCTTGCCGTCATGCACAGCGATGCGGGTTTCCCATGCAGTCCTCGTCAGCAGATTGAATATGCGCGTCTGATGCTCAAGTGTCATTAACGCGACAATATCGCTGCTCGGCGCAAGATAGGCGCCAATATTGAATCGGTCGTCAAGACGTGTGATGTTCTGCGTGTTGTTGAAATCGAAGATGGACGGACGGTCGGGATTGGGCGCGAAAGCGTTGCCCCGATGTTGCATGGTTCCCGACGTTCCCGTGACGTACCATCCGCCCCAACGCTGTTCAAACGGCGTGCGGCTATCCACCAGGATCGCCGACGCGGCGAATCGCAGGGAGCCGTCGGGACGCGGAATCACTGACGTCGCCAGAAGTCCCGGAACGTAGGCAGTGCCGGGTATCAGATGGCAGTTCAGGCACTCCTGATTGGCGCGATTAAACTCGGGCTGCTTGTTCTTTGCGCGCTGCATCGTGTAAAAAACCACGCCCTGCTTCGTATCCAGCGCCGCGAATTCCATTACGTCGCCGTTCTGCACATAACCCACGCCAACGTTATCGTTGAAATAGAGCGCCCGGGGCATTTCCGGCGAGATCTTTGCTGCCTGAAAACTGGTTTTCGAAAACACCAGCATTTGCGAGTCGGTGTTCACGCCGAGGTACTTCAGCACACTCGGAAGATATCCCCATTTCGCGTCAAACCCCAGCTTGAGTTGCCCACGTGTCAACTGGTCTTGGAGCTTAGCGACAGGGTTCTCCGTAGCTGGACCGGGATAATTGATGGCAGGATGATCGTAGGGAACATAAGGGTAGTTGGCTGCTTCACTGTGCTGGGCCCAAAGTGCCGCGGCGCCGATAATACAGAGAGTACCCACGGCCGCCGCAAGTTGTTTCCACTGCATGTTTTACATATTTTAACTCGCCGCGGTTCGGCGCCCCATCGTTATGGCCCGGGACGAGCCCGCCGCTTGCAGGAAAGTCCTCTAAGCGGGCGAAATCTTCGACTGGCGTACGCCTATACGGCGTATTTGCCGGTGAGGCGTTCGGGTTGATCGGGCTCTTTGGGAAGGCAGGTTGGCCTTAGCGGTTTGAAAACGAGCACTGAGCGTCGTCAGATACACCTCTTCGGCATGCAGCGTGCTTTCGTTTCCTGTCGAACGGAGAAAGAACTTGCGCCGAAGCTTACATTCGGTCCGGTCCCAGAATCTGCGATCTGCAGCGGCTCTGTTGGGATTGGCGTTTTGCCCTCACTTGTTCGCACAAAGCCCACACGTAGTTCTCACGCGAACAACCTCGACGGTGGTCTTGGAACCGTACGCGGCCAATATCATTCGAGTCACGATGAGCCTGAACAAGGAGCGCGCGCTTGCGGGACCGGGCTACGGCATCACGGCTCACCCCTCAGCTTCTATGTGGAGCTTCCGGCACAACTCGGACGCGGATGTTTATACCTCGCCGCGCCTCGTTGTTAGTGTGGGTGTCAGCAAAGAACAAAAGCCCTCAGCCATGGCGGTCGATATTGCGAAATATTTCACCGGATCGGCTCCGCCTGTTCCCCTTTCGATCAAAACGCCCAGCGGAAAATCACTTGTGCAGTTGAAGGGATGGTCGATGGCGGCGCCGAATCACAAAGACGGCAATGCGTCTATCTTGCGCGACAAACGCCCGTCCGACGCGCCTTTTTACCGGGTCGGAGCGGTTTTCGATTCGCCGCTTGACGAACACTATTACGGTTTGGGTCAGAATCAGGAGGCGGCGCTGGATCATCGCGGGCGCCGCATAGAGTGCTGGCAGAACTACGACGCCACCGCCGGCCCAAGCATCTGCGTTCCCTTCCTGGTCACCAATCGCGGCTACGCCATCATCTGGGATAATCCCTCGAAGACAGTAATTGAGCCAGGTTTTAATGAACAGACCCGGTGGACCTCTGAGGTCGGCGACCGTGTATCGTTTTTTCTCATCGCCGGCGACACCACGGACGAGCTCTACGCGGGTTATCGCCAACTGACCGGCGCCACCCCTCTGCTGCCGAAAGCCGCCTACGGTTACATCCAAAGCAAAATGCGCTATCGCTCGCAGGACGAGGTGCTTTCTGTTGCGCAGGGCTATCGTGACCGGCGCCTTCCCTTAGACATGATTATGATCGATTGGTTTTATGGCACTAAGATGGGGCAATTCGATTTCGACCACGTCCAGTGGCCAGACCCCGCAGCGATGAACCGCAAGCTGCACGACATGGGAATTCAGACCATGATCAGCGTCTGGCCGCGGTTTGAACCCGGCTCGCGCTACTACGACCTGCTGCGCCGAAACGGTTGGTTGATGCATCTGGCGGATGGCACGCCCACGAACGGCCTGCCATACGACCGCGCCGGCTCCGACATCGACACGACAAACCCGCAAGCGGCACAATGGTATTGGCGAATCATTCGAGATAACATCCTGAGCAAAGGCTTCGATTCTCTCTGGTGCGATCAGACCGAGCCCGATTTGCCGCCCAACGGCAGCTTCTTCTCCATCGGATCCGGCACGCGCTTCTTCAACATCTACCCCTTGCTTCACACCGCCGCCCTATACGAAGGTTTTCGTCGCGATCTGAAGCGCCGCGCACTGATTCTCGCGCGGGATGCGTATCTGGGGGCGCAACGCAACGGAACCATGTTCTGGTCCTCAGATATCTACTCGACATGGGACACATTTCAGCGCCAAGTCTCGACGGGGCTCGGTTTCACGGCATCCGGCATGGCCTATTGGAGCAGTGACATCGGCGGCTGGGAGCCTTTGCCCCCTGAACATCATCCCCTGAAGCCTCCTCTGCTGGATCCGTCCGATGCGCGAGACAACATTGGTGGATACGACGATTTCCCGGAACTGTATACCCGTTGGT
The DNA here is from genome assembly GCA_036268375.1 of Bryobacteraceae bacterium. GTDB lineage: Bacteria > Acidobacteriota > Terriglobia > Bryobacterales > Bryobacteraceae > PALSA-243. The sequence continues at coordinate 2,109 of DATAUH010000138.1, read as the reverse complement.
TCGAGTACGGAGCCTTCGTGCCGATTTTTCGAAGCCATGGCAGTCGCTTGACCAACGAGATCTGGAGCTATGGGAAAGCTGCCCAGCCGATACTGGAGAAGTATCTGAAGCTGCGTTACCAGCTCATGCCGTACATCTACTCACTCGCGCATCTGACCAATGAGACGGGCGCGCCTTACATGCGTGCGCTCTTCATGGATTTTCCGAAGGATCCGCTAGTGGCGACAATCGGCGACGAATACATGTTCGGCCCGGCGTTTCTCGTAGCGCCCGTCACGGAACAGGGCGCGACCAGTCGTAAGGTGTATCTCCCGGCAGGCACGGATTGGTACAACTACTGGACGAAGCAGCGAATACAGGGCGGACAAACGATCACCGCCGAAGCTCCCATTGATACCCTGCCCCTATTCGTGAAGGCCGGTTCGATCGTTCCCATGGGGGAGCCAGTTGAAAGCACAAAGGAGCCGCAGAAGCTGGCGCGTCTGCAGATTTATCGGGGCGCAGATGCCGATTTCACTCTGTACAACGACGACGGTACAACTTACCGTTATGAGCGCGGAGAGGTGCAAGTCACACGCTTCCACTGGAACGACTCCGGGGCGAAGGTGAGTCATGATGGCTTTCAGCCCTGGAGCGACGCGGATAGCGCCCACTTAGAAGTCATTGGTCGATAGTGACTGTCCACTTGATAGCCGTTGCAACTAGCCTGCATTTCTCACACAGGTTCGTCGCGAGGCGCGTGAGAAGGCCGTGGATACGAGGCGCGCGAAGGTCAGCGCGCGGAGGGCCGTAACGGCTCGAGCACGCTGAACGAGCGCAACGAAGCAGGCACAGCCTTATCGCGCGCCGGAGCAGAAGGTGTGTGAGAAATGCAGCGTAGCGCGGCGTATGATCTTGAATCTGCTCCCATGCGCCTGTCTCGGACGTCGGCCTCGTTTATCCGCGCCGAAGCTTCACACCATATTCATGAAACGCGGACAGAACCTGTCAATCAGCGGTAGCCGCGCGCAGAGAGATGGATATGGCGGAATAACGGAAATGCTATACCCGTGCTAGACGTCGAAGCCTGATCTCGTTGGTGGAGCGTCAGGCAGCGGCCCGGCCAACGCGGCCGCGGTAGCCTTCGATGGAAGCCGCAGGTGTTCTAGTCGCCGGCAAGGGCATCACGTAGTGAGTTCAGCAGAGGTGGTACAGATGGTCCAGGCGATTCTGCCAATACCGATCAGACAGCTCACTGCTTTGCTATGACATGCATTTCATCACGAATTCCACGTTCTTTGTGGTTTCCGAAATGAAGGTTTCGATACTGGTGTGCGGGGTTTCGAAAGCCATCCAGCCGTCAAAGCCGCTGTTCTTAATGATGCTGAAGGCCTTCGGCCAATCAATCGACATCACCTGCTCCGGGATCGGGCTTTGCGGATGGTGGTCGAGCAAATGCCGGTTTTCAAGCAGGAATCCGGCGCGGCCGTTCTTCAGGTGCATCATGCAAATTCTGGAGCCCAGGACTTCCAGGCCCTTCGTTCCGTCGCCGGGGTGGCCCATGTGGTCGGTTCCGGTGGCGTCCCAATAAGGTCGAACGGCAGGATTTCCGACCAGGCTCATCAGCTTCTGATATTCCGCCAGGCTAAGCGAAAGTTCGAGGCCGATACTCATGCCCGAGTCCGCCGCCACTGGTCCCATCTTCTGGAGCAACTCAACGCACGGGCCGTAGGACGATTCGTCGTCCATCTTGGGACAGGTGTTAAAGAAACCGAAAAGCACGACGACCGTGGCGCCTACCAATTCGCCTGCCTGGATTGTCTTGCGAACCGATTCCTCTACCGGTGCGCCGGCCGTAACCAATGTACTGCCTCGCGGGAACGAACCGGTCACCGATGCCGTCCGGATTTTCCAGCGGTCCGACTCTCTCTTGTACTCGAGCGCCTTGGCGCGGTCCCACAGCTGCATCCCGCCTACTTCCAGCCCTCCTAGACCTGGAACGTTAGCTGCAAGTTCGTAACAAGACACGCCGGGCTTCTTCGGCATATTGCCTTCCCGGTGCGCAATCTTGGTCGGCGTCCGCTCGGCCCAGGCGGCGATGGAGGAAGCGGCGGCCGCCGAAATGGAGGC
>DATAUH010000137.1:0-5724 GCA_036268375.1 Bryobacteraceae bacterium | reverse complement strand
CAGGACGCGCGTGAGATGGCGGGCGTCTTCGCCTCGAAGCTCGGCAGCGCCATTGCGGATTGCGTCTACGAAGAAGCGGCGGCGGGCCATCTAGGTTGAAACCGGCGTAAGTTGCGCGATCATAATACAAGACTGTGACTGATACAACCCTATGATTGCGCAATTGCGCGGCGTGCTGATCGAAAAACATCCGAACCAAGCCATCGTGGAGACAGGCGGCGTGGGCTACGACGTGACGATTCCGGTGTCGACGTTTACGCAGTTGCCGGATACGGGCGCCGAAGTACGGCTACGCGTGTACACTCATGTGCGCGAGGATGCGCTGGCGCTCTATGGTTTCATTACAGGTGACGAAAAGATACTGTTCGAGAGGCTGATTTCGGTAAGTGGGATCGGCCCCACGCTGGCGGTCAAGGTGCTCTCTGGCGTGACGGCAACGGACCTGGTCAATGCTATTCGCAGGGGCGAGGTAGAGCGGCTGGTGCGCATTCCCGGCGTGGGAAAAAAGACGGCTGAGCGCATGGTGCTGGAGCTTCGCGATAAACTGCCCGCCATTACCGGCGAAGAACCGGCCGCGCCTGCAGCCGAAGCATTGGCGCCGGTAGAGCAGGACGTGCTCTCGGCGCTGCTGAACCTGGGATGCGGGCGTGCGCAGGCGGAGGCCGCGGTCCGCAAAGCAAAGGCCGCCGGCGCTGCTGCCGATTTCGAACCGCTATTCCGCCGCGCGTTAGAGTTGGTGCGTTAAGCTGTGAGCACAATGTCCGCCCGCCCACTGGTTTCAGGCGACGCGCAGCCCGAGGAGGCGCAATTCGAAGCGGGATTGCGTCCGCACCGGCTTGCTGAATTCACCGGCCAGAGCAGGTTGAAAGAGAATTTGGCGATCGCGATTGCGGCTGCCCGCATGCGCGGCGAGGCGATGGACCATGTGCTGCTATACGGCCCGCCGGGGCTGGGCAAAACGACGTTGGCGTCGATCATTGCAGAAGAGCTTGAGGTCTCTTTTACGACCACATCGGGCCCGGTGTTGCAGAAAAAGCTGGATCTGACGGGCATTTTGAGCAATATTCGCGCTCGGCAGGTCTTCTTCATCGACGAAATTCACCGCTTGCTGCCGGACGTCGAGGAGATGCTGTATTCGGCGCTGGAAGACTTTCGCGTCGATATTTTGGTAGGCGTGGGGCCCGGCGCGCGCACGCATTCGCTGCCGATGCCGCGGTTCACGGCGATCGGCGCCACGACGAGGCAGGGGCTGGTGAGCGCGCCTTTGCGCGGACGTTTTGGGCTGGTGCTGCGGCTTGATCCGTACACGACGGATGAGTTGAAGGTGATCGTGAATCGCTCCGCGGGGTTGCTCTCGGTCGAGATTGAAGATGCCGCCGCCCAGGAGATTGCGCGCCGCTGCCGTGGGACGCCGCGCATTGCTAATCGACTGTTGCGGCGCGTGCGCGACTACGCGCAAGTGCGTGCGGACGGGCGCATCACGCAGTCCGTGGCGCAAACGGCGCTGAACTTGTTAGACGTGGACCGCTTCGGGTTGGATGAGATCGACCAGAAGATTATGATGACGATTCTGGACAAGTACCGCGGTGGACCGGTAGGCGTGGGAACGATTGCCGCCTCGATTTCCGAGGAGTCGGACACGATCGAAGAGGTCTACGAGCCATATCTGATCCAACTCGGTTTTTTGAATCGGACGCCCCGGGGCCGTGTGGCGACGGAATTGGCCTATGACTATTTCAAAGTGAAGCGCAAGCTTCGCGCCGATGAGCAGCCGGGGCTTTTTTCGTAATTTGCGCGGAAAGCCGGCAAATGCGGCGGTTGCTCTACACCATCGTTGGAACTTTGGGCGTAATCGTCGCTTTAGCAAGAAATTCCTGCGCCACCGCGACGCCGGTTCCGTATTTAACAGGAAAGCCGTTGGCGTTGAGGATGATTTCGAGCGCGGCGAGTGTTGAAAACAGGTCGAGAAAATCGAAATATCCGATGTGGGCGATGCGGAAGAGCTGACCTTTCATCGAACCCTGACCGTTTGCGATCACCGTGCCGAATCTGTCGCGAAATTCCTTGGCGATGACGCTGGAATCCATACCGGAGGGCGGTTTCACAGCGGTAACGGCCGCGCCAGGTGACTTCGGTGTGAACAGTTCGAGTCCCATCGCCTGTACGGCGGCGCGCGTCGCGGCAGCAAGCATCTGAGCGTTGGCCACTACTTTGTCGATGCCGATGCCATTGATGTAATCGAGCGCCTCCTTGAGGGCCAAGATCAGCGCGATGGCTGGGGTCCAGGATGATTCACCACCATCGCCGCTCTTTTTCTCTTTCTTGAGGTTGAAGTAGTAATGCGGCAGGGTTGAGGTTTCGGCGAAGCGCCATGCTTTGGGACTGATCGAGAGAAACGCCAATCCGGGCGGGACCATGAAAGCCTTTTGCGAGCCGCTGATGACGACGTCAAGGCCCCAAGCGTCAATATCGAGCGGCATCGTTCCCAAGCCGGTGATTGCGTCGACGACGAAAATCGCGTCGGTATTGGCTACGGCTGCTCCCATCGCTCGCACATCGTGAGCCGCGCCGGTGGAGCTTTCAGATGCCTGTACGAAAACGCCACGTACGTCCGACTCGCGCGCCAGCGCTTCCTCTAATTCCCGCGGCGAGACCGCTTCGCCATATGGAACCGTCAACACGATGGGCTCCAGGCCATACGCTTTGACGATCTCGAGCCAGCGTTCCCCGAATTTGCCGGCGATGCAGACGATTACCTTGTCGCCTTTCGAAAACAGGTTCGAAACTGCTGCGTCCATCGCGCCGGTGCCCGACGACGAAAACAGCAGCACGTCATGAATTGTGCCCATCACCTGCTTCAAGCCGGAGATGCACGCGCGGTAGACATGGCGGAAATCTTCAGTGCGGTGATGAATATCCGAACCCATCATCGCGTGCATCGCAGGCGGATAAAGCGGAGTGGGTCCGGGCGTAGACAAACGCTGCTTCTTGATATACATGGAAGGGCTCAAGCCCAGAATATCTGCTGGCGCGGGCGGCGGCAAGTTCCGGGAGCCTGTGAATAGACGAGGCCGTATAATAGCAAGCGACATGCCCCTTATCGATCAGGTGCAGCAGGATATGGTCGCCGCCATGAAGGCGCGCAACGAAGCCCGTTTGAGCGCAATCCGTATGGTCAAAGCCGCGCTGATGAAGGCCAAAGTGGATTCACCAAAGCCGCTGGACGACGCCGCGGAAATGCAGATTCTGAAGCAGCTCATCAAGCAGCGGATTGATGCCGCTGAGATGTTTCGCAAAGCCGGCCGCACCGAGCAGGCGGAAAAAGAAGAGGCCGAGCGCACGCTGATCGAAGGTTATCTACCGGCCAGTGCGAGCGATGAAGAGCTGAACGCGGCCATTGATGCCGCGCTTGCCGAGACCGGCGCTACTACCGCCAAACAGATGGGCGTGGTGATGAAGGCGGCGCAAGCGAAACTTGCAGGCAAGACTGTCGATGGCAAGGCGCTGAGTGAAAAGGTGAAGGCTCGCCTGCAATGACGCCGGTTAAACATCAGCCCTTTGTTCCGGACCACGTGCGGATGAAGGAGTTCACTCCACGCGCGGTGTTGCTGGGGTTGTTAATGACGATCGTGCTGGGCTCGGCCAACGCGTATCTCGGGCTGCGCGCCGGACAGACGATCGCAGCGACGTATCCTGCGGCCGTAATCGGCATGGCGGTGCTGCGCCTGGGGAAGGGCACGATTCTCGAAGAGAATATCGCGCGAACGGCGGGTTCGATTGGCGAAGGCGTAGCCGCGGGCGCGGTGTTCACGCTGCCGGCATTCGTGATGGCGAAGGCGTGGCCATCGTTCGGGTTTGCCGACGCGTACTGGAAATCGACGGCGCTGATTTTGGTCGGCTCCGTGCTTGGCGTGCTGTTCGTTTCGCTGGTGCGGCGGGTGTTGGTGGAAGACCCGGAGTTGCCGTTTCCGGAATCGCTTGCGGCTTCGCAGATCCACAAAGCCGGACAGGTGGGCGCGCAAGCCGCGAAGTACCTGTTCTATAACATCCTGTTCGGGGCGGCGACGTTTCTCCTGGGCGCGTTCAATCTTTTCGCGCCGGACAAGGATTTCTTTTTTAACGTCGGCCAGTTGGATCGCACGAAGCTGACATTAGGCGGCGCCGGTTCGAGCCAGGTGTTGACGACGGGTGGGGTTTCGACGGTTTCCGCGCCAACCGTGAGTCCCGCGTTTCTGGGCGTCGGCTACGTGATAGGGCCGGAGCTTGCGTCGCTGAATTTTTCCGGCAGCGTGATCGCCTGGGGGCTGCTGATTCCGCTGCTGATTTATTTTTTGGGCCCGCAACTCCGCACGTATCTTCCCGCCGATGCGCACGCGGCGAATGCGGGATGGCTGGACCTTTCTAACGCGGTGTGGCGTTACATCGTCCGCCCCGTGGCGATCGGCGGCATGATGGTCGGCACGGTGTACACGCTGTTCCGCATGCGCAAGAACCTGTTTGCCGGCTTGGCGAAGGCGTTCGCGGAAATGCGCTCTGGCGCGCCCGAGATGGAGTCGATCAATCGCACGGATCGTTACATGAGCTTCCGGACCGTGCTGGTACTGCTGGCGATTACGTTTGCCGCCATGACTGTGCTCTACATTTATATGTCGAAGCTGGTGCTGGCGGCGATCGCAGCGGCGTTCGTGATGCTGATTGTGGGGTTTCTGTTTGCGACGGTTTCGGGGTATCTGGTGGGCGTAATCGGATCATCGAACAATCCAGTTTCGGGACTTACATTGTCCACCCTGGTGATTGCAGCGCTGATCATGGTGGTGATGGGCGCCACCGGGATGGCCGGCGTGGTTGCAGTGCTGGGCGTGGCGACGGTCGTCTGCGTATCATCGTCCGTTGCCGGCGAGCTTCTGCAGGATTTTAAGGTCGGGTACATTTTGGGCGGCACGCCGCGGTATATCCAAATCGCGGAACTGATCGCGGTCGTGTGCGCCAGCCTGATCATGTATTTTCCGCTGATGGTGCTGCAGCAGGGCAACATCAACTCGGGTGGAATCGGCTTTGGCGATCGCGCTCTGTCGGCTCCGCAGGCCGGTCTGATGGCGTCGCTGGCACAGGGTATTGTGGGAGGCAACATGGCGTGGCCGCTGGTCATCGCAGGCATGCTGATGGGCGTTGCCCTAATTTTGATTCGCGTGAAAAGCCCAATGCTGATTGCGATCGGCATGTACCTTCCGATATCTATTACCTCCGCCATTTTTGTAGGCGGCGCGATACGGTGGATCTGCGACGGGATGGCGCGCCGCGCCGCTCTTAACGAAGCGCAACGTGCGCGCGTGGAGAATGTCGGCGTGCTGGCGGCATCCGGCATGATCGCGGGTGAAGCTCTGGCGGGCATCGTCACGGCGTGGTTCAAGTACAAAGAGTGGCCGATTCCGGAGATTTTCCGCGAGCCGTCGTACCTTGCAGGAGTCGGCGTGATGGCCGTGATTGCGTGGATCCTTATCAAAGTACCGTTGGCGAATGCGGGTGACCCGAATGAACCGGCGCCGCCCGCCGCTATAATGTAGCCATGCGGCCGCGAGACACGAGTCCAGAAGCTTGGGCGGTGTATGTGGATCTTCACCGGCGCATGACGCCGGGCGAGAAAATCGCGCGCGTGTTTACGATGACTGAGATGGTAAATGCGCTTTGCGAGTCCGGCCTGCGGGAGAGATTTCCGAATGCCAG
>DATAUH010000136.1:0-4315 GCA_036268375.1 Bryobacteraceae bacterium | reverse complement strand
TGAACCATGTCACGTGGTACGCGTCGACGGGTTGGAACCTACCTTATCCAGGAGAGCGGAAGGTGGAGATGCCTGGACCGTTCGTCAAAGCTGCCAAGAAATATCGGGACGACGATGACGACGATAAGTGACGTTAATCGGACTAACGCTTCGCTTGTTTGACTGTAACCATCGGACCGCGGCGCGGGTTAGTCAGTTTTCCTTCGGCGTCTTAGAGGCAGCGTCTACAACGAGGACGTCGAGCGACACTTTTCGCGGATCGAAGCGCAGGCCGAGCTGCTGCGCGAGGGCCGTGACAATGGCAGGGCGATCGTCATCGGCCCGGGTTGATCGGCGTAGGGCTGCCAATCGAGCGTGAGGTCGTACTGGCCGGCGAGACCGATCGCGTCGACGATCTGGCGGCCTATTCTGAAATCGTCGCGCGAAAGGCGATCTGCAAACTACGCCGTGGTTACGGAGACGCCGATTGCGTGGCCTTTTCGGGCGCTGAACTTATAGGAGCCTGGCGTGTCTGTGGGGTGAAGATTCGGGCCAGGGTGTTCAGTGACAAGCGCGTAGACGGAAAACGAGTGCGCCTCGCGGTGCAGTTTGAGGCTGAAACGCTCGTCGAGCAGGCGCTGCATCATGAGTAGCAGATCGGCGTCGGTGCTGGTTGGTTGGAAGTTGGCGTAGATATTTAAGTTCGTATCGTTCATCCAGTCCGGCCCTTTGAAGAGGTAATCGCGGCCATCCGGGATGCCGTAGGCCATGCCGATCATACGCTTCAGCGGGGCGTTTTCGACGATCAGGCTTTCGGCGGAGCGCTTCACGCGGTCGACGCCAGTGCGAGAATTATCGGCCTTCAGGGACGCTACATCGAAGGCGGGCCAGTTGTCGGCGGACCCGAAGCCGAGAAGTATTCCGACGGTTACGAGTCCCGCGCCGGGCAAGGGCGGCGACGGTGGCCGCGAATGGCCGAGCGTACTGCGAAAACTATCGCATGGTCAACGATTTTTATCGCATGCAGGTTAAGCACTCGGCGCCGCGGGTTAGCGGCCAGTATCTCTAGCGACGCGCGATGGTCACCGCGGCATCTTCGCCGGAGGGTAGCGGAACGCGGACGATCTGCTCCTGATCGGAGCCCGTGAATGTGGCGGCCGGACGTCCGTTGACGGAGAGGGCATAGTTACCGGATGGCATTCCGCTGATTCGAATGTCCGTGTCATGAGACCGCTTAGCGCGGTTATCGATGCGAAACGCGATCGCGCTCAAGTCGTCACTGATCGTGATCGGTTGTTCCGCGGCAAAGCCATCGTTGTCAAAGAGCAGATGTACGCGCTGCTGGTTGCGGACGACATGCAAGCGCATGCGCAAGCCGTCGCGCGCGATGACCTGCACCCTGTTCTTGTTGCGGGTGAGAATACCGCCATAGGCGTAATCGCCGAAGACGGGATCGTTGACGACGACGGTGGCGAGCGTGCGGAGCGAGCCGACGTAACCTACGTCTTCCTCGGCGCTGTAATACCAGGCGCCGCGTGGCATCGTCTTGCCGATCCAACCACGCCCCCAGACTTCGGGGATGAAACCGCCGCCAGTGGCGCCGTCGTTCGCTTTGTTGGGAAACCAGTAACCGTAACCGCTCTCGGCGGTTCCGGAATTCACGAGGCACCATGCACTAAGCGCGGAGTTATAGCCGAGGCGGAGATAGTCGGTCGGGTTATCGGCAAAGTTGAGGCCGTAATCGAGTACGCCCCAACCGCCGAGGTGAGACATATAGCTTTGCAAATAGGATGTGGAACCACGATAGTCGCTGCCCAGCAAGTAATAGGCGGCTTCGATCCATCCGCGATCGTTGACGTTGAGCTGCATCTGAAAATCGGCAAATTTTTTCGCCGACTCCGGCGTCACCTTACTGAAATCCGGAATCTCCCCAGGGCCTGGACCGACGGCGAACTTCGGAAGATCGACGTGGTGTTTGCCGGCGTTGCGGAGGGCGTAGCGTGCGAAAGCCTCCGTGGATTCGAAGCCGGTGGAATCGAAGGAGAACTCCGAGCCGTAGAGATTGGGCGTATTAAGCACGAAGCGGGCGACCTTGGTTTCCCACAAGGCGCGTACCTCATTCGCCCATTCCTGCTTGCCCTCTTGCTCCAACGAGTAGATCAGATCTTCGATACAGGCCTCATTCATTGTGCCGACTGAGTTAGCGGACCAGTTGCGCGTTTCGAACGGCACTGTCCAGTAAGCAACGGTCGTACGGTAAGCTAACTCCAGATACTCCGCGGAAGTCTTCCACTTGAGCATCTGAGGGTAGAACTTACCAATCTGATAAAGCCGGTAATACATGTTGATGATGTGCGGATAGTCGTAGATGCGCCAGAGATGATCCCGGTGCAGCACGGTCCAGTCACGCTCGCGGTTCGGGTTGGTGGGCTCATACGTTGCGGGCGGCGTATCGGGGGCCGCGCGATGCTGCCACCAGTTGTCAAACGTGCCATAGATGCCGAAAGGATACTTCTCGTTCGCAGTCATCTGCATGCCGCCTTTGCCATCCTTATAGTCGTTGAACAGGTAGTAGCGAACGTAGCGTTCGACGCTGGCGACGCCTTCCGGCGTGGGGAAAAAGGCGTTGACCCCAGCGACAAAGGCAGGGCGCGCATTGCCGGCGTCATCACTGGAATCGGTGAGCCATGGACTGAGGTGGTCGCGGTCTTCGGGATTGCGCAGCACGTGATTCATTTGGTCCCAATCGCCGTAACCGCCATACCAGGGTTTTGTGGAGTCCATGTGCTGCATCTTCTCGACCAGGAAGCTCGCCCGCTTTTTGACGACGGTTTCGAGCGGTTCGGTGACGAAGAACTCAAGCGACGTCCACTCCTTATTGGCGCCGTAGTGAACTTTGAGCATGTTCTCGCCGAGCTTGTTGAACTTCACCTTGTAGACGTGAGTGTCAGCGCCCTTCTTTCCGACGTATTCGACGGATGTCTGAGTGGGAAACTCAGGCTCGACGGAGTCGATTTTGTTGTGGGTGCGCAGGGCGATCATGGCAGGCAGGTCCGTCGGCAAGGTCATGCCCGGCGCGACCAGGGTATCGAACTGATTGCTCGCATAGAGCGCGTCGCGCACGCCCTGAAAGTTTGGAGCCCACTGGAAGCGGAATTGATACGTTACTTCGCTGCCTTTAGAACCGTGCGGAGTGAGATGGAGGCTGGTGAGCGGGAGCCGCCAAGGCTGCTCGCGACCGGCCTCGCGCGCTCGTTTGATATCAGCGGCGTCGGCGACGGTGGCGTGAATGTACGGGGTGAAACCGCCGCGACCGCCACGGCCGGCGCCGTCGGGTGACTGGCCTCCGCTGTTGTCGAAGTATTCAAGCTGAGTGTCGCCTGCGGCGCTCATGAGCAGGTAGGGGCCGACGCCATTGCTGCGCGCCCAGAACATCCAGGAGCCATTGCCTGCGATCAGACTGTGGCGCAGCAGCTTCTGTGTGTAGATGTCGCCGCGGCGGCCGGGAGTGCCTTCGGCCATGCGGGTCGGAACGGCGAGGTCACCGACTTCGATCGGAGCCGTGGTGTTATTGGCGAGCTTGATCGTCCAGTTTAGTTGGTCACCCTCGAACTGGAAGGACTCACTGATATTGAGGTCCTGTGGCAGCACGACGGTGCGTTCCGGGCCGACACGCCATTCGGCGACACCCGCTTCAGTGTTGGGCGCGGTCTGGAATTCCAGGCGCATCGCCGAGGTGCTGACGGGCGTGAACTGCACTGCGTTGAATTTCGCCGTTTCATTGCCGTAGGGCGTTGTGGATTGGACGGGAAGCCATTCGTTGTTGGCGGTTCTGTAGAGTAAGCGCCAGGAACGCGGCGCCTGGAGAGCTGCCGGAGGCGCTGCCTGGCCGCGGCCCTGATTGGCGACGGGGGCAGCCCAGTAGACGGCGGCTTCCGAGACGGACTGATTCTGCGGGAAGACGTATTGGACCCAATGCGTACCACCTTCAGCGCCTCCCTGAAAGAGGGCTGCCGCAGCTGCTGCGCCGCCCCGGCCCGCGCGGCCGCCAAAGTTTGGCAGCACGGAGCCGTCGTTAACCGCCGTCAGGCCCGGAACGTTGGACGAGGCGCTGACTTGGCTTTGAGCAGCCAACGTCTTGAGCAACTCGCCGACGCGATACTGCAGCCGGTTGCCGGTTGCGTCACCGTCCAGCTTAAGCTGGCCGATTTCGCGCCATTCGCCTTGCGGAGATGTGCGGTAGCGGGCGACTACACGGCCAAAGGAGGCTCCGTTGGCGATGTATTCGGTGTCGGCGACGTCGTTGGTGTGACGGAGACTGACGATGCCTTCATCG
>DATAUH010000135.1:0-22953 GCA_036268375.1 Bryobacteraceae bacterium | reverse complement strand
AAATCGAGCAGCCGGCAATTGGTGGAGCACAATCTTTACGGCGGCGTGAATCTGCTGGAGTATGCGCGTCGACACAACAGCGGCTTCATTCTGTTGAGCAGCAGTCGTGTGTATTCGATCGCACATTTGAGCGCACTGCCTATGCGAGAGGGAAATCAGGCGCTGGAATTGGACATTACTCGGCCGCTGCCAGCGGGTGTTTCAGGTAATGGAATCGCGGAAGAGTTTTCTTTGGCGGCCCCGGTTTCATTGTACGGGGCCACGAAACTTGCGGGCGAAACGCTGGCGCTGGAATACGGGTACGCGTTCGGCTTTCCAGTATGGATCAACCGCTGCGGCGTGTTGGCGGGCGCGGGGCAGTTCGGGCTCGCCTCGCAAGGGATTTTCTCTTACTGGATGCACGCGCACCGGAGTCGGCGGCCTTTGCGGTACATAGGATTTGGAGGCCGTGGATTGCAGGTGCGCGACGCGTTTCATCCGGACGATTTGGCGGATTTGCTGCGCCTCGAGATGCGCGACGGCGCGACCGAGGGAGAGCGCACGTTCAACCTTGGCGGCGGCGCCGCGAACAGCATGTCCCTGGCGCAATTGACGGCGGAGTGCGACGCGCGCTTTGGAGCCCACGCGCCCGTTTCGGAAAGCATCGAGCGGCCGTTCGATTTGCCTTGGGTGGTGATGGATTCGTCGCGCGCACGCGAGCGGTTCGGGTGGAGGATCGAACGGACCCTGCCACTGATCCTTGAGGAAATTGCGAAACATGCCATCGAGCACCCGGAGTGGCTGGATCTCTGCGAAGGGAAGTTGCGATAGGCGTGCCGGAAGTCTCGCAGCCATTTGACCCCAAATCGCCGCCGCCGGCGGATGGAGCGACTCCGCTGCAACTCCTCAGCATCGTGATTCCGGCGCGCAATGAAGAAGGGTGCATACGCGCGACGGTGGAGCATCTCGATCTGGAGTTGCGACTGAACGGAGTACCGCACGAAATTGTGGTGGTGGACGACGGCAGTACGGATCAAACGCGGGCGATTCTTGACGAGATGGCGCCGGCAATTCCAGCGCTGCGTCCTTTGAGCAATCCCGGGCCGCATGGTTTCGGCCGCGCGATCATTTACGGGTTGGACCGCATGCGCGGAGATGCGGCGGCGATCATGATGGCGGACGAATCGGATGATCCGCGGGATGTGGTGCGTTATTGGGCGGCGCTGAATGAAGGTTACGACGCGGTTTTCGGATCGCGTTTTATCAAAGGCGGCGGAGTAATCGACTATCCACGGGTGAAGTTACTGCTCAACCGTTTGGTTAATCGAATGATACGGCTATTCTTCCGTGTCAAGCTGAACGATACGACTAACGCTTTTAAAGCATACCGCCGCGCCGCAATTGATGGATGCCGTCCTTTGATTTCACCTCATTTCAATTTGACGGTGGAGTTACCGTTGAAAACCATTGTGCGCGGATACAGCTGGACTGTAATTCCCATTACATGGCGCAACCGCCGCACCGGCGAGGCGAAGTTGAAGCTAAAGGAAATGGGCAGCAGATACTTTTTCATTTGCCTGTATGTGTGGCTGGAGAAGTACTTTAGCGCGGGAGATTACAAAAAGCAGTAATTCCCCGACGGCGCGCCCGGATTTCCGGGAAGAAGCTGTATTTGTACCATCCACACTTGTGGCATAACGGCAGTTTGTGCGAGACTCGGAAAACCAGCGGTATTTACGGCGCGGGTCCACCCTCTATGTCGAAGACCCGGCATCGGCGCCTCGGTAGCCATGAGACTTGAATCATCGGAGGCGGGCTCGAACCGCGCCAGCACGGCTGCTTTCATTGCGCACCGCTCCAGCGGTTTTTCGCAGTTGACGCTACTTACAATCGTTGCGGTTTTTGCGATTTACTGGTTGGCCATTCTGGGATATCAACGCGTCAACGGCGCGGCGCAGGCAGGTTTCTGGGGATATACGGACGAACCTTCGCATTACGTTTCCGGATTACTCGTACGAGATTACCTGCAGAGCGGTTTTCACGAAACGCCGCTTCATTACGCGCTTCGCTATTACGATCACGTTCCTTACTTTGCCATAGGCTACTGGCCTCCGCTCTTTTACGCCGTGGAAGGCGTCTGGATGTGCTTGTTTGGTTTGAGCAGGACATCGGCGCTGGCGCTGGTTGCGATGATTGGGGCCGGTTGCGCGTTGCTGGTGTTCCTGTGCTTGCGGCGAAGGGTTGGCGGTTGGACGGCGTGCGGCGCCGGGTTTTTATTTCTGTTGATGCCGGCAGTGCGATGGAGCGAGGGGATGGTAATGACGGACCTTCTGGTTGCGTTGTTTAGTTTCTCCGCTCTAATGGCGTTTGCCAGATTTCTCGACACGCCTCGCACCCGTTGGATCGTCGCGTTCGCTTTTCTCGCCGCGGCTGCGATCTTCACCAAAAACAGCGCTGCGTTCCTCGCGTTGACCGTACCGCTGGCAATTCTTTTCGCCGGAAGATGGCGACTGCTGATGAACCCGCGCCTGTGGATCGCTCCGTTCCTGATCGCGCTGCTTTATGCACCGTGGTATTCGATCACCAAGCAGTACATGAACCGCGGATTCGATTCGCGCAAGCCGCCGGTTTTGGAAACCATGGCGCAACTTGGCGCATTGTTTCTGGATAATGCCTGGGTGTTGGCTCCGCTGGTGTTGACAGGCGTGTGGTACGCCTTTCGGCGCGGGCGTGCACCGGGACTTGCCGCTGTTTGCGTTGCGGCGCCGATTGCGCAGTTCGTCTTTCAGACGGCAGCGCCGGTGGGCAATGAACCGCGATATCTGATCCCTTCCTTTCCGGGGCTGATCGTTCTTTCGGTGCTGGCGTTGCGCGAACTTGCAGAACAATTGCCGGGCGAGCGAAGGCGAGTCGCGGTGGCAGGTGCGATCGCGCTATTGACGTCACTGTTTGTCATTCGAGTTGCGATCGACTACAAACCGACGACGCCGGACCCCACAGGAGCGGTGGACGCGTTCGCAGCTTCTCACGGATACCGTTCGATCCTGGTGAGCGGGGATGCTGAGGGTCCGATGATCGCCGGTATCAGCGGAGTTGAGCCCGACCGGCTGTCGCGCTTTCTGGTTCGACCGAGCAAGTTACTGGCGCATATGAATTGGACGGGCACGATCTATCAGCCGCGCTATAAATCCAAAGAAGAGCTGGAATCTCTGTTCGAACGCGTGCCGCTCGATGTGTTGCTGGTGCGAATGAATCCCGCAGACGACGCTCCGCTGCATGAGTTTTTGTTGCGGGACATGGTGGAAGCGTATCCTGACCGGTGGCGGCTAACGTCGGCGTTCACCTGCGGGGGTTCTCGCTACGCGGCTTATGAACCCATAGTGGAACCATCTATAACTCCAGGGGAGTTAGAAGAACGTATTCATACGGCGCTCGGTTCCAGGCAAGAACCGTAACTATTGCAATCTGCAATTCACAGAATTTTATCATTTTTTTCCCTTTGCTTTTCTTCCACTTAAAAATTTGAAGAGGCTGTATCGGGAAGTCAGACTCTTAGTATGGGGTCAGGTGAGGCCGAAGGTAGCAGCCTCCGCAAACTCCTACTATGAAGTTAATCGACGTAATCCGTTTCTCACTGATTGCCGCGGGCCTCGCCAGTGCGGGTTGGACACAGACGCAAGTCGACTTGCGAACTCAGGTGAAAAGCATCGACTTCTCGGCTGCCCTTTACACTCTTCCCTCGCAAACGGGTCCGATTTTGCCCTCCAACTGCGAAGTGGGAATGACATTTATTCTGACAACTTCGATTGCTGGGCAGAACTGGTATATCTGCACCTCGACTAACCAGTGGACATTGCAGGGGAATACGCTGCCGTCGGTGACAGGAAAGTCGGGTATGGTACTTTCCAACGACGGGACTTCGCTTCTTTGGAATGGGTTGGGGGGAGACGTCTCGGGCGCTCTGTCATCTCTAACAGTTAACAAGTTACAAGGCCGGCCTGTGAACAGCGCTGCCCCTGTGACCGGTCAACTTTTGGGATGGAATGGAACGCAGTGGACGCCGCAAACGCTGAACATCACCATTCCGGTGACGAGTATTTTCGGCCGGACCGGATCGATAACGGCGCAGACCGGCGACTATAATTTTGCGCAGCTTGCGGGAACTGTTTCGATCAGCCAATTGCCATCGGCCGGAGGCGACATCAGCGGGACGTTAAGCTCGGCGACTGTAACACGGCTGCAGAGTCGCTCTGTCGCGAACACAGCGCCGACTGCCGGTCAGGTGCTTTCCTGGAATGGGACGCAGTGGGCGCCGGCGACGGTTAGCGCAGGCGGGAGTGGCGGCGTGGCGAGTATCTTCGGCAGAACAGGCGCGGTGGCGTCGCAATCGGGAGATTACACAGCCGCCCAAGTGACGAATGCAGCGGATAAGACGCAAGCAAACTCTTACACGGTAGGTGCGCGGCAGACGTTCACCTCCGGCATATCTGGCGCCGGCTTGCAAGTCTCCCCTGGACCTCTGCCAAATGCGCCGTTAGTTGGCGATATGGTGGTCGATTCGGGAGACACAAATAAGTTCAAGGTTTATAACGGGACTTCGTGGGTGGGTATTAACACCTCCACATTGCCACCCGGAAACTATACGGCATTCTTTACATCTGCAACGTCGGTCTCCGTACCTGGCAGTACGCATAACTTGGGTACGTCGAATTTGCTGGTGCAGTGCTTTGACAGCGCCTCGCCGTCGAACCTGGTGGAACCGAGTCAGGTAACAGTAGATCCCGCATCGTTTACGGTGACGGTGACGTTCGCCGCCGCGACGACGGGGCGCTGCACACTGAATGGATACAATGGCGCCTCATCTACCTCGGTGACCAACCCGGGCGCGGGCATGGCCTCTCAGTTAGGAGACTTGGCTGTAGTTTGGACTAGCCCTACGACGCTTGCGATTGGAGGCAACTGTTCAGTAACTACGCCGTGTAACGTTCGTTTCGGAACGCAGACGTTTCCCGTTACTGCAGCGGCTTCCGTCTCGCTTGCGACAGGAACGGGTCAGGCCTTCGTTTACGTAGATGCTACAGGAACTTTGACGGTCGGGAGTACGATGTCGCTTACATGCAATCTTACATGTGTCGTGGCGCCGGGCATTACAAGCTTTCCGATAAATGTAATTCCTATTTACACCTGGACGGCGACTAATAATGCGTGGGATTCCAGCGGGGGCGTGGATCGGCGTGGATGGTTGACAGCGAACCCGATATTTGGCGGATCTGGTATTGCCGCGGTAAGCACTGCGGGAGCGACTACAATTGCGATCGATAGCGCCGTCGTACCGACTTATCTTACGGCATCGGCGAGCTTGAGTTTTCCGCAGATCTCTGCCGGGACTTGCGCCAGCGACCTCACGTTCTCCTTGCCCGGAGCTAATCCCGGTGATTCCGTCGCGCCGGGATGGCCGGCGGCTCTGCCGCCTGGGTTAGGCGGCACGATGCGCATCAGCACTGCGGGGGTTGTTTCTGTCCGGCTCTGCGCGGATGCAACTGGTTCCGTAACGCCGGCGGCCGCTACCTACACTGCAACAGTGCTGAGGAGTTTTTAGCAGAGCTGCAATTCTTATCATTTAATAACTTTTGGCAGCTTTAATCCAGAAGCTTTGTAGTTTGTAAAAAAATATAACATCTATGAAAAAATTGATTGTGATCTCTGCGCTGACCGCCTTAACGGCTCTGGCCCAAACGACGGTGACGGGTAGCAAAACCATGCAAGGAAGCTGGGACGCATCCGGCGCAGCGGCGACGAAGCCCGCCAAAAGCGGCTCAAGTCTGCCCGCGACGTGCAGCACCGGCGAATTTTTCTTCAACACCTCTTCGGCAGCGGGCCAAAACCTGTATCTGTGCGCAGCCGCCAATACATGGACGCAGGTGAGTTCGGGCGTCACCAGCATTTATGGCCGCAATGGAGTAGTGACGGCACAGTCGGGGGATTACAATTTCTCGCAGTTGAGTGGCGCGGCAAGCGCGGCGCAGTTGCCGGCAGCGGGCGGTGATATCGGCGGAACGCTGACCTCTGCTACAGTCAAATCCATTCAGGGGAAATCTGTGTCTACGACGGCGCCCTCGAGCGGGCAAGTTTTGACGTGGAACGGCACGCAGTGGCTTCCGCAATCGATCTCGACCAGTTTGAGCGGCGATGTCACGGGGGCAACATCTACTACGAAGGTCCAAGCGATTCAAGGGCAAGCTGTTGCGAACACGGCGCCGACAACGGGCCAGGTTCTTACCTGGAATGGCACACAATGGATTCCACAGTCGATTTCGACCAGCTTGGGCGGGGATGTGACGGGGGCAATACCTACTACGAAGGTTCAAGCGATTCAAGGGCAAGCTGTCGCGAACACGGCGCCGGCAACGGGGCAGGTACTGACGTGGAGCGGATTCTCGTGGGGTCCACAGAATCCCACGGGAGCGAGTGGCGGGACTAGCACGGTGGCGGAAAGGGTATTGGTTTTCGATGGTTCGACCACGGTTCCAGGCGAAACGATGACCGCGTGGACCTGTACCAGCGGGTCCGGCGCGGCTTGCACGACGAGCTGGACGGTACCCTCGGCCGTTATTTTTGTACGCGTGCAGATTTGGAGCGCAGGCGGCAGCGGCACGGCGACCGGCGCAGGAGGCGCTTACGGCGGCGGAGGCGGTGGTGGATACTGGGAGGCAACGTGCCCGGTGAGTCCAAGTTCGAATGTGGCGATTACCGTAGGTCTGGGCGGACAGGGCTTAGCAGCGCCGCCGTGGAGCCAATCGGGAGGCAATTCCAGTTTCGCGACCTGCGCCACAGTTTTAGGCGGCACGCCGTCGTGGGCGGGCTATCTTGCCGGAACAAGCCCGTGGGGGTGGATGGACGCTAATGGGAGTTTGCCACAGTACACGGCGCTGCACGATGCGACGAAGAGCTATTGCACCGCCGGTGGGGCGCCGGGCAGTGTCACCGCAAGATCGGACGGCGGCGGTTGCGGCGGCGGTGGTGGGGGCAATGGCTTAGCGGGTCCGGTCGGCGGCGCTTCTATGAGGGGCGGCGGAGGTGGCGGTGGCGGCGCGTTCAACAATGCGACTGGCGGGACCGGCGGCGTAGCCGCGTTGGGCAATACGCTTTACACCAACGGCGGGAACGGTGGAAATGGCGGAGGCTGGACATCCGCAGGCGGATATGTGGCTTGTACAAACGGGACAGCACCGGGCGGGGGCGGAGGTAGCCCGGGTAGCGCTACTTCGGGAGCGACGATAGTCGCGGGCTGTAGCGGAGCAAGAGGCGAAGTTCGAGTATATTACGTGCATTAGAATAGAAAACAGATGTCTCGCATGATGCGACCTTTTTTAGCATTTACAATTCTTTCTCTGGTCCTCGCTTCGGGCGGCTCGGCCCAGATCGCGATTTCCAGCGTGACTACCACGGCAACGCAGGCAGTGTTGCAATACACGTCGCCGGTGCAGCAACCGTGCAGCGTTCAAGTGGCTGACATGAATCGCTCGATCACGGCGGCCTCTGTCGCCCAGTCCAACGGCTCAGTTACTATCCAGACGCTTGCGCCACACGGCTTGTTGACGGGCACAGTAATTTATCTGGAAAACGGAGGAGCGTGGAATGGATGGCAGACCATCACATCAGTTCCTTCGGCAAATAGCTTTGTTTTTGCAAACTCAGCATCCGGCGGAGTATCCGGTGGAAATATAGGCGTGCTGGTCGATGATGTGAATCCGAATCTGTTCCAGGGCGCAAATCTTGATTCCCGTCCCGGCAGCGTCTCGACAGGCCAAACCGCAGGCAGCGGGCAAGTGAGCCTGCCGCAGCCCGGAGGTCGAAGCCGCACACTGGTGATCGGAAAACACACTTCCGATATGGCGTCCGATGGTAACCGTTACTCGCGGGCGCTCCAGACCTATTCGCGTCATCACTTAACACTAACTTGCGGAACTCAGTCATTCGACCAGGAGTTCCGGACGAATAACATGCCGTTGGGCGACACTTATAACATCGGCCCTCCAGTGGACCGAAAGAACCCCGGCCAGTATGCTTATCCGACGATCCAATGGACTAATCAGGCGCAGACTTTAATCGATCCGGTTTCCGGCCTGCGCTCCGCGCGTGCGACGGCGCCGACCGGCACGGCGTCAACGGTTCAGACCTTCACCACCGCGATCGATTCGCAAAACGCGTGGCAGAACGATTCTGCCCCGTTGCGGAGTACAGGCGGCGCGGCAAGCTTCACGGGGCCCTGCGCCTCAGGAATATGTGCGCTCTTTCTACGCGCGGATTCGCTTGCGCTCTCTGGCGGCGCTACTTATGCTACGACCGGCGGCGTCTCGCTGGATTGGGTGAAGGTGACCATCAATCAAGCTTCGATTTCGGGCAATTGCACTGCAGATGACTGCAAGCTTGAAACATGTCTAACCGTCAATGGAGTAAGTTGCGCCAGCGGAATTTTGGAGTCATCCCTTTCGATGACGCCTGGGAATTTTACATTGGGCACCGGAAAGCTGATGGATCTGTGGCAGACTTCCGGCGCACCCGCGGTAACGCGCGTCGATGCAAGCACTGCAAACGGCACGATTAACTACACCGCCGCAACCCAAAAACTTACTCTCGTGAGTGGCAATCCGTTCAATATCAAGTGGACTGCCGGCAGCATGATTAACGTCGGCGGCGCACAGTACACGATCGCCTCTGTCCAAAACGAGCGGTCGATTACGCTGGTCTCAGGCCCGCCTTCCGATGTGAGCGCCGTATCTTACACGGCTAACAACTTTGGAGCGTTGATTTGGAAGAAGACCGCAACTGCGCAAACCATCTCCATCGGCTACACTACGTTCCAATATGGAAGTTCGGTTATGGCCCCGTGGTCCGCACAGGCCCAGAACGATTGCTCCAACGTAGTAACAGTCGGCGGCGTACCTGGCTATAACTGCTTCATCGATACCGAGCTTTACTGGTTTGCGGCGGATGGCAGTGATATCCGCGATCTCGGAATGATGCAGCTCACCTATTGGCCGGATGGGAGATGGAGTTTCTGGAACTGCGGCCAAAGCGGCCAGCAGATGCAGTTCGATCCGCAGAATGGCGACGAGTGGTATTGCATGGTGCCGCTCTATTATCAAGCCAATCGAGAAACGATTCTACAAGCCCACTACATGGGGGACCATAGCCGGTACACGCCAGGCAAAGTGGTACCCGATTGTGGGTTAAACGGCGGCGCGCAGCCATGCATACAGTTCACGATCATGCAGCCGAATGTGGCCGATGCGATTCAACAGACGGGGCCGCCCTTCAATCCCGACTTTACAGCGGCTAACTACCAGATCAGCAATATTATTCAAGGCGGCATTTCCGCAGACGGCGATATGTTCATTTACGCCGAACAGTATGGGGGCCAGGATACGCTCGGCTGGATGTTTGTGTATACCTTGGGCGACCGTACGCCTACAGGAACAACCGCAAATAGTTTTCGGATAATCGCCTCCACTTCGACCTATCGCAGGCCGCCGCTGTCCTGGTGCACCGTACATTCCAGCGATCCGCCGGACGGCGGTTGGGCCCTGATTACCAGCAACTCGTATTTCGTGCGCGGACCCGCGGGAACTTATACGATGCAGATAACCAGCGCGCCTCTAAATACGACCATGGGCGTGGCGGGTGGTCTGAATACGTGTCCGGCAAACCAGTTTGGGGTAACGGGAACGTTGTGTACCGATATCACAGTTACTGGTCAACCAACGAGCGGGCTCGACGGGTCGATTTTGCAAAATCTGCAAGTTGGCGACGTGATGATGGTCGATAACGAATATATCCGCGTGCTAACGATTAACAGTTCGACTGAATTTATAGGTCAACGTGGATATCTGGGTCTTCCAACTTCCGCGGGCGCCGCGGCGCACACAATTACGAAACTGACCATGTCCTGTGGAACGGAGAACTCCAAGAACGGCGAAAACGGCCTCTGGAACTACCGCAACGACCCATACGGCACAAACGCAAACGGAAATACGATCGTGTTTGATCCGACTATTTCAACGGGTCACCATTACCTGCTTGGCGGGGCGTCGGTGGCTGCGGGGGCCTGGTGGAATCTTGGTGAGGCGCTTTGTCCTTCGGCGCTCCTGACGACAGGGGCCGGTTGTACGCAGGTTCGCCAGGGCACGTTGTATACCGCCACCTTGGCTACGCCAAGCGCGGTAGCCGTGAATCCGCCGTTCGCCGGCAAGATCGGCTTGGGCAATGGCAATCAGGTTGATACGCACCCAGGTCCCTGTTTTAACGGGTGGTGTACGGACGGACATCCCATGGACGGCGGTAACACTCCCCAAGTGACGCTCGGCAGCACAACAACGCCGTTCGTTAATGTCTCAGGACAACTATGGAAGGTTACGGGCGCACAAAGCGCCTTGAGCATCAAGTTTTTGACAACCGCAGCTTACGTAGGCCGTACTCCGCTGGTCGATGTAAGTAGCCATGGAAGCATCCTGGGAAATACGGCTGCCGATTCTTATAAGTACTGTTACGCGCTTACCGCCGGCGAATGCATAGCAGGCTCAGCTGCGGGCGATTTCTATGTGAATACCCCGTACGTGTCGTACCCCTATTGTTACTATGCGGGCGTCGCGATTTACGCCGACGATGTGAATTCGATTTGTGTCGGCAATATGGGCCCGTTCGTGGCCAACCTTGTCCAGTTTGGCATCGCGAAGCAGGACTCCATTGGCGCGGCGACCAGAAGATTGGGACCGAATTACGTGAAGTGGAACCAGATGGACGTTTTCTGGAATGCCTATGCGGTGCCTAGCGGGGGCGCGATGGCGTCGCAAGTGCGATGGCTGGACGGCGTGCGGTCGGATGACCTTGCGAGTATCTTGCCTCCGTTCCCGGCGCAGGATAGCGTGGCACGGAATACCTTTTATCCGGTAAAGGTTACGATCGATCCTCCTCGAGCGCTGGGAGCGCAGAGCGCTATCGTCGAATTCGGCTATGCGGAAAACGGCGATGCCGGGAACTATTACTGCACATCCCGTCAGGAAACCTGCGTGGCGGTCGCGGCGAGCGTCAATTTAACGACGCCATTCTATTACGAGCAGAGCGAAAGCTTCACACCGGCCTCGTGCGCCACCGGCTGCACGATCACGGTGCCGGCTTTACCGCAGCATGTGTTGTACTACCGCTGGAAATACCTGGCCGCGAGTGGGCAGGTGATCGAATCCAGCCAAATGCACGTCATCGGAACTCCGTAGCGTAGCAGCGGCCACGCGCTGAGAGCGGGTGGCTATTGCGCCGGAAATTTGCGGCTTGACAAGCTTTGCGGCGGGGAGCTATGGTCCAAGAGGATCAGCCCGCATCCCGCCGCAACCCTCTGCAAATCTATGCAAAACGCCACGACGCCTCTTACTCTTGATCGCCTTCGGACTTTGCTGTTGCAGCTTGCGCCGGATCTGGAAGGGATGGCGCTAAGCCTTCCGCGTAACTATCCGGATTACGCGAGCGTGATTGCACTGCCGATCCAGTTGATTGGGTTTCTATCTGAAGGCACGGAGGAAAATCTTCAAAGAGCCTGCCGAGGATACATCCAGTTCTGCCAAACATTCAAAGATAAGCAATGGGATTTCGCGCATAACCAGTGTTATGCCGAGAATGACTATGCGCAGGTAAACGAGAAGGTGTACCAGAACCTGACGTACATGTCGGAGGTCTACTATCCCGCCCTTCTCTTCAGTTATCTCTTCGCCTCTAATTACTTCGCAATCTACCGGCAATTTAGTACCGTATTTATTCCGCTATGTGGAGATAAGCGAGGCGCGAGTCTCGAAGTCGGAGTCGGACACGGCTTGCTTTCTGCCTCATTGCTGAATGCCAACACGAATCTGGTTGGATTTGGCCTGGACGTGAGTCCAGTCGCCCCGGAGATCAGCAACCGCGTTTCGGCGTTCTTTCATTTGCGAAATCCCATTTCGACAACTGTTGGCGATGCGCTCGCAGGAATTCCGCTCCACAACGACACGCCCTATCAGGTGATGATTTGCGCCGAAGTATTGGAACATCTGCCGGATCCGCTAAAACTGCTCCAGAACATGTACGCGGCCCTCGCCGAGGGCGGCATTTTGTTTTTGACGGCGTCGATCAACATGGAATCGGTGGATCATCTCTACCTCTTCCGTTCGGACGATGAAGTTTTGAAAATGATTGAGGAGAGCGGATTTCAGGTGCTGAATCGCGAACTCGCGTTTTTGACCACGCAGGCGTATCGCGGAGATGCCGATATCATTCAGAAATTAAAGGAATGGGAGACGCCCGCCACGGCTATCGTAATCGCCACCAAACAGACCGCCACGAAAACGTAACACTCTGCAAACTTTCAATCTACAACCAATCTCAGTCAAATTGGCGAGCGTTGGGACGGTACCGGACCCCCCTGTATTGCACTCTCTCCCGCCCTCGGTTAAAATTCGTGGCACAGGTCATCGGGAGCAATGGATGCAGTTGTCTGAAATAGAACCGAAGCTTACAAAGGCATTTCACAAGGTTTTCGGAGATGATGGCATCGCGCTCAGCCCGTCAATGACGGCAGCGGATGTACCGGGCTGGGACAGTTTGACGCACATCCGGCTCCTTCTCACAGTGGAGCGAGAGTTTCGTATTAGAATCACCGCTTCTGAGGCGAGTAAACTTCAGACCGTCGGTGATCTTATGCAGTTAGTGGAAGCAAAGGTTGCGTGATGGAGGACTCTGCTAACTTCGAACTCAGTTGGCTGCCCAAGGCGCCCGGCGATTTCTCGAAACAGTGCCGATCATTAGGCTCGCAGACTGCGGAATGCGGGGCGGCGGTGCGAAAACTAGCTGGTTACCGCCTGGATACCAACCAACTCCTCTCCCTTTCCAAGGCCATCGAGCGCGTTCGCTCCGAAGGCGTTTCTCTCGCGCCGCTGCGACCTTATCGTCTCGGCCTGATTAGTAATTCCACTTCTGATTTTGTAACAGGCGCGCTGACGGCGACCGCTGCGCGTCATGGAATCGATCTGGAGTGCATCGCGGCAGGTTACGACCAGGCGGTGCAAGAGAGCCTGGATGCGCATTCGGCCGTGAATAGTTCCGCGCCTGACGGCGTGCTAATTGCGATCGACTGGCGCGGGCTTCCGATACTGCCCTCACCGGGCGATTCCGAACGGGGTGTCGAGACGCTCCGTGCATCCATCGCTCACCTGCGGCTGATGGCAACCGGAATCCGCCAGAATACGAAGGCCACTTGCATTTTTCAAACGCTCGCGGCTCCCCCAGAAGCTTTGTTCGGGTCGCTCGATCGCTTGCTGCCCGGTACAACCCGTTGGTTAATCGATGAAATCAATCGCGCCATTCGAGATTTAGCTTCGGAGACGGAAGGCATCGTGGTCGATATCGCCGGAGCCGCTGAGACCGTCGGTTTAGCCAATTGGCATAGCCCTGAGCAGTGGAATATTGCGAAACTGGCGTTCTCGCAGGACTATGCGCCGCTATATGCCGAGTATGTGTGCCGCGCCATTTCAGCAGTGCGCGGCGCCACTCGGCGCTGTCTAGTGCTGGATCTTGACAATACACTGTGGGGCGGGGTTATCGGCGATGATGGCGTGAATGGAATCCGCGTAGCGCAAGGCGATGCGGACGGCGAAGCTTATCTCGCGCTACAAAGCTATATTCTGGCTTTGCGGAATCGCGGCGTTGTGCTGGCAGTATCATCTAAGAACGAAGACGAAACGGCCCGCAGTCCCTTTCGCGAGCATCCCGATATGGTTCTGCGCGAAGAGCATTTTGCCATATTCCAGGCAAATTGGAACGATAAGCCGACTAACATACGAGCCATCGCGCAGGAGTTATCGCTCGGCTTAGATTCGTTCGTATTCGTAGACGACAATCCGTTTGAGCGCGAACTAGTCCGGCAAAGCTTGCCAGAGGTGGCCGTGCCTGAGATGCCGGAGGATCCCGCGCGTTACGCGCGCACGCTGGCTGCCGCAGGCTACTTTGAGTCGGTTGTGTTTTCGGAAGAGGACCGCAAGCGCGCCAGCTATTACGAAGGAAATGCGCGGCGGGCGGCGTTACAGAAGCAAGTTACCGATCTAGAGGCTTACCTGGCTTCGTTAAAAATGGAAATTACTTTCCAGCCATTCAACGAGGTAGGGAGAGCGCGCATTGCACAGCTCATTAATAAGTCGAATCAGTTCAATTTGACTACCAAGCGCTATACGGAAAGCGACGTCGCCCGGATGGAGGCGGACCCGAGCTACTTCACGCTTCAAGTACGCCTAACGGACGTTTACGGCGACAACGGTATGATCAGCGTGATCATCTGCCGAAAAGACTCGACTGCCGAATGGGAGATCGACCTTTGGCTGATGAGCTGCCGCGTTCTGGGTAGACGCGTCGAAAACATGGCGCTCCGTGAGCTGGTGGGGCACGCTCGAAGAGCGGGCGTGCAAACCCTGACTGGCGCCTATATCCCCACAGCACGCAATAAGCTGGTGGAACGCCACTATGCAAGCCTCGGTTTCAACCAGGTGCGCGGCGCCAAGGACGGAGCCACCTTGTGGGAACTCGACACTCACGTGGACCTTCCCACGTTTCCAATGACTGTTCGCTCGCTCGGGTTTCCGGAAACGGCGATGCCTGCGGGACGATTCTTCTAACGCGCGTTCTCGAGGCCGCCGGAAAATGTTATTCAATTCACTCCGGTTCGCGATCTTCTTTCCATTAGTCGCCGGGTTCTACTTTTTTGTCCCCAGACGATGGCAGTGGCTCATCCTGCTTGCGGCCAGTTTCTACTTTTACATGAGCTTTCGGCCGATATACATTCTGATCCCAGCCTTTACGATCCTGGTCGATTACTATGTCGCGCGAGCAATGGAGGGGGCGGATGATGACAAGCGCCGCTTGCTACTCGGTTTAAGTTTGCTCAGCAATCTGGGCATGCTGGCGTTTTTCAAGTACTTTAATTTCCTGAATCATGCGCTCACCGCCTTGCTTTCTCCGTTAAACCTAGCCGATCCGATTCCGTTCCTGCGCCTGGTGGCTCCGATCGGCCTATCGTTCCACGTTTTTCGTTCCCTAAGCTATACGCTCGAAGTCTATTTTGGCCGCTACAAGGCGGAGCGGCACTTAGGCATTTACGCACTCTACGTATTGTTTTTTCCAGAGTTGATTTCCGGGCCAATCGAGCGGCCTAAGACCCTTCTGCCTCAGTTGAAGCAGGAGCATCCATTCGTCTATGCCGATGTCGTATCCGGCCTTCAACTGGCGCTCTTCGGCCTCTTCAAAAAGGTAATGATTGCCGACAGGCTGTCTTCGTTCGTCTCTCAGGTTTACGACCGCCCGCAGGCCTATTCCGGGGTTTCGCTGACAATCGCGACCGTGCTCTTTGCGTTCCAGCTTTATTGCGACTTCTCCGGTTACACCGATATGGCGCGGGGTATGGGCCAGATATTCGGCTTAAATCTAATGAAGAACTTCGACCGCCCCTTCTTTAGTAAGTCGATGATTGAGTTCTGGCGGCGCTGGCACATCTCGTTGTCATCCTGGTTTCGAGATTATCTCTTCATTCCGTTGGCGCTCACGGATGCTGCTCGAACCATCGAGAATATCGCGGTGGTTGAATCCATCATTCTGGTGCTGACTTTCCTGGCGAGCGGCCTTTGGCATGGCGCCGCCTGGACTTATGTCTTTTGGGGCGGATTGAACGGCCTCTATATGGCTGTCGAGATGCTTTTGGAAAGGCCGGCTTCGCGTTTGTTTACGCCGTCCCTTCTCAACCGATGGCCTGTCAAATTGGCGCGCGTTTGCTTCACGTTTGGGCTGGTCTGCTTTGCGATCATTCTTTTCCGCGCTCCCGATCTGCAGACCTTTGCTTACATTGCCTCGCATCTGGGAACCGGCTGGGGCGCATTGCTACATGAATGGCACAGTCCGGCGTATGTGAAGATGAATGTCATGCTCAGCCAGGATAAGATGGAGGTCTTGGTCGCTCTCACTTGTCTGTTGGCGCTCTTGTCCATTCATTGGGTTCAACGGACCCACAGCATTCGGCAGATACTCGCCGGACAGCAGCGTTGGGTGCGTTGGACGATCTACTACGCCGCCGTCGCCACTATCTTATTCTTCGGCGCATTTAATAAGTCGCAGCAATTCATCTATGTCCAGTTCTGAACTTACCGCGCTGCGCACTTTCGTTAAACGGCTTCTCCTCTTTTTTCTGCCGTGCGCGATATACGCGGGGTTCATTTGCGCTTGCGATCCGTTCAATTTCATCAGCACGCGCTCGTTGATTTCCGACCAAGTGAAGCTTCCGTTGGCAAACGTGCTGAACATGTGCCTGCTGAAAATGATCCGGCTTCGCCGCGAGCCCGCCCCCAATATCATGTTAGGGGATTCGCGCATGCTGGAGATCCTGGACAACCGCGTGAGCCAGATGAAAGGCGAGCGCTATGCGAACATGGCGTACGGCGGAGCAAGTTTACGCGAATGCATCGAGACGTTCTGGTTCGCATCTCGGCTGACGCAACTCCATCAGGTGTATCTTGGCGTCGATCTCGAGATTTACAACGACTATAACCTCTTCGACCGCACCGAAACTTACCGTAGCGTGGAGGATAACCCGGCGCTTTACTTCATCAACCGGACAGTCTTCCAAGCTTCCGCCTATAGCGCGTATACCGCGTTTACACGCAAGACGCTCAAGCTGGACGCCGTGAACGTCGATCGCAAGACGTTTTGGAATAACGAGCTAAATGGCCCGCAAACCACCAGGCTGCTGCAGAACTATCTGTACCCGACTAACTATCACGCTGAGTTACTGAAAATCGGCTCTTATGCCAAGCAACATGGAATTGACTTAACCTTCGTGATTTTCCCCACTCATACGGATTACCAAGCTCGTTTTGAAGCGTTCGGTCTGCAGTCACAGCAGGCGCGCATGCGCGAGGACCTGGCAGCTATCGCGCCGGTTATCGATTTCGACTATCCTAACGATTTGACGCGCGACGAAGCCAACTTCCGGGATCCCGTGCACCTTGCGCAGCACGCGTTGACCGAAATAACCGACGAGATATGGGGGCAGCGCGGCCAACTCGCGCGCCGTTATCCAAGCGCACCCGGGTCTAAACTTTGAAATTCGCGGTATTTCTGTAACGGCACATGGCTGTCCGGAGGTTCACCGGTGAAGAGCCGCTCTCAATTCCCTATCTGCTGAACGACCTGGCGCAGATGTCGCTCGCGAGAAATTATCTCGAATGGCAATACCGTCTAATTGAGCCATATCTCGGGAACCGGGTCCTTGAAGTAGGTTGCGGAACCGGAAATCTCACCGGTCTACTGCTGCAGCGCCGCGCAGTAATCGCTGTCGATAGACAGGCCGAGTGCGTACGCCGCACGCGCGAGCGCTATTGCCACGAAACTCAGTTGCGCGTCGAGCACTGCGGGCCGCCGGACGCGAATTTCGCGGAACTCCGCCATGCCACACCCGATTCCTGCGTTTGCCTGAACGTGATTGAGCATATCGAGCGCGACGGCGAAGCGCTGGCGGCGATGGCGGCAGTGTTACGCCCCGGCGGCAGAGTCATCTTGCTGGCCCCTGCCTTCGAGGCGCTGTATGGAAAAATCGACTACCGGCTCGGTCACTACCGCCGCTACACGAAGCGCGACATGGAGCGAATAGCCTGCGCGGCAAGCCTGGAAGTGGCGCAACTGCACTACATGAACTTGCCAGGATTCTTCGGATGGTGGATCAACGCCCGCCTCTTTGGCCGCGCAACGCAATCGCCGTTTCAAATTCGCTTCTTCGACCGGTTCATCGTACCTTTCGCGGCTCGCATCGAGGCACTTGTTCCACCACTCTTTGGACAGTCTGTACTAGCGGTACTGCGACGGCCTTCGTCAAGGTAAAATCGAATAGAATGTGCGGAATTGCTGGTTTCGCGAACACACAACCCGGAAAGGTCGCGTCCGGGACGCTGGAGCGGATGACCGGCGCTATCCGGCATCGCGGGCCGGATGATAATGGCTTCTTTCACGACGAACACGTCGGGCTTGGACATCGCAGACTCAGCATCGTCGATTTAGCCCTGGGACACCAGCCGATCAGCAACGAAACCGGCGATGTGTGGATCATCTTCAACGGCGAAATCTTCAATCACGCTGACCTGCGCCCGCCTTTGGAGCAGGCCGGCCATCGCTACACCACTCGCAGCGACACCGAAACCATCGTTCACGCCTATGAGCAGTACGGCCCGGCCGCAGTGGAGCGACTGCGCGGCATGTTTTCGCTCGCGATCTGGGACAGCAAACGCCGGACGCTTTTTTGCGCGCGTGATCGCCTGGGAAAAAAGCCGTTCTACTACTATTGGGACGGGCGGCTATTTGCGTTTGCATCCGAAATCAAGGCGCTGTTCGAGCATCCGGCAATTTCGCCGCGCTTCCACGATCCGCTTCTAGCCGAGTATCTGACCTTCGGCTATACCAGCGGCGATCAGACATTATTTTCCGGCATCCGCAAATTGATGCCGGGCCATCATCTTACGCTGCGATTAGGCGACGCCAATCCCACGCCCGAAATTCACCAATACTGGGAAATCCCCATGCCTGGCGAACTGCCCGAGGATAAGGGACGCAGTGACGAATCATGGATCTCCGAATGCCGTTCTCGCATTGAAGAGGGAGTCCACACGCGCCTGATGAGCGACGTGCCACTCGGAATGTTTCTCAGCGGCGGCGTGGATTCGAGCACCATTGCGGCGCTGATCAAGCGCATGGTTTCCGGTCCCGTAAAAACCTTTGCGGTCGGATATCGCGAAACCGAATACAGCGAACTCGGCTATGCGCGGCAAGTGGCGGATGCCATCGGCACGGAGCACCACGAGATCACCGTGGGCATGGACGAGTTTTTTGGCGAACTGCCGCGACTGATCTGGCACGAAGACGAACCCATCACGTGGCCATCGAGCGTTTCGCTCTACTTCGTCTCGAAGCTTGCCGCGGAGCAAGTGAAGGTAGTGCTTACGGGCGAGGGCAGCGACGAATTGTTCGCCGGGTACGGCCGCTATTACTACTATCTTTGGAACCAGCGGTGGCTGCGTCGTTACCGCGTTTTACCGGGCTTTGCGCGCCGCGGAATTCGCTCGGCGATCGATAAGTCGCCGTTCCTTCCCGGCGGACTTCGGCGCAAGCTCGGACACACGTTTCTGGGAAGAGGCGAAGAGATCGAATCGCTGTTCCTGGATAACTTCTACTCGGCGTTTCCAGGCGGCGAACTCGGCCGCATCATGAAGCACAACGGCGAGTCTCCGTACAAAAGCTATTTGAGCTACTGGAACCAACGCGCAAGTTCGTCCGATCTGAGCCGTCTGCTGTATGCCGATCAAAAGACCTATCTGGTGGAACTGCTGATGAAGCAGGACCAGATGAGCATGGCGACCTCGATCGAAAGCCGCGTGCCTTTCCTCGACCATCCGCTCGTCGAATTCGCGATGCGAGTTCCCGACCGCATGAAGTTGCGTGGCGGCGTAGGCAAATACATCGTGAAGAAAGCGGCCGAAGGTCTGGTTTCGAACGATATCCTCTATCGCAAAAAGATGGGCTTTCCGACTCCCATCCGCCAGTGGCTGCGCGCCGAGGGCGCGAACGAAATGCTGAACAGTCTGCTGGACCGTGATGGCTTCGTTGCGCAGTACCTCAACCTGGAGCCGATCGCGAAGCTGATGGAACGGCACCGCGCCGGAACGCTCGACGCTACGGATCGGTTGTGGCGGCTGTTGAACCTGCAGATCTGGGGCGACATGTACTTCACCGGGCGGCGGCAACGCGCGTGGGAAGCGACGTCTCTGGCTCAGAGCAGCGTGTGAGCGAACTCGGCGAGTGCGCGCATGTTGCCATCGCAGCGCATCAGAAAAGCGCTCTCCCAAGCCTCCGTGCGCTGTAACTCGATGGTCAGTGCCGGCGAGCAACCGAAGTACAGGTTGGGCTCGCCGCTTAGAAGTCCGGCATCGCTCAAGGCCGACGTCCAAACAGGATGCGAATGATCGCAGATGATCAGATCGACGCCGCGCCGTTCCAGTACACGCCGCGCTGCAGCGATTACCTGCGGCGCGTGCTCCGGCAGCGCGAGGCAATCGAGGATCGTGCCCAGGCGGATATCGCCGAATTGCGCGTTCCACTGCATCTGCGTATCGAGCGCCACCACCCACCCGACCAGTTTGCCCGCGCTTGCCACCTTCATGCGGAGGAATTTGCCGCCGGGGTACAACACCGCGAGCGTTTCGCTGTCGCGCACTGCAGCGAACGGATACTGCGGCGCGCACCTCGCCCACAGCTCATCGGTCCACGCGCCAAAATTGTCGAAAAAATCGACCGTCACGGGCGGTATCGGTTTTGCCTTCCCGTGCAGGCGTTGATAAAGACTCACGCCGGCCCAGCCCACGCCGGTCAACGCCGCCAGGCTGAGCGCAAAGCGGCGCCCTGGAGTGCTGCGGAGACTTTGCATATTTTGAAGAAATCGCGCGGAATGGACGATACGGTATTTGCGGGACAACCCGGTCCATTTCCATTCCGGGAGAGGCGTCCGCTGAGGCTCAATGGCATAAAGGTACGGCTGGCGGCGAAGCGCATCGTCCAGCAGCATGTCAGCTATGTCTTCGTAGCGGGGCTCGGCGATGCCTTCCGAAAGAGCCGAGTGATAACAGGCAATGCTGCGAATCGCGCCGCGAAAGGCGAACTTCTGATGCTTGAGGACGTATCCTCCGCAAATCTCGCCGCGATCGATAGCGAGAAACTGCTCTTGGAAAATGGAGCGGCCCGGCGCTGGCGGGAGCCATTCGGGAGAGGCAGTTTCGGGAAATTCGAATGCGCCCGAGCGTCCGCGCACGCGATTGTTGAATTCACGAACGGCGGGAGAGTACGCTTCGGCAAACGGCTCGATGCGGATTCCCATCGCCCACAGAGTATCAGGATGTCGTTATCTATCGTTAACGCGGTACCGATGTTAAAGTAGCCGAAAGGGACGCATGCAAGTACATCAAGAATCCATACGCGAGATCGATCGCTATATCGCCAACGAAGGCACGTATAATCTTGACGACAAAATTCCGGCTTACGAGCGCTACCTGTCATTCGTGGGAAAGATCAAACCAGTTACGCCGGACTTGCGGATTCTGGAAGTCGGCACAGGGACGGGTTGGTTCCCCATTCTGTGCAAGAAGAACGGTCTGAACTGTAAGGGCCTGGAAATCAGTCCGCAATTGCTCAATCTCGGCATGGAGATCGGCCGCCGCAATGGAGTGATCCCGGATATCGAACTGGGCAACATTGAAGACGGCAACGTCGAAGACAACTCCTACGACGTGATCATCGCTTCCTCCGTCTTCGAGCATGTGGAATATTGGCGGCGCGGTCTGGAGAAGGTTTACGCAGCTCTCAAACCGGGCGGCGTGCTCTTCTTCGAATCCACCAACAAATTCATGGTGAAGCATTCCGCCAGCGAATATCCCGCGATGCCCTTTTACGGCTGGCTTCCGAAATCTGTGCGCTTTAAACTGCGCCAGCGTGTGCACGGCGAAGACGTGATGAAGCTGGGGATCGATTTCAATCAGTTCACGTTCCCTCAACTGCGAGAAGCCTTCAAAGAGATCGGCTTCCGCCGCGTGCTGGATGTCGTCGACCTGGTCGATGCCTCGACCATGGGCGGATCCAAGCGCGCCGTCACCAATCTCAGCCGCTCGTTTGGTCCCGCGCGGTGGGTTGTACTGACGTTCCTGATGCAAGCCTCGACCTTCGTGTGCCAGAAGTAGATTCGCCGAACAAGCGAGTGCCCGTGATGCTGATGTCACGGGAGCTGGGCATTGGTGGTACGGAGCGGCAACTCGTTCAAACCGCCCTTTCGCTCGACCGCAGCCACTTTGAAACGCACGTAGGCTGCTTTTTCGGAGATGGTTTTCGCGCAGCCTCACTTCGCGCAGCGCAAATACCGATTCTTGAATTGCCGGTGCGATCTTTCATGCGCTGGTCGGCGGTGGATGGCGCCATGCGGATGGTTCGCTATCTGCGCCGGCATCGCATTCAAGTAGTACACACCTTCGATGTTCCGATGGACGTGTTCGGCGTACCCGTCGCGCGCTTCGCTCGCACGCCAGTCGTAATTTCGAGCCAACGCGCCCATCGCGACCTTACGCCTGGCCTCTACACGCGCCTGCTGCGATTCACGGATCGCATGGTAGACGCGCTGGTCGTCAATTCGCGCGCCGTCGAACGTGAACTGACCACACAACATCACGTGCCGCCCTCTCTGATTCGCTTCTGGCCGAATAGTATCGAGCCCTCGGAGTATCACACCGAGCCGCGCGTGCGGCAACCGCAGGTGGCCGACGCGGAATTGGTGATCGGATCGCTTTGCGCGCTGCGTCCCGAGAAGGGCCTCGAACTGCTGCTCGAAGCGTTCGCGCAGGCGCAGATTCCGCAGGCTACGCTACTGATGGTCGGCAGCGGACCTTCCGAAGCGTTGTTGAAGGAGCGCGCCGCGGCTCTGGGCTTAGGCGACCGCTGCCGTTTTGTTCCTATGGTGACGAACGCCGCGGAGTGGTACCGCTCGATCGACATATACGTTTTGCCGTCGCGCTCGGAAGCGTCCTCCAACTCACTGCTGGAAGCAATGTCGTGCGGGTGTTGCGTGATCGCCTCGAACACGGGCGGTAATCCCGAGTTAGTGGAAGGCGGCGTCTCCGGCCTGCTGTTCACATCAGGAGATTCCAACTCTCTGAGAGAGAAACTGCTCACTGCGGCTTCCGACCGCGGGCTTCGTGGTCGATTGGCGCAGGCAGCCAGCGAAAAGATCCGGCGCGAATTCTCTGTCGCAGCCTCAGCCGAGCGCGCCGCCCGGCTCTACACCGAGTTGCTCAAACGCCGCTGACATCACAGCGGGATTGGTATTCCCTT
>DATAUH010000134.1:0-24929 GCA_036268375.1 Bryobacteraceae bacterium | reverse complement strand
GGCGTAGCCAGCGGAAACACCTCGATCCTGCGGATCCGCTACTACAATATTCAGCCCGACCGCTTCTCATGGACAGCCAACCGCTCATCGGATGGCGGCAAAACTTGGTCAAAGGAAGACCAGAAGATCGAAGCGCACCGCGTCGGTCCGGCCCGTGAGCTTGGCGCACTGGCGCCGGCGCGATAATCGTGCTGGTATACCGGAAGACCAGACCGCGCCCCAGGATCCCAAGGACGAATTCATCAACGAGTCCGTGTGGCACGGATCGCTCGATCGCGCACGGGAGATTCTCGCGGCGCATCCCGAAATTGCGAGCAGCGATATTCACACGGCCGCGCTGCTCGGGGATCACGAGGCGGTGGCGCGGCTTCTCGCCGAGCACCCGGCAGACGCTAGTGACAAGGGCGGTCCGCGCAATTGGGATGCGCTGACGCACTTGTGTTTTTCTAAATTCTTGCGGCTGGAGCCCACTCGCAGCGAGGGCTTTCTCAAGGCCGCCGCCGCTCTGCTGGAGGCAGGCGCAAACCCCAACACCGGATTCTTCGAAGAGAATCACCAGCCCAAGCCCGAATGGGAATCCGCGCTGTACGGAGCGGCGGGCGTCGCTCATCATCCGGAGCTGACGAAGGTGCTGCTCGATCGCGGCGCGGATCCCAACGATGGCGAGGTCCCCTACCACTCGCCGGAGACGCTCGATAACCGCACGCTCCATGTGCTGGTCGAAAGCGGCAAGTTGACCCAGGACAGCATCGCCCTGATGCTCGCGCGCAAATTCAACTGGCATGACGATGATGGCGTGCACTGGCTGCTGGAGCATGGCGCGGATGCCAACTGGCTGCTGTGGGGCAACCGCCCGCTGCACTACGCGCTCCGCCATGGCACGCCTATTCACTACTTCGAGTGGCTTCTTGACCATGGTGCGGATCCGTTGCTGCCGAACAAGGACGGACTGGCGCCAGTGGCGGAAGCCGCGCGTCTGGGCCGTGCGGACGTCCTCGAGCTGTTTGAAAAACGCGGCGCGGTCATCACACTCGAAGGCGACGATGGGTTCCTCGCCGCATGCGCGCAGGCGAATGAAGCGGAGGCGCGCAAGTTCGCCGGGGCGGATCCATCAATGGTGGCGCGCTTACAGAACCAGAACCCGGGGTTGCTCGTCGATTTCGCGGGTGCGGGCAACACACCAGCAGTGCGGCTGATGCTGGACCTCGGCTTCGATGCCGGGAGGGCGCGCATCCAGCCGAACTGGGTTGCCGGAGAGACGGCGCTGCACGTCGCGGCGGCGCGTGGTCGTCTGGACGTGGCGGAGTTGCTGATCGAACGCGGTGCGCCGCTCGAGGCCAGAGGGCGCCGCGGCCGGACCCCGTTGAGCGTGGCCTTTCTGTGCCTGGAGCAGCAATCCGAATGGACGCCGAACGAGTACACGCTGCCCATTGCCGAAGCGCTCATCAAAGCGGGCGCCAGCGTGGAAGACGCCGGGCTCACGCTGACTGCGGCAGTCTGCCTCGGGCGTAGCGATGACGTCGCGCGCTTAGGGAAGGAAGCGGGCGCGCAAGAGAAACAGAAGGCGCTTGCGGCCGCGGCCTACAACGGCAGGTTAGACGCGATCGCCTTGGCCATCGCACTCGGCGCCGATCCGAACGCACGGAACGAGGGACTCAATCCCGACGCTACTGCGCTGCACAATGCCGTTTGCTCCGGCTCGCTGGCCGCTGTGCAGCAACTCGTAGAGGCTGGAGCGCGGGTCGACGCTAAGGATGGCCCGTATCAGGCGACTCCGCTTGCGTGGGCGGAATACTTCGTGCGGGAGCACGGCGCCGGCGCCGTTGAGTACTTCCAGCGCGAGGGCGCCAGGCCTAAGCAGTACGCCGAAGTCGCCAGCTATCTTCGCAGTCTGTAATAGCGGGATGTTGCCGTGCTTTTGCGCGGTGTGGAGTCGGACTTTGGTCGCAAGAAGGCGCAGGGCACTGATGACACGCAGGCGGGTTTCGCGCGTGGCACAGCCGGCCCTGAGGCGATCTCTGCGCGCACTGTATCGCGACGGGGTATGGAACTCAAGGTTTGGGCGTGATTGCAGGCGTGATCCGATAGACGGCGAAGTTGCGGAATTCGATATGGCTGGCGGTGGTACGGAAGGCAAAATGGCCGTGAGTGTAGGGCTGGTGGTCGGTGAAATCGAACAGCAGGCGGCCATCTCGGTAATACTGAATGCGATTTCCGAGCGCGACCAGTTGAATCTTTTGCCAGACATTCGGTTTGAGAAGGACGTCAGGCGAGCGGAGATCGTTTTCGGACAGGATCGGACGCTCGATGGCGTCGCCGATGTAGCGGCGAAAACGCGTGGTGGTGTTGGTGTTGCCACCCTGGCCGACGTAGTAGGTGCGGAGCTGATTGTAGTCGCTGAATTTGCCGGCGCGCCTGGCGCCGAATAGGTCGTCGGGCGAACGTGCGTCGGTAGCCATCCAGAATGCGTTGAGGTCGGAGACGCGGTCGTTGGGGCCGCCGGCTTGGACCATCCGGGCTTCATATTGGATGAGAACGGGCGAACGAAGTTCGGGACGGAACCAGAGAGTGCAGCCGGCCGGGACGTCGATGGAGAGCGTGCCGCCGTGGGCGCTGATGACGCCAGGTTTCTCCAGTTCCGGGAACCATTGCGCGAGGCTGCCGCTGAAATCATCCGCGAAGAGACGTGCGCCGATGGTGAAGGGCCCGGCAGCATGCGCTGCACAGAGCACCAGACAGGCGCAGAGAGCGGCTTTCGAGCGCATTTCTTGATTTTAGAGCGATGGAGGACATCCTGGTCCCCGGTGCGACCTCTGCCAGGCGCGAGTTGGCGCAGCCGAATGCAGGCGCTAGCCCAGCTACAGCGGGATGTTGCCGTGCTTTTTGCGCGGCGTCGAATCCACTTTGGTTTCGAGCATACGCAGGGCGCTGATGACGCGCGGGCGAGTCTCCCGTGGCTCGATCACGTCGTCGATGTAGCCGCGTTCGGCGGCGACGAAGGGGTTGGCGAAACGGTCGCGGAACTCTTCGGTTTTGCGGAGGCGCGTGGCCTCGGGGTCTTTGGAGGCATTGAGTTCGCGGCGGTAGACGATGTTGACGGCGCCTTCGGGACCCATCACGGCGATTTCGGCGGTGGGCCACGCTAGGTTGATGTCGGTGCGGATGTGCTTCGAGCCCATGACGCAGTAGGCGCCGCCATAGGCTTTGCGCGTGATCACGGTGATCTTGGGCACGGTGGCTTCGGCGTAGGCGTAGAGCAGTTTCGCGCCGTGGCGGATGATGCCGCCGAACTCCTGCGCGGTCCCGGGAAGAAAGCCGGGGACGTCTTCGAAGGTGAGGATCGGGATATTGAAGGAGTCGCAGAAGCGCACGAAACGCGCACCCTTCACCGATGAATCGATGTCGAGACATCCGGCGAGGTAGGCGGGCTGATTGGCGACGATCCCGATGGGCCGGCCGTCCATGCGCGCAAAACCGACCACAATGTTACGCGCCCAGTGTTCGTGGACTTCGAAGAAATCGGCATCATCGACAACCCGGTGGATCACGTCTTTGATGTCGTACGGCTGATTGGACTCCGCGGGGACTACGGTATCGAGCGCCGCGTCCATGCGGTTGATGGGATCGGAGGAGGCGCGGCGCGGAGGATCTTCGCGATTGTTTTGCGGCAGGTAACTGAGCAGTTCGCGAACCATGCGCAGGCATTCGGCGTCGTCGGCGGCGGTGAAGTGGCCAACGCCGCTGGTTGAATTGTGAGTGTCGGCGCCGCCGAGTTTTTCTTTCGTGACGTCTTCGTGGGTGACGGTCTTGATGACATCCGGACCGGTAACGAACATGTAGCTGGTGCCGCTCACCATGAAGACGAAATCGGTAATGGCCGGCGAGTAGACGGCGCCGCCCGCGCAAGGGCCCATGATGGCGGAGATCTGCGGCACCACGCCGCTCGCGAGTGTGTTGCGGAGGAAGATGTCGGCGTAACCGGCGAGCGAGACGACGCCCTCTTGAATGCGCGCGCCGCCGGAATCGTTGAGGCCGATGATGGGCGCGCCCGTCTTGAGCGCGAGATCCATAATTTTGCAGATTTTTTGCGCGTTGGCTTCGGAGAGAGAGCCGCCGAAGACGGTGAAGTCCTGCGCGAAGACGTAAACGGGGCGGCCATCAATGCGGCCGTAGCCCGTGACGAAACCGTCGCCGGGGACGACCTGATCTTCCATTCCAAAGTCGCGGCAGCGGTGGGTGACGAGCTTGTCGAGCTCCTCGAAGGAGCCTTCGTCGAGCAGCAGCTCGATACGTTCACGAACGGAAAGTTTGCCTTCGCGATGTTGGCGCTCGCGGCGCTCCGGTCCACCTCCCTGCTCAGCCGCGGCGTGGCGGCGGCGCAGTTCCTCTAGCCGATTCATCCGGACTATTGTAGCGAGTGGCTGGCAAAATGACGGCGGCGATGTTAGTGCGCCTGCCCGGCAAGCTCGAAGCGGCCGTCGCGCAGCAGATGGTATTTGCGGCCACGCCACTGAATCGTTTTGCCGAAGAAGCCACCGATCCAGACGAGGAAGCTCAGGCTGTCTTGCAGCGGCAGCAGCCACCAGTACTGTGACGTCAGGCGGTCGCGCAACACGTAAATGCCGACGATCCAGGCAGTGAGGGCGCGTAAGAGCAGCGTCGCGACGGCGAGCGAACCCCACTGCGGAGCGACGATCCACGCGATTAGCGCGAGTGCCAGCGGATAGGTAAAGATCTGGCCGATGTAGCCGAGCGGGCGCGAACGGCGCGTGCTGCGTCCCCAGCGCAGGCGATGGCGCATGTTGGCGCTCAGGCGCTGGGCTCCGATCCGGTGTTCGATGGTGTAGGAGGAGAGAATGACCTCGATGCCGCGCTCTGCCGCGAGCTTGCCCATCACAAAATCTTCGGCAAGGTAGTCTTTCACGGCGTCGAAACCGCCAATGGCCCCGAGCGTTTCTCGGCGCGCGGCGATCGTTGGGCCAAGCGCAAAATTCATTCCGTCCAGCATGCGGGCCACCAGCACGCCTCCTAGGAATTCGGTATTGAGGCCAAGCGCTTCGAGCATCGACCAAAAGCTGTGGCCGGGCACGGCGCGATAGGGACAAGTGGCGAGGCCAACGCGCGGGTTTTGAAACTCCGCGGCGAAAACGGACAGCATGTCCGGCGTGACGCGCGTGTCGCTATCCGCCATGACGATGAGGTCGTGACGAGCGGCCGCGAGCATGGCGTCGAGGCTGAACACCTTCGCGTTGGGATAAGGCGGTTCTCCTGTGATGATCAATTGCGAGGAGATGTGCGGGAACTCCTCACGCAGGCGTTCCACCACTGGGATTGCGAGGTCCTTGTGCGAACCGACGGCGAACAGGATTTCGAACTGCGCGTAGTCCTGCTGAAAGAACGTGCGCAGATTTTCCTCAAGACCGTCATCGACGCCCGAGAGTGGCTTGAGGATGCTAATTGCAGGACCATCGGCCACACGGCGGGGCCGAACGGAACGATATCTAAAAGCCGCAAGCGCGGTCAAGACGCAATACGCGGACGACCCCGCGGCTAGCGCCAGGCACAGCAACGCCAACAGGTTCATGAATTGTTACGACACCCCGCACCCAAAACGCCGATCCCCACCGGCGGCGGTTTCCCGCTACATATTAGGCGCGTAATACCCTGGCCGCACGCGCACAATAAGTTCCTTGTGCCCCTTCACGCGCAGCGTTATCGGGTGAAACTCCCCATCCGTAATCAGCGGCTCCGGGCGGTACAAGATGATGTACTGGTGCCGGAGCTCGTTTGCGATATTTTCGAACGACTGCTCTAAATCTTCTACCTTGAACGGGAAGTAAGCCTGACCGCCCGTTTCTTTGGCCAGGTACTTCAAAACTTTGTCGCCTTCGGTCTCATCACGCGTGACGTTGGTAGAGATCGCGTAGATGGCGACATCGGCTTTCTGCGCCATTTCGAGCGCCTGATCGCGCGTGTAATGGCTGAAATTGTCATCGCCATCGGTGACTACGATAATGGCGCGGCGAAACTTGTACTTCGGCTGATCGAGCGCGAGTTTGTCGCGGCAAGCGTAAAAGATCGCGTCGTAAAGCGCAGTTCCGCCGCCCGGACGGAGCGCGTTGATGCCCTTGATAATGTCGTTCGGCTGATCGACCAGGTCCGAAACCATTTCCGCGGAGCTATCGAAGCTGACCAGCATCGCCTTATCGCGCTTGGCCGTCATGACGCTGTGCACGAATTCAGTCGCTGCTTGCTGTTCGAACTTGAAACGGTCGCGAATGCTGTTGCTGGTATCGATCAGGATGCCCAGACGAAGCGGAAGATCCGTTTCCGCGGAAAATTCCTGAATGCTCTGGGGGCGCTTGTTCTCGAGCAACTCAAAATTGTTCTTGTCGAGGTTGGTGACGAACCTGCCTTTTTTATCCATCACCGTGAAGAGCATGTCGACGCGCGTTACCTCTACCGTAATCTTCGTAGGATCTTCGTCCGTCATCACGGGCCGTTGCTGCGCAAACACCCCGAGGCCGAGCGTGCCTAGAACGGCGAGACCCGCTCCAACCACCCAAAATCGCATAATGTACTGATTATACCGTTCTGGATTATACCGAACGGTCCAACGCTGAAATCCAATTTTCCAGCTCTGCAGGCAACTCCGACACGATATCTTTCGGCTCACCTGTCGAAGGCAGACGAAAGCGAATGCGGTGGGCGTGCAGAAAGTAGCGGCCGAGTGGAGGCATTCCCGGAGTGCGGTCAGGCGCGCCATAGAGCGTGTCGCCGGCGATGGCGTGCCCGATGCTTGAAAGGTGAACGCGGATCTGATGCGTACGGCCGGTACCGATGCGAACTTCGACGAAAGCGAACCGCGCAAACTGGCGGAGCACGCGATATTCGGACCAGGCGGCGCGGCCGGTGTTGAGGCGCGCGGTCATGCGAATGCGGCGAATGGGGTCGCGGGCGATGGGGCGTTCGATACGTCCAGTGGGGCGCTCAAAGCGGCCATGGGCGAGCGCGAGGTAGACCTTTTCGACTTGGCGGCCGGCGAATTGCGCGGCCAGATTGCGATGCGCGGCGTCATGCTTTGCGACGAGAAGAACGCCGCTAGTGTAGCGGTCCAGGCGATGAACGATGCCGGGGCGCAGCGGTCCGCCGACATTCGAAAGAGATTCGAAACGATGCAGCAG
The DNA here is from genome assembly GCA_036268375.1 of Bryobacteraceae bacterium. Lineage (GTDB taxonomy): Bacteria > Acidobacteriota > Terriglobia > Bryobacterales > Bryobacteraceae > PALSA-243. Next base: position 17,745 of record DATAUH010000134.1, on the reverse strand, counting down.
AGCGTTGACGACGGTGCCCTGGTGCACGCCGGCTCCGGCGTGTACGACCATGCCGGCGGGCTTATCGATCGCAACCAGATCGGCGTCTTCGTACAACACAACCAACGGAATGTCTTCGGCAGAGGCGCGAAGCGGCGGCGCTTCGCCGGGCTCGATGTGAATCTCGTCGGCGGGGTGGACGACGTATGATGGCTTCGCGGCAACGCCATTGACGGAGGCACGGCCTGCTTTGATCCACTGCTGAATGCGCGAGCGGCTGTATTCGGGCATTCGCTGCTGCAGCGCGAAATCAAGCCGTTTTCCCACGTCCTGTGCTTCGGCGGTGAAACGCAAGAATCGACAGGCCTCCGGATGAGCGGCGCGGCGAACGCGCTTATGCCACTCTAACAGCATGGCGCTTCCACTCGAATCGAAATGCGCATTGGTAACGGGCGCGAGCAAAGGCATCGGAAAGGCGATCGCGATTGAGTTGGCGCGGCGGGGCGCAAAGGTGGCGGTGAACTATTTTTCGGATGCGAGTGGGGCGGATGCGGCAGTTCGCGAGATTCAGGAATTCGGCGGAGAGGCTGCGGCGGTGCAGGCCAACGTAGGAAGCGCTGCCGAGGCGTCGCGAATGTTTAGCGAAACGCTGAACCGGTTCGCGGGGCTGGACATTTTGGTAAACAATGCGGGCACGCAGGTGTGGGGACCGTTGGTGGACGTGACGGAAGAGCAGTGGGACCGGGTGATCGACACCAATTTGAAGGGCTGCTTTCTGTGTACGCAGCACGCGGCAAGGCACATGATGGCGCGCGGCGGCGGCCGAATCATCAATATAGGGTCGGGCTGCAACAAGGCCCCGTTTCCGATGCTGAGCGCATACACGGCGAGCAAGGGCGGCATCGAAATGTTCACGAAGGTGGCGGCGATGGAATTTGGGCCGCATCGCATCACCGTGAATTGCGTGGCGCCGGGCGCGATCGAGATTGAGCGTACGAAATCGGAAGCGCCGGATTACGCCGCCACGTGGGCGGGGCTGACGCCGCTGGCGCGGGTGGGGCAACCGCTTGATGTGGCGCAAGCAGTAGCGTTTTTCGCAAGCGCGGAAGCGGGATTCATCACCGGGCAGACGCTATGGGTGGACGGCGGACTAATGACGCATCCGCAGTGGCCTTATAAAACGGAGTGACCAGGCGTGGGAATCGGCTGGACGCTTGAAACGCTGGGCGGGGCGGCCGTGGAAGACTGAGTTGTAGAGGCGGACTCTCGCGCGGCTTTGGGCGCGGCTTCAACAGTTTGAGCAGCGGACGCCATGGGAATCCATTCGCGGCGATCCCAGAACTGGATGCGGCAGAACTTGCAGTGATAAAGCTTTCCGCCGGCCAGCCGCTCGCAAAGGTTCAGCAGACCTGACTCCATGGGATCGATTCGGTCGCGGCCCTTCAAACGACTGATGCGATAGGTACCACAGCGATGACAGCGGCAACGGCCGCCGAAGTGAAAACGATACGGACGGGGTAGAGTTTCAAGGCTATGACACTCCTTGCAGCGGTACTTAGCCATATAGCTAAGCCGCTCGAAAAATGTACGATGGATCCGCCGCAGTTTACCACCGCAACGGCCGCATTTTTTCACAAACTCGTTATACCCCAATTTGCTCACAGCGCACAATCGGGCGAAAATAGAACTACCGCCCGTTATACGTCTTATAACCCCTATGATTGACCGTATTACTGTACATGGTGCACGCCAGCACAACCTGAAGAATATCGATGTGGAGGTGCCGCGCAACAGCTTGACGGTGATTACGGGGCTGAGCGGGTCTGGCAAGTCATCTCTAGCATTTGACACGATTTACGCTGAGGGCCAGCGGCGTTACGTGGAGACGCTTTCGACTTACGCGCGCCAGTTTCTGGATCAGATGGAGCGTCCGGACGTGGATTCGATCGACGGATTGAGCCCGGCAATCTCAATTGAGCAAAAAACCACAAGCCGTAGTCCGCGCTCGACCGTGGGTACCATCACGGAGATCTACGACTATCTGCGACTGCTGTACTCCTCGATCGGCGTGCCGCATTGCCCGCTGTGCGGCAACGAAATTTCGCGGCAGACCACGGAGCAGATTCTGCAGCATGTGATGGCGCTGCGACCGGACGACCGCATCATGGTGATGGCGCCAGTGGTGCGTGGACGCAAGGGCGAATACAAGAAGGAGTTGGAGAAGTTTGCGCGGCTGGGATTTGAGCGCGTGCGAATCGACGGCGTGTTGTATACGCTGGACGATCGCATGCCGCCGCTCGACAAGCGCCGCAATCACACGATTGAAGTAGTCGTCGACAGGCTGTTGGTGAAGCCGGGGATTCAGGATCGATTGCAGAAATCGATCGACGTGGCGACGAAATTGGCGGAAGGGCTGGTGCTGATTTCGATTGTGAATGGCGAAGAGCGGCTGTATTCGCAGAAGCTGGCGTGCACGGAGTGCGGCACCAGCATTCCGGCGCTGGAGCCGCGCTCATTTTCGTTCAACAGCCCGTATGGCGCTTGTGAGGAGTGCCACGGCCTGGGCAACATCTGGACGTTTGATCCGGTGAAGATTATCGTGGACGCCAGTAAACCACTGTTTGACGGCGGGCTGGGACCAGGCGGGGGATCGTGGACGGTGGAGCAACGGGTCGCCGCGGTAGCGAAGCAGAATCGCATCGACCTGAAGAAGCCCTTCGAGAAGCTGGCGGCGAAGGCGCAGGACAAGGTGCTGGAAGAGGTGATGGCGGCGCTGCAGGAAAACTACGACAACAACTCCGACTCGTACCGCGAGTGGTTGACGGACTACATGTCGCCACAGGAATGCCCGGTGTGCCACGGCAAGCGCCTGCGCGCCGCGGGCCTGGCGGTGCGGGTGAAGAACTTCACAATTGCCGACTTTACCGGGCTTTCGATTTCACGCGCGCTGATGACGGCGCGGAACTGGGAGTTCAACGAACGCGAAACGCTGATCGCAGGACGCGTGCTGGATGAGATTCGGCGGCGTTTGGAATTTTTGTCCGCGGTGGGTTTGGACTACCTGAGCCTGGAGCGCTCGGCAGCGACGCTTTCGGGCGGAGAGGCGCAGCGCATACGGCTGGCAACGCAGATCGGGTCGAAGTTGCGGGGCGTGTTGTATGTACTGGACGAGCCTTCAATCGGGCTACATCCGCGCGACAACGGGCGGCTGCTCGAAACGTTGACGCGGTTGCGCGACATGGGCAACACGGTGCTGGTGGTGGAGCACGATGCGGAGACGATTGAGCGTGCGGACTACGTGATCGATCTTGGTCCGGGCGCCGGACGGTTGGGTGGAGAACTGGTGGCGCAGGGAACGCCGCAGGCGATCGCGCAGAACGGCGCGTCGCTGACGGGAAAGTATCTTTCGGGCGAGATGGTGATTCCGGTGCCGGAGTCGCGGCGCAAGGGCGGCGAGAAAAAACTGGTGGTGCGCGGCGCGACCGAGCATAACTTAAAGCAAGTGGACCTGGAGATTCCTCTAGGCATTCTGACGGTGGTGACGGGCGTGTCGGGCAGCGGCAAATCGACGCTGGTCAACGAAATTGTGTACCGATCGTTGGCGCGCGAGATTTACGGATCGCACGACGAGCCGGGCGCGCACGAGTCTATCGAAGGGATCGAGCATCTGGATAAGGTGATTCGAATCGATCAGGCGGCGATTGGGCGCACGCCGCGGTCTAATCCTGCGACTTACACCGGGCTGTTCACGCTGATTCGCGATCTGTACGCGATGCTGCCGGAGTCGCGCGAGCGCGGATACAAGCCGGGGCGTTTCAGTTTCAACGTAAAGGGCGGGCGTTGCGAAGCGTGCCAGGGCGACGGGCTGAAGCGGATCGAGATGAATTTTCTGCCTGACGTGTACGTAACCTGCGACGTTTGCCGGGGGCGCCGGTACAATCATGAAACGCTGCAGGTCAAGTTCAAAGGCTATTCCATCGCGGATATGCTGGACGCCACCGTGGAGCAGGCGCTGCCATTGATGGAGAACCTGCCGCAGATCCGGACGAAGTTGCAGACGCTGAACGATGTCGGCTTGGGGTATGTGAAGCTGGGACAATCGTCGACGACGCTTTCGGGCGGCGAGGCGCAGCGGATCAAACTGGCCAAGGAATTGAGCAAGCGGCAGACGGGACGCACGTTTTATCTGTTGGATGAACCGACGACGGGATTGCACTTCGACGATGTGCGGAAGCTGCTGGATGTTCTGCAGCGGCTGGTGGATTTAGGCAACACTGTGGTGGTGATCGAGCACAACCTGGACATCATCAAATCGGCGGACTGGATTGTGGATCTGGGGCCGGATGGCGGCGAATACGGGGGAAAGATTGTGGCGAGCGGAACGCCCGAACAGGTGAGCCGCTCAAAGAAAAGCTATACGGCGGAAGCGCTGCGTAAAGTACTGGGACAGGAGCGGGCGGCGTGAGCAGATACAGCCAAGAACCGCTGGATTTGAGCAGGCTGAAGACGGTGCCGCTGATGGAGCGCGGTGGAAAGGTGAAGAGCGCCGATTTCGCCATTCCTTACGCAAAAGGCGGCGGAATTTCCGGGTGGCTGGATTCATTGCCGCGGATTCTGGCGGGGGATTCGCTGCGCGCGGTGGTGGACGCGCTATTGAAGGCGCGGGCGAACCGGCGCGCGATCCTGTGGGGCTTCGGCGGACACGTGATCAAGTGCGGCATGGCGCCGGTGCTGCTCGATTTGATGCAGCGCGGATTTGTGACTGGGTTCGCGATGAACGGCTCGGCGTCGATACATGATTTTGAGATCGCGCTGGCGGGCCATACCAGCGAGGATGTCGAAGCAGTCTTGCCCGACGGCCGCTTCGGTTCGGCGGAAGAGACCGGCCGCGAAATGAATCGCGCAATTGCGGGCGGTGCGGCCGAGAGGCTCGGCATGGGTGAGGCGCTGGGTCGATGGCTGGACCTGATTGCGCCGGCGAAACACGCGGCTGCGAGTCTGCTGCTTGGCGCATATCGCAATGCGACGCCGGTGACGGTGCACGTGGCGATTGGAACCGATACGCCGCACACGCACCCAGCGGCCGACCCGGCGGCGATTGGCGAGAGCACGCACCGCGACTTCCGGCTGTTCGCCTCGCAGGTGGAGGATCTGAACGAGGGCGGCGTGTATCTGAATGTGGGCTCGGCGGTGGTGATGCCGGAGGTATTTCTGAAAGCCGTTTCGGCAGTTCGAAACCTGGGGCATCCGCTGGGTAATTTCACCACGGCGAACTTCGATTTTCTACAACATTACCGGCCGCGCGTGAATGTGGTGGAACGGCCGCACGCGCAAAGCGGCGGTAAGGGCTACAGCATCACGGGACATCATGAATTGATGATTCCGCTGCTTGCGGCCGCGCTGATTGAGCGGGCCCAGTGAACGATATCCCGCCGGAAGAGTGGCAGCCGGAGCCCCCGCAAGAAACGCCACCAGAGCCACTGGGCGAGACGCCGCAACCGGAACTCGCGCAAGCGCTGCAACCGGAATTCGTCGAGGCGCCTCCGATAGTGATTCCGCCGCGCGAACCGTTTTGGGGATACCACGAACTGCTGATCTTTCTGGGCGCCGCGCCAATTGCGCTGTTGCTGGGGGCGTTTTCTGTGAAGGCGGTGTTTGCGCTTTTTCACTTCAAGCCCGCGTCGGAAGCCTTCGAGATTTTGCCCGAGCAATTGTTGGGTTATGTGTTGATGTTTGCGGCCCTGGGCGCAGTTTTTCGCATGTGGTATGACCGGCCATTCTGGCAATCGCTCGGTTGGTTGCCGCTGCGGCTCCCGTCTGCCGTGATCATGGTCGTCGGAATGGCGACCGCGATCTTAGTGGCGCTGGGCGGCGGGCTGGTGCACATGACGAATGAACCCAATCCTCTGACGGACCTGATGAAAGGCCGCGCAGCGCTGATTTCGATGGCGATTTTTGGTGTTACGGTTGCGCCAGTGGGCGAAGAGTTGATCTTTCGAGGCTTTCTGCAACCGCTGCTGGTGCGCAGTTTGGGCGTGGCTTTCGGAATTCTGCTGACCTCGATTCCCTTCGGACTCCTGCACTTCGAAGAGTACGGCAATTCGTGGATTCACGTGGCGCTGCTGACGATGGCCGGAGCTGCTTTTGGCGTGATGCGGCACCTTACAGGATCGACAAAGGCATCGGCGCTGATGCACGCGTCGTACAATGCGCTTTTTTTCGTAGCCGCCTTTGCGGCGGGAAAGGATTTTGGGAATTAATGGTCGAGACCATTCAATGGGTGGACAATGCCGCGGTGATGATCGATCAGACGCGACTGCCGCTCGAAGAAAAGTTCGTAACGTGCCGGACGTATCAGGAAGTCGCGACAGCGATTCGCGACATGATCATACGCGGGGCTCCCGCAATCGGCGTGGCGGCGGCGATGGGAGTAGCGTTGGGAGTTCTGGAAGGCGCTCCGTTTGATGTGGTGTGCGACACGTTGGCGCGGACGCGTCCCACGGCAGTGAATCTGTTTTGGGCGATCGACCGGATGAAGCGGCTGCACGCCTCGATGGCGGGGCAATCGCCCGAAGAGATCGCGAAGCGCATGGTGGAAGAGGCGAAGCGCGTGCGTGAGGAGGATATCGCGATTTGCCGGGCGATCGGGCGCAACGGCGCGACGCTGGTGCCGGACGGAAAGACCGTGCTGACGCATTGCAACGCAGGCGCGTTGGCGACTGCCGGTTATGGCACGGCGTTGGGAGTGATTCGCGCGGCGGTGGAAGCAGGTAAGCGAATCGACGTGTTCGCGGATGAGACGCGGCCGTTTCTGCAGGGTGCACGGTTGACGGTTTGGGAACTGCAGCAGGATTCGATTGCGACCACGTTGATCACCGACAATATGGCGGGGCATTTTTTGAAGTCGGGGCGCATCGGATGCGTCGTGGTCGGGGCGGATCGCATCGCGGCGAATGGCGATGTAGCGAACAAAGTGGGCACGTACTCAGTGGCCGTTCTGGCGAAAGAGAACAACGTGCCGTTTTACGTGGCGGCGCCCATTTCGACGCTCGATTTGACGTTGGCTTCAGGGGACGCGATCCCAATTGAGCAGCGGGCTTCGGCTGAGGTGACGCACGTCTTCGGGAAACAGGTGGCGCCGACTGGAACCGAGGTGCAGAATCCGGCTTTTGACGTGACTCCGGCGCGATATGTGAGCGCGATCATCACCGAAAAAGGCGTGGCGCGCGCGCCCTACGAAGCTTCGCTGGGCGAGTTGATAAAATAGCGGTTTCTGATGAAACGTGCTCTTGCAGTATTCGCCTTGGCCTCCACTTGCGCTTTGAGCGCAGCGTACGCGCAGCAAAATCTGCGGCGGGCCCCCAGTTGGTCGCTCTACGATTCCAACGGAAAGATGCACGACCTGCTGGATTACCGCGGCAAGATCGTGGTGCTGGATATCATGCAGACCGGGTGTCCGCACTGCGGTGCGTTTGCAGACGTGCTGCACAAGGTGGAACAGAAATATGGCGACAAGGTGCAGGTGATCTCTGTGGTGACGATCTTGGGTCCCGCAGCGGAAACGCCCGACAAAGTGAAGACTTATGTCACCAACCACAAGGTGGACTATCCGATTCTTTACGACATGGGGCAAATGCAGTATTCCTACCTGCTGACCCCGAAGGCCGATCTTCCGCACGCGTACATCATCGATCCGAACGGCTATGTCCGCGCAGACTACGGCTACAACATGACGTCGAAAGATTTCTTCGAGGGCAACGGGATTTTCACCGAGTTGGACCGCTTAGTCAATGCGCAAGGCAAGAAGTAACGCCTAACGCGCGGCTTTGCGCCGTTTGGCAGCGGACTTCGCCTGGCGCGAAAGAGCAAGGTGCGACGCGGCGCTGCTGCCTTCCTTCTTTAAGGCCTGGGTGACTGCGCGCGAACGCTTGGCCGACACTTTCTTTGCGCCGCCTTTTTGCCCCGTGGCTGTATCGCGCGCGGCCTGACGGCGGGTGCTCTCCGATGTGGTTCCCTTCTTTGGCGTCGCCAGTTTCACGCCCGCGCGGCGGGCCTTGGACAGGCCGATCGCGATTGCCTGTTTGGCCGAACGCGCGCCGTGTTTTCCCTCACGAATGTGGTCCATTTCCTCGCGCACGAACTCGCCTGCTTGCGTGGTCGGCGCTTTGCCTTCGCGCTTATCTTTGCGAGCGCGATCGATAGTTCGTTTTTCCGGCATAGCGCTGAAAAGGTGTGCAATCAGGGCGCCAGGAAGAAAATTGCAACCTGGCGGGGGGCGTAAATCGTATATGCCGACATGAGCTTCGCCGCCGATATTCGATATGCGTTCCGTACGATGAAAAGCAATCCCGGTTTTACCGCGATCGCGGTGTCGGCGTTAGCGTTAGGGATTGGCGCGAACACTGCCATCTTCACAGTTGTGAACGCGGTGCTGCTCAAGCCGCTGCCGTACCCGAATGCCGAACGGCTGGTGAGGCTGGGGCGCAAATTTCCGAACAACTTCGGCTCTTCGAATTCGATACCGAAGTACATGGCCTGGCGGCATAACGACGTATTTGAGGCCATGACGCTCTATTCCGATTCCGGATTGGCGTTGAACCTGGGCGTGGGAGACCGGCCGAATGAAGTGAAAGCGTTCACTGTCTCTCGAGAATATTTCCAAGTCTTCGGTGCGACGCCGTTCAGGGGGCGGACATTTACCGAGGCGGAGGATCTGCCGGACGGAGCGCCGGCCGCCGTACTGAGCTATCGGTTGTGGCAGACGCGGATGGGGGCCGATCCGGCGATTTTGGGTAAGACCATTCTGCTCAACAAGCGGCCGTACACAGTCGTGGGCATCATGCCGCAAGGCTTTCAATCGGAAGACAAAGTAGATTTGTGGACGCCGCTACAGGCCGATCCACAGAGCACGAACCAGGGACATTACCTCAGTGCGGCGGCGCGCTTGAAGCCGGGAGTCGATATCGAACATGCGCGCGCGGAGATGAAGGCCGTCGGCGAACAGTTTCGGCGCGCGAATCCTGGATGGATGGACAAGGCGGAAAGCGTGGGCGTGCTGCCGATGCAGGAATCGATGGTGGGCGATGCCAAGTTTCAGTTGTTAGTGCTGGAAGGCGCCGTGGGGTTCGTGCTGTTGATTGCGTGCGCTAACGTAGCGAATCTGCTGCTGGCGCGGTCGGCGGTGCGGCAGCGGGAATTCACGATTCGCGCGGCGATTGGGGCGAGCCGCGGGCGCGTGCTGCGGCAATTGCTGACTGAAAGCGTAATGTTGGCGCTGTTGGGAGGAGTCGTAGGGCTGGTTTTGGGTACGTGGGGCGTACGCGCGCTGTTGGGCCTCGCGCCGGGCGGAATTCCCCGAATCACGGACGAAAACGGAGTGACGCAGGCGCCGCCGCTCGATTGGCATGTGGCGCTGTTCGCGATAGGCGTGGCCGCACTGACCGGCATTTTGTTCGGGCTCTTCCCTGCCCTGCATACATCCAATGCGGACTTAGCAGGCGCTATGAAAGAAGGCGGCCGCGGAGGCACGGGAAAGCGGCATGGGTTGATTCGAGCATCGCTGGTGGTGCTTGAGATGTCGCTTTCGCTGGTTTTGCTGATCGGCGCGGCCCTGTTGATTCGGACGTTTGTCGGCTTGCGCTCGGTGAACGCCGGGTTGGATCCGCACAATGTGCTGACGCTGCAGACTTCAATGGCGGGAGGCAGTTATCCGACGACCGCGCGCGTGGATGCCTTCAGCACGCTGGTGGAGCAGCGACTGAGGGCCTTGCCGGGCGTGTTGGGAGCAAGCACATCGATTCTGACGCCGATGGAAAATGACGTCGACCTGCCGTTCAACATCCCCGGACACACGCCCGCACAAGGAAAGTGGGAGGGCGATGAGCAATGGCGCTCGATCAGTGGAGATTACTTCAAAGTGTTCGGCATTCCGTTGTTGCGCGGACGCGTCTTTACCGATCGCGATAAGGGCAGTTCGGCGCCGGTGGTGTTGATCGATGAGCGCATGGTCAAGAAATATTGGCCGCACTCGGACCCACTGGGGCAGACGATCGTCATCGGACAGTTTCTGGGGCCGCAGTTCACGGACTCGCCGCGGCAGATTGTGGGAATCGTGGGCTCCATCTGCGCCACCGGGCTGGAAGACGGTAAAGAGCCGGTCATGTATGTGCCACAGAGCCAGGTTCCGCAGGGCATCACGGATTTAGCCAACAGCGTGATTCCGCTTTCCTGGGAGATAAAGACAGCCGGCGACCCGCTGGCGATGCGGGCTGTGATTGAGCGCGAATTTCGCGCGGTGGACGGGCTGCTGCCGATTTCGCACGTGCGCACGATGGAACAGGTAATGTCATCCTCGATCAGCCGGCAGAATTTCAACATGACGCTGCTCACAGTGTTCGCCGGGATTGCGCTGCTGCTGGCGTCGATCGGAATTTACGGGCTGATGTCGTATTCGGTAGAGCAGCGCGCGCAGGAGATCGGCATTCGCATGGCGCTAGGGGCGAGCCAGGGCGATATGCTGCGGTTGATTGTGCTGCAGGGATTGAAATTGGCAGGTCTCGGCGTCGCGATCGGCCTCGCGGCGGCGTTTGGTCTGACTCGCCTGCTCGGGCACTTGCTGTTTGGCGTGCAGTCGAGCGATCCAGTTACGTTTGCAGCCGTGGCCGCAGTACTCGCGACGGTAGCCGCCCTGGCGGCCTACTTCCCGGCTCGGCAGGCGGCCGCGGTCAATCCAACAGTGGCCTTACGGCAGTGAGCGGGCCGCTATAAAACCGGCGAATCGTTACCCAGGAGCGCGCGACGCACGATCTTGATCGGCGGAAATCCCTGCTTGAGAAACGCATCGTGGAACTGCTGCAGCGAGAACGCGGACCCTTTCTGCTTTTTGTAGTCTTCACGCAGCTTTAGAATTTCGAGCTTGCCTAGCGTGTAGTAGAGGTACGTGGGGTCGGCGGTCCCGCGCTTCACTTCGCGTTCGCCGTTGACGCGGGTCTGGTAGCCTTCTTTGACGAAGAAGTCGATGGCCTGATCGTAAGTCATCTTGCCGGTGTGCATCTGGATCCCAACGATGTAGCGGGCGTTGCGCAAAAGCGCGTCCTGCAACTGGCCCAGGCGCAGTTTCAAATCGCCATTGCCGTAGCCTTCGTCGAGCATCATCTGTTCGCTGTAGTGCGCCCAACCTTCGGCGTTGCTGCTGCAGCCCAGAAGCTTGCGCACTTTGCTGGGCGCTTCCTTCAACCAGAGAAACTGCACATAGTGGCCGGGAAAGACTTCGTGTACGGCGGTGCTGATGATGGTGCCGCGATTGAAACCGGCCATGTGCTCCTCCACTTGCTCCTTTTTCCAGCTCGTCTCCGGCAGCGTGACATTGAAAAACGCTTCTTTCGCGACCTGTTCGTAAGGGCCGGGCGTATCCATCGAGGCAAAGGTGGTAGCGCGCTCGAAGGGCGGAGTCTCTTCCACGATCGGGAGCACCTGCGACGGCACGGTAACGATGTGGTGAGCCTCCAGGTAATCGCGCAGTCCGCCGAGCGTGTCGCGGAAGGTCTGAAGCAGCTTATCGGGCGCCGGGTGATCGCGCTCGAGATCTTCGAGAATCTGCTGCGGCGTGCGTTTGGGGTCGATCTTCGCGGCCACGCGCTTGAACTCGTTCTGATTCTGACGGAGGTTCTGGAAGCCGATCTCGAGCAGTTTGTCGAGCGGCGTATCGACCATCTCGTCATACAGGAGCTTCTTGCTGTAATTGGCGGCGCCGATTTTGAAATCGCCGTTGGCATGCGGCAGCACGTTCGTCTTGAGGTAAGACTGGTACGAATTGAGCGCCGCCATTACGGAGCCATTGATGGATTTGAACTCCGCCAGCAGGCTGGCATCTTTCACGGCCTGGAACGCGGCAGGCACGTCGTTTTGGAAGAAGCTGACATCGCCGGGCAACTGCTCGATGGCGATATCCACGTAGATCTTGGGCGGATTTTTCAGATTCTCGTGAGCCGATTGGAGCAGGCGGGCGATCTGCTTTTCGCGCGCGATGACCGAGCGCAAACGCGCTTCGGGAGGCGCAAAACTTCGCGCCATGATCACGAAGATGGCGTTGGTGGCGTAGGAGGAGTAGGTGTCGGGGTTTTTCTCCCACGGGCGGATGTTCTCGAGCGTCAGAAGCTGACTGCGAATTTGCGACTGCAGAAGCTCGCGATCCGCCGCTGCCGATGGCGAGAGGCCGGATGCGCCGAACTTTTCCACCTCGCCATCGAAGCTCTTGAGAACTGCAATACCGGCGTTGATTTCAGCGGGCGAGAAGGTGGGGAGCTGCGTATCCCACTGGTGAAAACCGGCGGAAGTGGCTTGCGCGGGGTCGTACTTGAAGAGGGCGTCGTTGAAGTAACGGTCCGCCAGTTTGGCGAAGTCCGCGTCGCGAGTCTGCGCATAAGACATGGATGCCGCCGATGCAAGAATTAAGAGGCGCCAGAGTTTCATAGGCTAAAACCATTATATGAATGGAACATTTTTGTGGGCTCGCGCACAGAACGGCGTCGCGCACGCTGGGTTAAACTAGCGATTTGTCATCGCAACTTCGGGCCTCCGGACGCTGGCTGACGCGGTCGGGCATCCAGTTTCCTTCGGGCGGCGTGGCGCGTTATTACCGCGCCGATCTACAACTCAATCGTAAGATCTCTACGGAAATCACAGGCTACACGGTGAGTGCGCTGGTGTTGGCATATCGGCAAACGGCAGAGGCGGAGTTTCTGGACGGGGCCGTGCGCGCGGCGCATTTTCTGACGCGCGAAGCGTGGGATGCCGAGAGCGGCGTGATGCCATTTGAGATTGAGCCGGCAGAGCGTGCATACTTCTTCGACTGCGGAATTATCGTGCGCGGGCTGCTGGCGCTGTGGCGGGTAACGAAAGAATGCGAATTGGTGGATGCGGCGCAGGCAATTGCGCGATCCATGGCGAACGATTTTTTGCGTGCCGATGGATCCGCGTGGCCGGTATTGCATTTGCCTGACAAGACGCCGTTGCCGCTAGATGCCACGCGATGGTCGCTTTCAACGGGATGCTATCACTTGAAATCGGCTGCGGCGTGGCGGGAACTGGCGGCAATCACGGGCGACAGCAGTTGGGTCGAATGCTATGCGCGAGCTCTCGAAAGCGCTCTCAGGGGCCACGAGAGTTTTCTACCGGGCTCGACGGATCCGCATCACATGATGGACCGGCTGCATCCCTATTTGTATTTCCTGGAAGGGCTGCTTGCGCATCCCGAGCACGACGCGATTGTGCGCGCAGGGGCCGGGCGAGTGAACGCGCTTTACAGCGAACTGGCCTCGCACTTCGAACGCGGCGACGTAGCAGCGCAGTTGCTGCGGGTACAGTGCGCGATTCAGGCGGGAAAGGCGGATTGCGATGCGATGGCCGCGCGGGTGCGTGAGTTTCAACTCCCGAATGGCGGCTATTACTTTGGACGGAAGGGGGGCGCGTGGATTCCGCATGTGAGCCCCGTGCCCGCGGTTTTCGCTATGCAGGCGCTGGAGTGGTATGAGCGCCCTGAATCGATCGACCGTGCCACCGTCATTTGATTACTGGCTGGCGCGGCTGGCGGGCTTCACGCGTCCCCGGCGCGCGGCGCTCGCGCAATCTCCCGCACGGCCTTCGCAGCCCGGCATCAGCGTGGTGATTCCATCACGTAATGGGCGCACACTGCTGGCGACGCACCTGCCAGGCATTTTGCGCGATCTGGAAGCACTGCCGGCCGAAATAATCGTCAGCGACAACGGGTCGGACGATGGGACGGCCGCCTGGCTACGCGCGGAGCATCCGCAAGTGGTAGTGGACGTTTGCGAGCGGCCGCTCTCTTTTGCGCGCGCGGTGAACCGCGGCATTGCACGGGCGCGGTATTCGCACGTCTGTTTATTGAACAACGACATGGAGGTCGCGCCGGGATTTTTTCGCGCATTGCTACGGCCATTTGATGACGTGCGCGACCTGTTTTGCTCCACCGCGCAGATCCACTTTCCGCCGGGAGTGCGTCGCGAAGAGACTGGAAAGGCCGTGATGGCGCAGGATAATCCAACAGATTTCCCCTTGCGTTGCGATGAACCGCTCACAGGCGAAGATGGAACGCCGGTGCTTTACGGCAGCGGCGGATGTTCGCTGTACGACACCGCAAAACTGCGCGCGCTCGGCGCTATCGATGAAGCCTATGAGCCGGCGTATGTGGAGGACCTGGACATCGGCTATCGCGCGTGGCAGCGCGCCTGGCCGAGCGTTTATGTCGCGGACGCGCAGGTGGAGCATCGGCATCGCGCGACGACGAGCCGCTACTATAGCGAGCAGCAACTGGAAGAGGTCCTGGAAGTGAATTACCTGAAGTTTCTGGTACGCGCCGTGGCTGACAGGGCTGTGTTCGCGGGACTCTGGAGACAGGCGCTCGATCGTCTACGGCTGTTAGAAAATCGGCCCGCGGCGCAGCGCGCGCTGACACAGGCAGCGCAGATTGCGCGCACTGGTGGACCGCGCGAGAAGGTTGCGTTTCCAGAACGGGAGTTTCTTGCGCTCACGAACGGGTGCGCCGCGTCGTTTCCGGGCGCAGGCGAAGGCCACACGTTGCAGTGTGTCGAAAGACTGGAACCTCCATCGTCAGCCGATTTGGATAAGCATCGCGAAGTGATGCTGGTCGCTGCGGCGCGTGACTCGGATGCATTTCGCGGCGCGACCCGATTCGCCACGCATAAATGCGCATAACTACACACGAGCGTCGGTGACTCTATCGGGCTAAGCTGCACGTGCGCGACCGGGGTGTAACCTGAAATTAGATAGAGGTTCGCATGAAGCTAATGTCCTCACTATTGATCGCCGGGTTGGCCGCGATACCGTTGTTCGCGGTCGATACCGTCTATCTTCGCGGTCAGGTTAAAATGGCCGACGGCAGTGCGCCGGGGAAAGGCGTCGATATCGAACTGGAGTGCCGCGGTTCGGAACCTGCACGCATGCTGACCACGGGTAAGAACGGCGTATTCAATCTGAAAGCCGAGCGCGATGAGTTTAATCACATCGCGAGAGCTCTACCGACATCCAGTATGGCGATGGGCGACGGCACTTCCTACACAGGGCCGTGCGTGTTGAAGGCTGCGTTGAAGGGGTACGATTCCTCTTCAATCAATCTGAATAATTTTACGATCGGCAAGGATAACAAACTGCCCGATCTGCAACTTTCGCCTAAGTCGCAGCCGCCGAAGTAAGTGATGGAGCGCAGCGGTCTTCGAATTGAGCCGCACACTTACTTTGACAGATTGTAAATCAAGCCGTTGGGATCTTTGACGTAGCAGCGCGGGAACTCGGGCTCGTCTTTGATCACGTGACAGCCGTTTTCGATAAGGCGTTGCTTCGCAACTTCCACATCACCGACAAATACTTCGAGCACTGGGCCCAGCGCAGGCCCGCGCTCGATGTACATATTGATGCGATCCCCTTCGAGGCTGATCAGGTTCGGCGTTTCGGCCGTGATTTCGAAGCCCAGTTGATCGACGTAAAAGCGCGCGGCGCTCTTGGGGTCTTCCGACTGAATCAAAATGTCGCGGCCGAAGTGATTTGCCACAGAAACCTCACTGCACAACGATATTGACGAGCTTGTCTGGCACTGCCACAACCTTCACGACGCGCTTACCGGCGACGAACGGCTGCACTTTGTCATCGGCGATCGCGAGCTTCTCTAACTGCTCCCGCGAAGCGCCGAATGGAACGAGCAGTTTGCCACGTAATTTGCCGTTCACCTGTACCACGATTTCGGCTTCGTCTTCTTTGGCGAGCGCGGCGTCAAATGCGGGCCAGATTTGGCGGAAGACCGGGCCTTCTTTGCCCAACTCCTCCCAAATCTCCTGCGAGACGTAGGGCGCGAAAGGCGCGAGCATCAATGCCAGGGTTTCGAGTACCTGGTGCATCGCGGGCGCTGAAATGCGCGCCTCCTCAGCGTAGAGTTCGTTCACCAGTTCCATCACCGATGCGATGCAGGTGTTGAAGTGCCAGCGCGTCTCGAAATCTTCGGTGATCTTCTGCAGCGTCTGGTGGAGCTTGCGAAGAACCTTGCGGTCGCTCGCACCGCCGGCGGCCGGCGACGAACCGGAGGCGTTGCGGGTAGCGAATCGATACACGCGTCCAAGAAACCGGTAGATGCCTTCAGCGCCTTCGGTGCGCCAATCGACCTCTTTTTCAGGCGGCGCGGCAAAAAGCACGAACATGCGCGCGGTGTCGGCGCCGAACTTCTCCGCCAGCGAATCCGCGCCCACAACGTTGCCTTTCGACTTTGACATCTTCGCGCCTTCCGCGATCACCATGCCCTGGGTAAAGAGGCGGCGCGCAGGCTCGCTGTTCGAAACCAGGCCGATGTCGCGCATTACTTTGGTGAAGAAGCGCGAGTAGATTAAGTGGAGGATGGCGTGTTCGACGCCACCGATGTATTGATCGATCTCAAACCAGTAAGCAATTTTTTTCGAATCGAACGGAGCTTCATCGTTGTGCGGATCGCAGTAACGATAGAAGTACCACGACGAATCCATGAACGTATCCATCGTGTCGGTCTCGCGCCGCGCCGGGCCGCCGCATTTTGGACACGTCACATTGACGAAAGCGGGATCGTTTTCCAGCGGCGAACGTCCGCTGCCGGTGATCGCCACGTTTTCCGGCAGCACCACGGGCAACTGATCGTCGGGGACGGGCACGATGCCATCGGTGGGGCAGTGAATGACAGGAATCGGCGTACCCCAGAAGCGCTGGCGAGAGATGCCCCAATCCTTGATGCGATACGTGATGGCCGCTTTGCCGAAGCCGTGCTGCTCCGCGAAGGCCGCCATTTTCTTGCGCGCCTCTTCCGAAGCGAGGCCCGACCATTGCCCGGAGTTTTCCACGATGCCGTAGTCGAGAAACGGCTCTTTCATGCCGGGCTCGACGGCAAGTTCGCCATCCACGGGACGGATCACCGGGCGCACGGGAATTCCGTGTTTGCGGCAGAATTCGAAGTCGCGCTCGTCGTGGGCAGGGACGGCCATAATGGCGCCCGTGCCGTAACCCATCAGGACAAAGTTGCCGACCCAGATGGGAACGCGTTCGCCGCTGAATGGATTGATGGCGTAGTGGCCGCTAAAGAAGCCTTCTTTTTCGATGTCGCCAGGATCGCGATTGGCGCGCTCGTCGACCATCGCCTTCGCGCGCGCTTTGCCGGAATCATCGAGCAGCGATTCGTTGAGCGGATGTTCGGGAGCCAAAATGACGCAAGTGGCGCCGTAGATGGTGTCGACCCGCGTGGTGAAGACGCGAATCTGCGGACCGGAAGGATCGAGCTTGAAATCGATTTCGGCGCCTTCGGAGCGGCCGATCCAGTTGCGCTGCATCGTCAGGACGCGCTCCGGCCATCCGCCTTCGAGCTCTGCCATATCATCGAGCAACTGATCGGCGTATTGCGTGATTTTGAGAAACCACTGATCGAGCGCGCGTTGCTCCACGGCCGTATCTTCGTGGCGCCAGCAGCAGCCTTCCACCACCTGTTCATTGGCGAGCACGGTGGCGCACTTGGGGCACCAGTTCAGCAGCGCACGCTTGCGATAAGCGAGTCCGCGCTCCAACATGCGGAGAAAAAACCATTGATTCCAGCGGTAATAAGACGGGTCGCAGGTGGCGACTTCGCGGTCCCAATCGTAGCTGAAGGCGAAGCGGCGATGCGTGCGCTTCATTGCCTCAATATTGTGCAACGTCCACTCGCGTGGCGGCCGCTTGTTGGCGATG
>DATAUH010000133.1:0-22823 GCA_036268375.1 Bryobacteraceae bacterium | reverse complement strand
AGCACACTCTGGTGGAAAGTGTAGGAACTGGCGGTTGACGGCAAACGATCAGCGGTTAGCGGCATCCTTTTGGCCCTGTAAATCGATGCCAATCGCGACATACACGGCTCGGTTTTCGACGCTCCCTTCGTGCCGCATCTCACCATCAGTGCGTCCAGAAAAAGAATCGGGTAGAGCGTTTCCAGCGGCCGGTTTGCCACGCCTTCACGTCTTCCAGCACCGCATCGGTGACTTCGGAAATCAGCGAGGCGCTTACTTCGACCTTATAGATTTCCGAGATGCCCCTGAATTTCGCGCGTCGTCATGCCGCGCGCGTATATCGAAAGAATCTTGTCGCCGAAGCCGCTGAAGCGCCGCTGGTGCTTGGCCACGATCTTCAGCTCGAAGCCGCCGTTGCGATCGCGTGGCGCCTCGATCTCCACTTCGCCCAAAGTCGCCCTTCAGCGTCTTCGAACTCGCCCCGTTGCGCGAGTTCCCGCTGGCCGGCCTCAACACCTGATGTTTTTCGTAGCGCGCGCTCGCAGGTCCGCCGCGCGCGAAGATTCTCCACGCCTGGCCCATACCGCGCGTCACTCCATCAAATCCCGATGAAACTCGACTTTCAATTCGCGATGCTTGCAGCTCTCACCGCGTTTTCCGCGCATTCGCAAGATGCGCAGCCCTCTTCTGCCTTCGAAGCCGCCTCGGTCAAGCGTTCCGATCCCACTCGCACCAACATCCCGCCGAATGTCTGTCGCGGCGGTCCCGGAACTTTCGATCCTACCCTGCTCACGTGCGCCAATTCCGCCCTTGGCATCTTGATCACCATCGCCTACGATCTGCAGTTCTATCAGCTCATCTCTCCCGACTGGGTAAAAATGGGCGGCGGGCTTAACGGCTACGACCTATCCGCCAAAATTCCGGCCAACACGACCAAAGAAGATTTCCGGCTCATGCTCCGCCACCTTCTCGCCGAACGCTTCCATCTTCAGGTGCGCCGTGAAACCCGACGCTGGCCGCACTTCGCTCTCGTCACCTCCAGAGAATCGTCGAAAGCCTCATCAAAGCTGCAGGATGCCGTCCCTCATCCATCCGGCGGCCGCCCTTCCACCATGACGATCCCCAACGGCCACATCCACTTCGTCGCCGAACACGTCTCGATGAAGGCCTTCACCGGTTTCCTCACCACGACGCTGAGCGGGCCAGTCGCCGATCACACCAACCTCTCCGGCGAGTACGCATTCACGCTCGATTTCACGCCTGACGATCGCTGGCCCGGCTACTCGCCTGCGTTCACCGCCTCGCAACACGGCAATCCGGCGCCGAGCTTATTCACCGCCATTCAGGAGCTCGGGCTGAAAGTGGAATCCTCCACCGCCCCGCTCGAATTCGTCGTTGTCGACCACGCCGACCGCATCCCCGTCGAAAACTGACCCCACGCGTCGCGTCACTTCTTCGTCACCGCGCCTAGCCGCTTCTGCAACTCCGCCACAAACGCCTGCACCGCCCGCCTGTCACCGCCCTGCCACTTCACCACCACAAAATAGTTGCCGCTGTTAAAGAACACCGTATCCGCCGATGGCCGCCACCTTCCTCCCAGCGCCGCGCCCACCTCCGCCGAGCTCAGCAGATACACCCGCGCCTGTATCTCCGCGTCGCCATTCTTGTAAGTCGCGGCGCGAATCTGCTCCACACTGTTGCGCGGCACCGGGTCCGGCGTTTCCGACGCCGCCACATCGCGCGCCTGCGCCAGGCTCCAACCGCCGGCTGCGTTCTGCGGAAACAGGCCCTGCGGCATTTGCGCCTTCTCCCCACACGCGCTCAATATCGCCGCCGCGGGAAACCACCATCGTCTCGTCATCGACTTCGATTTTTACATGCTGCGAGGCGCTCTCCGCATTCCGTCATTCGCGTCGCCGGATGCTACTATCACGGGCAGTGGCGAAATATAGACCGGCGAAGTTCAAGCCGGCGCGGGGCAAAGCAAAAAACACTGCGACGCCGCCGCCCGGCGGAGTGGCGTGCATTATTCTTGTGATCGCCGCGATGTTTTTCGTAATGCTCTTCATGTACCTGGTCCTCAAATCGCATGCGAACGGATAATCGTCAGCCCGGCCAACTGCGGCCCATCGAAATCATTCCCAACTACCTCATCACCGCCGAAGGTTCTGCGCTCATCAAGGTCGGTCACACCCACGTCCTCTGCGCCGCCAGCGTCGAAGACACCGTGCCCCCGTTCCTTCGCAACAGCGGCAAAGGCTGGGTCACCGCCGAGTACGCCATGCTGCCGCGCGCCACATCCAAGCGCACGCCGCGTGAGGTCACCAAGGGGCGGCCCTCCGGCCGCACTCACGAAATCCAGCGGCTCATCGGGCGCGCCCTGCGCGCCATCATCGACACCGGCGCGCTCGGCGAACGCACCATCGCCATCGATTGCGACGTCATCCAGGCGGATGGCGGCACCCGCACTGCATCTATCACCGGCGCCTACGTCGCGCTCGCCCTCGCCATTCGGCGCCTCGTCGCGTACGGCTCTCTCAAAAAGTCGCCCCTTCGCGATTCCGTCGCCGCCGTCAGCGTCGGCATCGTCAATGGCGAACCTGCGCTTGACCTCAATTACGAAGAGGACTCCCGCGCCGATGTCGACATGAACATTGTCATGACCGGCGCCGGCAAGTTCGTCGAGGTTCAAGGCACAGCCGAACACGCTGCCTTCGACGATGCGGAAATGGCGCGCATGATCGCCCTCGCCCGCCAAGGCATCGCCGAGCTCGCCGAACTCCAGAAGAAGGTCATCATCGCGTGAAGCTCTGGTGCGCTACCGGCAACGCCGGCAAGCTGCGCGAATTCCGACGCGCCGCCGCCCAGGCCGGCATCGACATCGACGGCATCCCTAACTTCCGCGACATCCCCGAATGCATCGAGGACGGCGTCACTTTCACGGAAAACGCCATCCTCAAAGCCCGCCACTACGCGGCATACGTCCCGGGCCCAGTGTTCGCGGATGATTCCGGTCTCGTGGTCGACGCGCTCGATGGAGCCCCGGGCGTCTACTCAGCGCGCTTCGCCGGCCCCGGCGCCACCGACGAAGACAACAACCGCCTCCTGCTCGAACGCCTCCGGGATATAAACGACCGCCGCGCCCGTTTCGTCTGCGTGATCGCGCTTCTCGATCGCGGTCAAATCCCCGGCCACGGTCAAATTAAAGCCACATTCGAGGCCTCCGTCGAAGGCGAGATCCTACGCGCCCCACGCGGTCCCGGCGGCTTCGGCTACGATCCCCTGTTCTACTACGCGCCCTACTCCTGCACCTTCGGCGAAGCCTCCGAAGAACAGAAGCTCGCCGTCAGCCATCGCGGCCAGGCCTTCCGCAAAATGCTCGCCAGCCTCGCAGCCTGATCCGCCGTCAACGCTTCAGCGCCGGCAGCACTTGAATCAAGCCCATCATCCCGCCGTCTTCGTGCTCCAGGATGTGGCAGTGATATGGAAACAGCCCAACCACTTCCGCCCCGCGAAAATCCATACGCAGTTTCACGCTCGGGTACGCGCTCTTCCCATCCCAAAACGGCAGGTCGATCGTGTCGCGCAGCGCCTCCTCGCGCACCTGCCGTCCGTCCCGCTCCAGCACCTGAAAGTGCAGTTGATGGATGTGAAAATTGTGCGCCTCGGGCGCGCGATTCTCAATCAGCCAATCCTCCACCGTTCCCTGCCGCGCCACCACATTTGGACGCATCGAGTGCATGTCGAACGCGCGCGGCGTCTCTCCATCCACCGTAATGAAGTACTCCGCCGTACTCGCGTAATCGTTCGGATCCTGATGCCGCTCCGAAAAGTACAGCTTGCGCGTGCGCGCCGGCTTCAACGCCTCCAACCCGCGCACACCACCACCCATAGCCTGCCGCGAGACCGCAGCCTCGCGCCCCGCATCCACTGCATTCCCGCGCCAATCCACATTCGCCAAAACGCGCTCTGGCGTCGATTCGCCCGCCGGCCCCGTGTCATACCGCAGCGTCACCAACTGCGCAAACGCCTTGCCCCGCGGCATCGTCACCAGAAACTCCGCGCGCCCTCCCGGCGGAATCAACACATGCGTCACCTTCTCCGCCTCCGCTGGCGCGCCATCGAGCGCCACAATCTCGAACACCGCGGCTTCCGGCGCATCCTTTGCCTCTCTCGCCGTCCGCAACTGCAAATCGAAATACGTATCCGCGGCCGCATTCAACACCCGCCAAAATTCGCGCCGGCCCGCCTGCGCCTCCAA
Source organism: Bryobacteraceae bacterium (assembly GCA_036268375.1). Taxonomy (GTDB): domain Bacteria; phylum Acidobacteriota; class Terriglobia; order Bryobacterales; family Bryobacteraceae; genus PALSA-243. Next base: position 18,583 of record DATAUH010000133.1, on the reverse strand, counting down.
ACTCACCGCGCGGTTCATCGGAAACATCACCGGCACGCCGTTCACGGTCACATCGCGCGCCGGTCCAGCATCCTCGCCCACTTCGTCCGTACCCGGCAAGATCTGATCGCGCAGCACAATCAATCGCTCGAATGCATCCGCCACCCGCGGATTTACGCGCTCCACTCCCTCCACAATCAGCGCCCCCGACGCGCCGCCCAGCACTTGCGCTTCGCTGAATCCGTGTGGGTGTGGGTGATACCAATACAGCCCTGGCGACTGATCGCGCGGAATGCGAAATCGATACTCATACCAGCCTCCGTTCGCGCCCGCGCCCGGTTCCACCAGCGTCGAAAGCACATCGTCAGCATGGCAGCTCGGCGCAATGCTCACTCCGTGAAAATGCAAATTGGTAGATGACGCATAGAGCTTCCCGCCCCCACACGCGCCCTGTATCGTCATCGTGTGCGCATGCGGCCAAGGCAGTTCGCTGGGCGCGGAAAGATTCCCGTCAGCCGGCAACTCGTTCCGCAGCCGCAGCACCAGTTCATCCCCCGGGTGCACGCGCAGCGTCGGCGAAATCGTGTTCGCGCCGTAGACGTAGCAGTAGTGCCGCAGCCCGTACTCGTCCACGCTGGTGCGAAACGAAAAGTCCGCGCGCAGCACTCCGTTTGTGGAGGAAATCGAGGCCGGCTCCCGCGCGGTCGCGCCAGGGCGCAACTGCGGACACGCTTGCGCCCACGCGGCCGAAACCGGCGCGCAACATGCTGCGATGACAATCAGATTACGGAATAAATGGCGGGTCAAGAGCCATCGTAACCCGCTACTTCACCAGTTCCACCAGGCGTTCGAACGCCGCCGGTTGCGCCAATCGAAAACGCAGGTCCAGCTTCGTCGCCGCGCCCAGTTCGCGGATCATCTCTTCCGATGGCGCCTCTGTCGTAACCATGTGCAACTGTCCCATCACCACGCGATACGGCAGCACATGCCAGCGCTTGCGCAGCTCAGCCGGCAGCGTGCGCGCAGCCGCCCGGTTCACATCCGCTTCGCCTGGCGCGCCAAACGGAATTCCCGATTGCGTGCTCAGCGCCTGGTACACTTCGTCCTCGCTCAGCTTGTGCAGCTTTACCAGGTACTCGCCCAGCCGCGCGCCCGCCGGCATGCTTTGCAGCGCCGCTTCGATGTCGCGCATTTCCGCGCACCGCATTCGCACCAGCACCTCGCCCAGCCGCGGCCGCCCGGCGGTAGAAATCGAATGCGTCGGGTAGCAATGCTCCGTCTTGTGCCACCGCAGCGTCACGCCGCGCAGCCGCGCGCCGCCAAACTGCCACAACGCCTTCGACGTGGCCAGGAAGTTCACCCAATTGCCCCAGAACACGCGCAACGGAGAAAGCGCCGCAAACTGCCAGCCATAGATTCGGCTGCCGGTCCACACCCGCATACCCACTTGCAACAGCGTTATGCCCAACGTGCTGGTATACAGCGCCGCCGCCCAATGCGGCATGTTCGCCGTCGCGCGCCAATCCAGCAGGCCATACAGATACGCCACATTCGCCACCGGCGAAAGCAGATTCCCCACCAGCCCTTTGCGGTCGCGCCAAAACCAGTAGCGCTGCCGCCATGAAACGCGCCATCCGTGCCGCTCCCAGCCCTGCAGCGCAATCCCCGCGATCCACCGGCTTCGCTGCCGCGCCGCCGCTCTCCGCGTGCGCGGAAAATATTCCCGCGTCGCCATCGGCGCGCCATTTTCAAACCGCACCGGCACGAAGATCTGCCGGTACCCCATCGCGTGAAACTGAAACCCGTTCTCGTAGTCTTCCGTTAAAGCTGTCGGATCGAAAATCTTCCCATCGCGCGAATCCGCCAGCCGCTCCAGCGCCGCGCGCTCAAATCCGCAGCCCACGCCATTCGACGGCAAGAACCCGCCCAGCGCCTGCCGCACCGGAATGTCCTTCAACTGATATTCCGCAAACTCGTCGCAGTAGAGCCCATGCGTGATTTCGAGCTCCGGCGTCGGCAGCGCCAGCACCGGAATCTGCACCATCGCATAATCGCGTGAGAACCAGTTGATCAGGTGCAGCGACTCCGGATGCACCACGTCCTCGGCATCGTGCGTCACAATCACTTCGTACCGCACGCCGTTCTGCTCTTCGAACTCGCACATCCGCCGGAACGTCCAGTTCAGGCAATCGCCCTTCGATGTCGGTCCCGCATGCGGCAACATCGCTACTTGAATTCGCTCGTGATGGCTGGCCGCTTCCGACACCGCCCGCACCGTCCGCTCGTCGTTCGGATACACCCCGACAAAGATGTCGTAATTCGAATACTGCATCGTGGAAACCGTGCGCTCCAACATCTGCCCGGTCACCGCGTGCTCCTGCCACAGCGCAATCAGGATCGCAATCCGCCGCTCCGGCATGGCTTCTCTTTCCGCCCGAGTCGGTACATGCGTAGCTTTACGGATGCCGATCCAACACAGGCTGACAAACACATCGTCAAGCCCGCTGATCAGGATCCATACCGCTAGCGGAACCAGCACGGCAAAGATCGAGTGGCCTAGGTGCGTAAACCGTATCCTTCGGTAAAGTAGTAGCCTCTCCGGGTGATACTTCTCAACTAATTCGAGGAGTAGGGCGCGCTTGCCCGCAAAAAGGGGGGAAACTCCCCTGACATTTGCGCCAGTGGAACACCGGGCGACGGGATTGCGTCACTTTGGAACACGAGGTTGACACACCGGTGCCAATTTTGCATACAGTCGTGTTCCAAACGCGCGCAGCGCCCCGCGTTCGCATTGATTTTACTGCTCCTGAGAGTTTGGCGCGACGATTGCTACATAAGAGGCGTGACTAAGAAATCTCAGACCCGCGGAGAGACAGTTGACCTTCTCTATTGATTCCCGCCTAACCAGTCACCTCGCATAAACTCTTCCAGCAAACCATAAATCCTTCACAACTGTCTCTTCTCGGGCCTGTGGCAATCCCACAGGCCTTTTCTGTTTTCTTTCGCGCATCAAATAGCTATTTCGCCCCACACACCCCCACTCGCTTCTAACTGGATTCCGGCGCGCCCGCGCTTACCTCACCCGCAGCCACTCACATCGCCGCCTCGAATCCGGCATTTCGCTGGTGGCGCACTACGGCCGTTTCGGTGCATTTCAACCATGCCCCGCCGCCCCGCCTGCAAATCTAATTTGTTCGATAGGTATACTAGTAACAAGATGAGCATGCCGCATCTCCTCCGTTTGGCCGGCTTGGCCGCTCTTATCTCCGTCCCTCTCTCAGCCGCCGACGACACTGCGTATCATGCCGCCGTCGATCCGGTCTTCAAAAACACCTGCTTCGGTTGTCACAATCCCCAACTCTCCTCCGGCGGAATGAACATCCAGGTCTTTCTCGACCCGCAGTCGCTCACCAAAAATCGCGACGGCTGGGAAATCATCTTGCAGAAATTACGCACCGGCGAAATGCCGCCGCAAGGAATACCCAAGCCTCCCGCCGAAAAAGTTCACGCCCTCACTTCCTATATACAAGCCCACTTCGACGATCTCGACCGTGCCATCAAACCCGACCCCGGCACTGTAGTCGCCCACCGCCTCAATCGCGTCGAATATCGCAACACCATCCGCGACCTTCTTGGCGTCGAATTCCAGGCCGACAAAAGCTTTCCCACCGATGACTCCGGCTTCGGCTTCGACAACATCGGCTCCGTCCTCACTGTCTCGCCCCTCCTGATGTCGAAATACATCGCCGCCGCCGGACGCATCTCCGCCCGCGCCCTGGGCTCCGACCCGCTTCCCAAGAAGCCCATCGAAATCGAACGCTCCAACCGCACCCGCTCCATTACCCGCCTCGACCGCAGCACCGTCGAAACCACCTTCCGCGTCGATTTCGACGGCGATTACGACCTTCGCTTCGGCCTTCCCGGCGAACGCGCCGCCGACGCCAAACCCGTCACCTTAGCCCTGTGGATGGACGGCAATCTCATCCATAAAATGTCAGTCGAGACCAAGCCCTCGAAACTTGTCTATTTCGACCCATATTCCGAAGAGCACATGCGCGTGCACCTCACCGAAGGCGAGCACACCTTCCGCGCCGGTTTCCTGGATGACGATTTCGTGGACACCCTCGCCAAGGCCGATGTCTATAACAAGAAGAAGAACAAGTTTGTAGACACCCTGACCTTCGTCGGTCCCTTCGCCCCCACCGCCGAGAACCCCAGCCGCAAGAAGATTCTGCTCTGCGACCCGCAAACCGGTACGGCCTGCGTGCAGCGCATCGTCACTAACCTCGCCAACCACGCCTATCGCCGCCCCGCCACTTCGCAGGAGATCGCCGCCCTCATGCGCTTCGTCACTCTGGCGAAATCCCAGGGCCAAACCACAGAGGACGGCATTCAACTCGCCATCCAGGCCATGCTGGTCTCGCCCAACTTCCTCTTTAAGATCGAAAATCGCTCCATCGCCGCCGCGCATCCCGTCTCCGACTACGAACTGGCCTCGCGAATCAGCTATTTCCTCTGGAGTTCGATGCCCGACGATCAACTCCTCCAGCTCGCCGCGCAAAACAAGCTTCACGACACCGCCACTCTCGACGCGCAGGTCACCCGCATGCTTGCCGACTCCCGCTCAGCGGCGTTCGCATCCAATTTCGCCGGCCAATGGCTCGAAACCCGCAATATCGACGTCGTAAAGCCCGATCCGAAAAAGTTCCCCGAGTGGAATGCCGACCTCCGCGACAACATGAAGACCGAAACCCGCATGTTCTTCGAGTACATGCTGCGCGAAAACCGGCCCATTTCGGACTTCCTCAACGCCCGCTATACCTTCCTGAACGAAAAGCTGGCCAAATTCTATGGCATCGACGACGTAAAAGGCCCCGAATTCCGCAAAGTCGACCTCACCACCGACCAGCGCGGCGGCCTGCTCACCCAGGCCGCTGTTCTCACCGTTTCGAGCTATCCTTCGCGCACCTCCGTCGTCCTGCGCGGCAAGTTCATTCTCGATAACATCCTCGGCTCGCCGGTTCCGCCTCCGCCGCCTGACATTCCGGCGCTCGATGAGTCCGCCACCGGCAAGTCCGCCTCTCTCCGCCAGCAAATGGAGAAGCACCGCGCGGACCCGGCCTGCTCTGTCTGTCACAACAAGATGGACCCACTCGGCTTCAGCCTCGAAAACTACAACGCCATCGGCCAATGGCGTACCATGGACGGCTCGTTCCCGGTCGATTCGAGCGGCACTCTGCCCAACGGCAAATCGTTTTCGACGCCTTCCGAAATGCGCGCCGCGCTCACCAGCGCCCTGCCCGAATTTCTGACGTGTCTCACCCAAAAGGTGATGACGTACGCTCTCGAACGTGGCCTCGAATCTTACGATGCGCGCACCGCTGCCGCCATCGAAAAGGAAGTCGCCGCTAAAGATTACGGTTTCCAAACGCTCATCTTCAGCGTGGTTCACAGCGCGCCCTTCCGCGAGTCGCGCAGTGAGACCACGGCCGCCAAGACGGTGGCTGAAGTTCACCGTGGAAACTAGAGTAAAATAGTTACAGTTCCGCATTTCAGTTACCCCAGCCTAGGAGGCCCTCTCGATGACGCCAATCGAACGCAAAGCGCTAGGACGGAGAACGTTTCTCCAAGGTCTAGGCGCTGCGGTCGCTCTTCCCTTTCTCGACGCTATGGCGCCTGCTCTCTCGGCCGCTCCCAAAGCCCCGGTCCGCATGGCCATGGCCTATGTCCCCAATGGCATCATCATGAACCAGTGGAACCCCACCACTGAAGGGCCCCTTGGGACGCTGGGCCGCGTCCTCCAGCCCATGGAGCCGCTCAAGGACGATCTGCTCCTCCTCGGCAACCTCACCCATAACGGCGGCCGCGCGCTGCTCGATGGGGCGGGCGATCACGGCCGCTGCTGCGGCACCTACCTCACCGGCGTCCACGTCAAAAAATCTCTCAGCGACATCCACGCCGGCATCTCGTTCGACCAGATCATCGCCAATCAGGTCGGCAAGAACATGCGCTTCCCGTCGCTCGAAATAGGCATGGAAGACGGCCGCCAGGCCGGTGACTGCGACTCCGGCTATTCCTGCGCCTACACCAACAATCTCGCCTGGAAGAGCGATACCGTCCCGCTGCCGCCTACGCTCAATCCGCGCGATCTCTTCGAGCGCCTCTTCGGCGATGGCGTCATCCTCTCGCCCGACGCCCGCAAGCGCCAGGCTCTGTATCGCCGCAGCATTCTCGATTTCGTCAACGATTCCACGCACTCGCTCGAAAGCCGCCTCGGCCCCAGCGACCGCCGCAAACTCGACGAATACCTCTCCGCCATCCGCGAAATCGAACGTCAGATTGAAGCCGCCGAAGCCACCAACGCGCAAATCGATCCGCACATGGACAAGCCCTACGGCATCCCCGCGGACTTTGCCGAGCATTTCAAGCTGATGACGGACATGATCACCATCGCCTTCCAGGCGGACATGACGCGCATCGTCACCTTCCTGGTCACTCGCGAAGGCTCCTCACGCGCTTACCGCGAAATCGATATCCCCGATGGGCACCACCCGCTGACGCACCACCGCAATCAGCCCGACATGATCGAGAAGGTGACCCAGATTAATACCTATCACGTCACGCAGTTCGCCAAGTGGGCCACCAAGCTGAAGAACACGCCGGACGGCGATTCCAACCTCCTTGATAGCTCTATGGTCGTCTACGGCGCGGGCCTTTCCGATGGCAACCGCCACCTTCACGAAGACCTGCCCACTATGATCGCTGGCAGCGCCGGCGGCGCCTTCAAAACCGGGCGTTACATCGAGTACCGTCGCGAAACCCCCATGTGCAACCTGTTCCTCACCATGATGGACCGCATGGGCGTACACATCGAAGACTTCGGCGATTCCACCGGCCGCGTCTCCGGTCTCGACGGTGGCTTGAACCTAGGCTGATCCATGCAGTTCGGCGGCGGAGGAATTCCTCCGGTTGGAATTCTCTTCGACGGCGGCTTTGATCGCATCGGCGACCTTCTCGCCTTGGCCGTCCTATTCGGCCTGGAGTCCAAAGGACAGTCGCGCGTCGTCGCCATTTCCGTCAATCGCCCCGACTTTGCAGCCGCGCAGTTCTGTGACATCACCAAGCACTACTACACGCCCGGCGCCTTCGGCGGTCTGCCCATCGGCTCCGTGGATGGCAAGCAGCAGCCGGATCCCGTCTACGCCAAGCTTCTCGCGGAAACGGGCGACAATGCCGCCCCACTCTTCAAGCCGAACGTCACCCGTGTGCTCGATACCGCCGATCCGGCCACCGTGCTGCGCAACGCGCTCACCGCTTCGCAGCCCAGTAACTCCATCGTCATCGCCTCCGGTTCGGTCGCCAGCGTCTCACGCCTGCTCTCGTTGATCGGCTCCAAGCCGCTCATCGAAGGCGTCGTTCGCCACCTGATCCTGGCCGCGCCCAAACTCCCGAGCGATCCAGCCGCCCGTGCCGCCGCCCAGCGAATGTTCGACGAGTGGCCCACGCCAATCTACCTCTGTGGCGACGATATCGGCGAGGCCATTCGCTTCCCCGGTGCCAGCATCGACAAAGATTTCGCCGCGCTCAAGAACAACCCGGTCGCCGCAGCCTATCGCTCCTTCGGCGACATGCCCTACGACGCTCCCGCCTCCCCCGCCGCCGCAGCCCTCTTCGCCGCGCACGAAAAAGAGAATCTCTTCAAGCTTTCCGAGCCCGGCAAACTACGCATCTCCGCTTCTGGCGCGATCGAATTAGAGCCCGCCTCCGACGGAAAGCACCGCCGCCTGCTGGTCGACACAGCGCAGAAGGACACCGTCCTCAAAGAACTGACCGAATACGCCAGCCTTCCACCGCATCCCCCCTCCGGCCGCCGCGGGGCCAATGCCAACGCAAAAGCCGATCCCAAGGAACCCCAGCAGATCAAAAAGCAGCAATAAACTGTCGCTCACTTCCATTGGCTCGTTGCGAATGCCCCATGTGGGTGGCCGCCCAAACAAAAAGCCGGTGCTCTCTGTCTATACCAATTTCTGATTCTGAATATTAAAATCCGCCGATCCCTGGCCGATATCTATAGGTGGAGAATATTTCATGGTCACCTCGGTTTCATGCGGCGCTGCCGCCGGCGTTCAAAGCACTCAGGCGGTCCAGCCGCGAACTGCGCCAACCGCGAGTTCGCAATCCAGCGGATCATCGCCCATTCAGGATACGGTTCAGCTGAGCGCGCAAGCGAAAGCCGCTTCGTCCGGTACAGCAGCCGCTTCATCCGACACAAGCTCGACCACCCAGACCGGCAGTTCCTCCTACGCCCCGCCGTCAACCGCCGCCGCTCAGAGCAGCCGCGCCGGAGCCGCCTCCTAATCGCCCACGCCATAAGACCGGGGGTCGTCTGCGCAGTTGAGGTTCGCATCGCATAATCAGTAACGGCGCGCTCTGATGATCTCCGGAGACATCTCACAAGACAGAGCAGTTCCGCCGGAAACCTGGGAGTTTCCTGTCGAGAATGGCTTGATCGTCGCAAGGCCCGACGTACCGTGTCTGTTTTCTATGAACCAGACGGCAAGTCTGATCTGGCGCGCGTATTGCGAGACGGCCTCGCCGAACAGTGCGGCCGATACTCTGGTGGAAACATTCGGCATCTCTCGCGAGTTAGCTACCAAAGACGTAGATGCGACGGTGAACAACTGGGCCAACGCCGGACTGCTTGGACGGGTTGAGAGCATCGCGCTCCCACAATGGGACGGCCAGCATGGCGAGCCGTGCGACGCCATGTATTGCTCCATTGAAGGCACAGCCTTCCTTCTGCTGACGGACTGCCCCGCCGTCAGCGCGGAACTCGCGCCACGACTGGCGGGGATACGTGTCGCCGCGTGTAAACCCGGCGTCACAATCGCGGTCTGGGGTATGGCGGACGACCGCTTTGTGATCGTCGCGGACGAAGAGTGCATCGCAATCGAAAAAGGCGTGCGGCCGGCGCGCGCAGTTCTGTTCCAGGAACTGATACGCCGCGCGCGCTCTGGACGCGACTGGTTGGCGTTGCTGCATGCCGGGGCATGTGGGATCGGCGGGCGCTGTGTTTTGTTTCCGGCGTCTTCCTATTCCGGAAAGAGCACTCTCGCGGCGGCACTGATGGCGAGTGGCTTCGCGCTTTACAGCGACGACTTCACCGGCATTGAGGCCGATAGTCTGCAGATTCCAGCCATGCCGTTCGCAATAGCGGCGCGGCGAGGCAGTTGGGATGTCTTGCGGCCTTGGATTCCGGACATAGACGATAGCCCTGCCCTCGAGAGCTACGGCGAACAGGTCAAGTTTTTACCTGTTCCTCACGCAGACGGACTGGCTGCGGGTGATGCCGTCGCGATTGTTTTCACTCAATGGGCCGCGCACGTGGAGGTTTCGGAGCGGACGCTGAGCACCGCCGATGTCATCGCGCGCCTGAGCGGATCAGGTTTTTGGGTGCGCCACGATCGTGCCAGCATTGGCGCTTTTATCGCGTGGCTCGACCGGCTGCCGAAATCGACGCTTGAATATGGCGAGTTGACAGATGCTATCGCTCGCGTAAGCGCGCTGGCGAAATCATAAACGCTGAACGACCGCCGAGTGTACGCTTCCGCGATGTAAAAGGCTGCCATAACCCGATGACACGCCCAAGCTACCCGCGCGATGAGCGGGCTAAAAGAAGTCCACGTCGTCTCCGGAGATAACGTGTAATTGAAGCGTCTCTTCGATTTGGCTAAAACCGACCGAATGAATGTGCCCGATTGTTCTTTGCAAGGTGGCCGGGAACTTTGCTTGGAGATCAGTGTCCAACCACTTGGGGAATGCCTCGCTTGAAACGAAAGCTCTGGCGTACGGCTCGAGTTATGGTTAGTCTGTGAAGCACTAGTTGGATTTTCGTTTCTCGGTGCGACAGAAAAACACTGGATCGCACACGAGGATCAAGTCATAGTCGTGGGTACGTTCGAGCCCTCTCCGACATTCCTGTGGTTCGACGGCTGGCACATAAACGGCGTAATCACGATTGACGAAGTTCTCTACGGGGACCAGATGCCGCGCCAAGTCAGCTTCCAGTTCTCATGTAGATGGAGGGATTACTGCCGATGGTGGCCGCCGCCCCACTATCCCCCGCATACTTTGCAGCAGGGCCTATGGTTTCTCCGGCGAATCGACCAGAACACTTGGGAGCCCGCCAACGGCTCTGACACAGGCTTTCGGGATCTCGGAGATCGCGCTTATTGGGAGAACTATATTCGTCTCTATAAGCGGTGAGATATGTCACCCGATCTTACCGCGCCACATGCTGCCTTACTTCGTCAGTCCCTGCACAAAAATCGCGCGAATCCCGTTCAACGGGTCCGATTCCGTGCCGCTCACTTCCATGAGGTGGCCCATGTGCTCCGCAGCCATCGAGCGCGCATCCACGCCGCCGTCGCGCCGCGGATCATGCTCTTCCGGCATCAGCAGGTAAAGCGTGCCATCCTTCGCCAGCACGCCAATCGGCTCGCCGGAGTTTGGTTCAAATCACATGACGTAACGCGAATGAGCGCTTCACCCATGCGCCTTACCGCGCCACAGGCTGCGTTACTTCGTCAGTCCCTGCACAAAAATCGCGCGAATCCCGTTCACCGGGTCCGATTCCGTGCCGCTCACTTCCACGATGTGGCCCATGTGCTCCGCAGCGATTGAGCGCGCATCCACGCCGCCGTCGCGCCGCGGATCGTGCTCTTCCGGCATCAGCAGGTACAGCGTGCCATCCTTCGCCAGCACGCCAATCGGCTCGCCGTTGTTCACGCACTTCTGGCCGCACGAGCGGTGCGCCTCTCCGTGCTTGCCCAACTGCAGATAGCACGAGAAGTCCACAACCTCGCCCACCACCGTCACCGGCTTGCCCGAGCGCGGCTGCTTCTGCACTCCCGCCGCAACCGTCGTCGACGTCCATGCTTCGCTCGGCTTTGTGCCGATCGTCGCCGCCGGCTTGTCGTAGCTTCCAGTTTGAACTGTCAATTCCGGGTGAAGAACGCCGCCCTTCTGCGCAAACAGAGCGATCGCGGCCACGCCCCCAAGAACGATTAAACGGCTATTCACTCGCATGTACGTCTCCTGTGGTGACAGCGTACCATGAAGCGATGCGTTCGCCTTCGCACGCATCTCCGATTATGTGTGATAGTCGTACCTTTTCGCAGGCTTGAAATATTGGGTTACGCGCCTGTAATCCGCCGCCGCAGCGATTCCGGCACTTCCGCCACCACCTCGCAGCCGTCTTCCGCAAACCGCGTCTCGATCACCCGGCCGAACTCGTGCAGCATCGCCAGTTCCGCCCCGCCGCCCACCGGCAGATGAAACTCCACCCGCACAATTGGATCAAGCGGAAGCGCTTCATCTATCGCTGCCAGCAATTCGGGTATGCCGTCACCCGTCAGCGCCGAAATCGTTACCACGCGCGCTGCTGTCAGCCCCGCCGTCAGCCGCTCTTTGGCCTGCGCAACGTTGCCGTCGCTCGCCAGCACGCGGTCCACTTTATTCAGCGCCAGTATCTGCGGAATCTCCGCCGCCCCAATCTCCGCCAGCACTTCCGTCACATGCGCGGAGTGCTCCTTCGCCATCGGCGCGGACACATCCACCACGTGCAGCACCAGCGCGGCTTCCTTCACTTCCTCCAGCGTCGCGCGAAACGCCTTCACCACCGTCGTCGGCAGATTGCGTATGAACCCAACCGTGTCGCTCAGCAGCACTCTCCGGCGCGATGGCAGCGTCAGCGGACGCACCGTCGGATCGAGCGTCGCAAACATCTTCGCGTCCGCCAGCACGCCCGCCTGCGTCAATCGATTAAACAGCGTCGATTTGCCCGCGTTCGTATATCCCGCCAGCGCCAGCGTCGCCAGCGGCACTGCGCTCCGCCGTCTTCGGTGCAACGAACGGCCCGCGCGCACGCCTTCCAAATCGTCTTCGATTTTCTTGATGCGCCGCGCAATTCTTCGCCGGTCCGTCTCCAACTTCGTCTCGCCCGGACCGCGCGTACCAATGCCGCCGCCCAGTCGCGACATCTGCACGCCATGTCCCGTCAACCGCGGCAGCAGATAACTCAACTGCGCCAACTCCACTTGCAGACGGCCCTCACGCGTCCGTGCGCGCGTCGCGAAAATGTCCAGAATAAGTTGCGTGCGGCCGATCACCCGCGCATCGATGGTCTTTTCTAAATTGCGCTGCTGCGTCGGCGTCAGCTCATGATCGAAAATCACCAGCTCCGCGCCCGTCGACGCCACTTCGGCCGCGAGCTCCTGCACCTTGCCCCGGCCAATCAATGTCGCGGCCTCCGGCGATGGCCGCGCCTGCATGGTCTTCCCCACCACCACCGCTCCCGCGCTGGTTGCGAGTTCCGACAGTTCTTCGAGTGACTCTTCCGTATCAACCGCTTCGCCGCGCGAGGATGAAGAGCGGCCTGTCCATTCCACACCTACCAGAATGGCTTTTTCGCGCGCGCGATCTGTGGGGGACGTGCCTATGCCTCCGGAGAATCCTGGTGGACCGGCGCTCCCGGCATCGATCCCGCTCCGGCTGAAGACGCGACCGATGTGTTCACGTTCGAACCGCCGCCATACGAGTGCGAGCTTTTCTGCGTCACCACCGTTGAAATCGCGTGTTTAAAGATCAGTTGCTCCTGGTTATTCGTTTCGAGTACCAGCGAGTACTTATCAAAGCTCTTAATCCTGCCGGAGAGCTTCACTCCACTCATTAAATAAATGGTGAGAACGACTTTGTCTTTGCGTGCGTTATTTAAAAAACTGTCTTGAATATTTTGCGCTTGCTTTTCCATGAAGTCCCCAAGCCCTTTCGGGTAAGCGTTACAGTTCGGCGACCAGTATTTTACCCCGATTGCCCTAGAACTTGCGGACTATTCCTCTTCATGCGCCGGCGCCGCCGCGCCAGGCGTAGCATTCGTCATCGCGTCCAGCTCGCTCTGCGTCATCGTTTGACGCCTCGGCATGCCCTTCTTATCCAGCTCCGCGCGATACTCCAGCAGGAACTCTTTCACCTTCCCGAGTTCCTGCTCCAGGTTGAAGTCGGCTGTCTTATTCAGCGCCGGAACCCGCGCCAGGCCGTGCTCATCCACCGCGCACTCCATGCCGTTGGGCAGCACAAAGCGTATGCGCAGGCTCTTCTTCACCGCCACTTTGCGCAGGTCCGTCAGTGTCAACGTATGGCGCCCTCGAACTCTTCTTCGCGCTCGCCCGATGCGATGCCGGCCGCGATCTTCTCTTGGCACGACACGCAGTAGCGGGCCCACGGCAGCGCATCCAAACGCTTCGCCGAAATCGGCTCTTCGCATTCCATACAAATGCCGAACTGTTCAGTTTCCATGCGATGCAGCGCGCCTGAAATCTCGCGCAGCAACTTCATGTCAATGGTGTTGCGGTTGAGGAAAATCCACTCTTCGTGCGATTGCTGGCTCAGGTCGCCTTCATCGGATGGAACATCAAGTCGCGAGACAACTTGCGCCGCCTTCTGTGCGGACATACTGCCGCGCACTTCTTCGGCCTTGCGCTCTAATATTTTTTTGTAAGTGGCGTACTTGGCCTTCGGTCCGTTTTTCGTATTCATGTTCGTTATAAGTGTTTCCGGTCCCGAGTGTTGGCTTTGGGATACGGATATGACGCAGATGCCCTGCCGAAAGTTGCAATGCTCTTACGGCACGGTCCTAGTGCGGACTTGTGATATTAGCGCAGCGAAATCCTCCTGTCAAACTGCGCGCGTAACTATGGTCACAGCGATACTGGTACGATGAGCGTCCATTTATTCGAGCCCCTCACCCAGCGCGCCGTCACATTTCGAAATCGCATCGCCGTCTCTCCCATGTGCCAGTACTCCAGCCACGATGGCTTCGCCAACGATTGGCACTTCGCGCACCTCGGCAGCCGCGCCATCGGCGGCGCCGCGCTCGTCATGATGGAAGCCACCGCCGTCGAGGCCCGCGGCCGCATCTCCGCCTTCGATCAAGGCATCTGGAAAGACGAACACATCCAGTTCCTCTCGCGCATCGCCGCATTTGTTAAACAATTCGGCGCCGTGCCCGGCGTTCAACTCGCGCACGCCGGCCGCAAAGCCAGCGTGGCGCGTCCTTGGGAAGGCGGCGCCGCGCTCACGCCCTCTGAAGGCGCCTGGCAAACCGTAGCGCCCAGCGCGCTTCCTTTCCGCCCCGAAGACCCCACGCCCGCCGAGCTCTCCATCAGCGAAATTCACGCGATTACGCAAGCCTTCGTCGATGCCGCCCTTCGCGCGCACCGCGCCGGTTTCGAGCTCGTCGAAGTGCACGGAGCCCACGGCTACCTGATGCATCAGTTCCTCTCCCCGCTCTCCAATCACCGCACCGATCAGTACGGCGGCTCTTTTGAAAATCGTATTCGCTTCGCGCTCGAAACCATCGCCGCCGTACGCGCCGTCTGGCCCGCCGAACTGCCCCTGTGGCTTCGCATCTCCGCCAGCGATTGGGCCGATGGCGGCTGGACCATCGCCGATAGCGTCGAACTCGCCCGCCGCGTCAAGCCCCTCGGCGTCGACCTCCTCGATTGCTCCTCCGGCGGCGCCTCCATCCACCAGAAGATCCCTGTCGCTCCCGGATATCAGGTACCGTTCGCCCAGCGTATCCGCGCCGAAGCCGGTATTGCCACCGGCGCCGTCGGCCTCATCACCACGCCGCAGCAAGCCGATCAGATCATACGCGACGGCCACGCAGACATGGTTCTGCTCGCGCGCGAATTCCTCCGCGATCCTTACTTCCCGCTGCACGCCGCACACGTTCTCGGCGCCAAGCTAGACCCGCCCGCCCAGTACCTCCGCGCCTTCTAGTGCCGTGCGTCAGAAATAGTAACGGTTGCAGTCGGGCATTCGACGCAGTCGTGCGAAGCGGATTACACCCGGTCAATCAAGCCGGACTTGCCATCGCCTCTTTACTTACTATTCGGTATTCACGCTTCAGTGTTGCGTGTACAACCCATCCGTTGTTTCTGGTGAAACGCGCCAAGAAGTGGTACCGGTTTTGATTGGGTTGCGCCGGTAAGCTACTTCTCTTTTGCCTTACCGAAGGCGCCGCTACACCAACATGCGCTGGCCGGATACGCTCCAGATTGCTTTCTGTGGGCAGGTCTAAGTGGAGAACGGCGCCAGTCAGGTCTCTTCCTTCTGCGACGCGAAAATAGGCAGCGAAGAGGCTTGTCATCGCCTCCCGTTGACCCTTGTCCTGCAGGACGCGCAATGCGCCCGGAGACCAGTTAAGCAGCGGCATCGTTAACGTCTATATTTTCGCTCACAAGGTAGGTGCGCTGGCGCAGTGCCTCAAACAGAATGCCAATGAAGCGAGTGCGGCCTGTGCTCGTTTGAGAGCCATGAGCAACTAATGGGCGTGAAGTGGACATGGATCGTCGGCGTCGCGCGATCCAGCGCTTCACCTGTGTAGGAATATGGGCTGGCGCTAGTGCCCTTCCTTGATCGCGTAATCCAGCGGCGGCTTCGATCCCGCCGCTATATGCGTCGTCCACGTCCGCCCCGCCTTCCGCTTCTCGAAATCCTGCTTCGCCTCGTCCAACTCCGCCGGTGACGTCAACAGCTCCACTCCCGCCAGCGCCAGCGTCCGCGCCGCCACCAGCATGCCCTTGCGTCCAATCGTCGTGCCCGCACACGCCGCCGCCTGCCACGTATGCGCCGCCACTCCCGGCACAAACGTTGCCGTCGTAAATTGCGCCGTCGGCACTACCCAACTCACATCCCCCACATCGCTCGATGCCGCCGTTCCCGTCTCCGACTTATCCGCCTTGACCTCATTCGGCCCCGCCAGCTTGCGCGTCATCTCCATGCCCTTCTGCAGCGTGTCCGCAAACGCGCGCTCCTCGGGCGTGTATTCGTATCCCCCAGCCTTTTGCATCGCGCGCCCCAGCGCCGCCGACAACGCATCGTTCGGCACCACATTCGCGTAGTTCGTCCCCTGCTCAAACTCCATCCGCGTTTCCGATGCCAACGCCCCCGCCTGCGCGCACTTCATAATCCGCTGCCAGATCCCATCCAGAACCGGCGCGCTCGGGTTGCGCGCAATCAGCGAAACTTCCGCATACGCCGGCACCACATTCGCCGCGCTCCCGCCATTCACAATCACGTAATGTATGCGCGTTTCCTGCGGCACATGTTCGCGCATAAACTCCACCGCGTTCAGCATGATCATCGCCCCATCCAGCGCCGATCGCCCGCGCTCCGGAGCCGCCGCCGCATGCGACGCCACTCCATAAAACTTGAAATGCCCGCCGTTATTCGCCAACATCGACCCCAGGCTCACGCGATTCGCATCCCCCGGATGCCACGTCAGCACCGCATCTACATCGCGAAACATCCCCGCGTGAATCATGTAGATCTTGCCGCCGCCGCCCTCCTCCGCCGGTGTCCCGTAATACCTCACCGTTCCCTTAATGCCCCGCGCCTGCATCTCTTCCTTGATCGCCACCGCCGCCAATGCCGAGGCCGCGCCCAGCAAGTTGTGCCCGCATCCGTGTCCCGGCGCGTCCGCCTGCACCGGGTCCTGCTCAGGCTTATCTTTTTGCGATAACCCCGGCAGCGCGTCAAACTCGCCCAGCAGCACAATCACCGGCTTGCCGCTACCCCACGTCGCTGTGAACGCCGTCGGCATCCCCGCCACCCCGGCATCCACCGTGAACCCGTTCGCGCGCAGCTCCTGCTCCAGCAGCCCCGCGCTCTTCGTCTCGTGAAAACCGAGTTCCGGATTCTCCCAGATCTTTCGCGACAACGCGCCGAACCGCTCCGCGTGCGCCGCCACATTCGCCAGCACATCCGCCGCGGCTGGCGTCAAACACAAACACATCAATGCCAAAAAGCGCATGGTTCATCTTAATCGGTCAACCCATCAGCCAGATCGCCGCCGGAATCAGACCCACAATCATCAGCAGCAACACCCACGCCATCGGCTGCCCGAAGTTCAGCGTGTAACCTACGCCAATCCGTCTCTGCACAAACAGCGCCGGATCCGCTCGGTTGTAATACACCGATGAAAGCTTCCAGCACTCGTCCGGCGTCGCTTCGCTCGTGAAGTCCGGATTGCTCGCCGTTCGTACCAACTGCACAATCAGCACGCCGAACAGCGCCACTGCCGGCGCGATCCACAGCCACGGCGAATAATGATGCAGCGGCAGCATCCCCACCATTCCAAACAGAAACGCAACGAAACAGGCCGCCGCCAAAATCACCCGCAACATCGCCACTCGCATAGGCGATGGCCGCGACCCGTAAAATCCCGCCACCGCCATCACCAACAAAAACAAAATCATCAGCACCCCAAACCACAGGGGTCCGTAAACGCCATGCGCCGTCTTCTCCGCCCATCGATTCGGCTGCCCGTCTATCCCCCAGTGCACCGGAAATCTCGCCGGGATCCACGCCCACTGTTGGTGCAGATGATAGGCCACCGCGAGCGGCACGGCCAGTGGCAACAGCCCCAGCAACATCCAGCCCGGCAGCCTCTGGTGCGCCGCATCCCCCATCGAATCCAATACCGATGGCCTCGGCGCCGCATATGCCTGCGCCTGATGCCGCGCGCGGAAAAACGCCACTACTCCCACCGCCCCCAACACCACAATCGCTAGCGGCAACAGACTCGGCGACGACACCGCCAACCCAAGCGCCACCGCGTAGCTCACCGCGACCATCGTTCGATACACGCGCACAATCTCCGACGCCGATTTCATCGCCTTGAAGTCCGGTTCCACCGGCACGCCAAAGAAATATCCGCGCGGCGTCAGCAGAGGCAGCAGCAGAAACACCCCAGCCGGAACGGTTAACGTCGCAAACGCAACCGTTGCCTCGTTGTTCATGCGCTCATCATCTTCCGCACGTACGCGAGTGTCAAATCCACCCGCGCCCTTTCGTTGCCGCCCGAGCTGGCATTCCGTATGCGAACAGAAGCCGCTATCCTGTTCAAAGCTGGTTCCGAAAAACCGGCTCGGCAGCGTTCGAAGCGCGCCGGAAATTCTCAGGAGGAAGAACCGGCATGGCGACCGAACGCGAAAAGATGCTGGCAGGCGAGCTTTACGATGCTCTGGACCCGGAACTCGTTGCCGCCAGAACCCGCGCTCGTGATTTGTGCCAGGCTCTCAACGCTTCCCGCGAAGCCGATCAGGAATTTCGCAGAGGCCTCTGCACACAGCTCTTCGCAAAGGGCGGCGACACCGTTTGGGTGCAGCCGCCCTTCTACTGCGATTACGGAGCGAACATTGAACTCGGTGAACGCGTATTCTTCAACTTCAATTGCGTCGTCCTCGATGTCTGCCCCATCCGCATCGGCGCCTACACGCTCTTCGGACCAGCAGTTCAAATCCTCACCCCAATGCATCCCTTGAATGCAGAACTCCGCCGCACCCTGGAATACGGCAAGCCAATCGAAATCGGCTCCGACGTCTGGGTGGGCGGCGGAGCGCTCATCTTGCCCGGCGTGCGGATCGGCTCTAAGTCCGTCATCGGCGCCGGCAGCGTCGTCACCCGCGAAATCCCTGAGGGCGTCTTCGCAGCCGGCAATCCGTGCCGCGTCATTCGCGACATCACCGACGATGATCGC
>DATAUH010000132.1:0-9777 GCA_036268375.1 Bryobacteraceae bacterium | reverse complement strand
CAAATGCGGCTTCACCAACGGGCTGCCGCGTTCTATCGGGTTCATCGGCAAAATATACGAAGAGGGGGCGCCGCTGCGCTTAGCCCTTGCATATGAACAGATTACGGACTGGCACAAGCGCAATCCTACCCTGACCGCCTGACCCGAGTTCGTTTTTTCGCCCTGGTTTAGGTTCGTTTTTTCAACCGCGACAGTTCGTTTTCCGTCCGCCGGCAGTTCGTTTTTCCGGCTCGGTGGGTTCGTTTTTTCGTGTCCGTGCACGTCTCGCGCGCCAAGGCGCGGCCCGGCGGATCAATCGATAATTGAGTTGCCGCGCAAGACTCGGTATCCTGGTTGTCACCCTTTACAAGTGGCGCGGCGAAACAGTGAAACGCGTCCTGACGCTTAGGTCATTCGAGATGAATCGACGAACATTTTTGGTTACCGCGGCAGCCGGTTCGGCATTGGCGCAGCGACGCTCTGAAGCGCCTGCCAACCTGCCCGACCCCATCAAGAAACTGAAACCCATGCTTGACGGCGTCAAGCCGATCACGTCCGAAGAGCGCGCGGCCCGCATCGAAAAGGCGCGCCGCCTCATGCACGACAACAAAATCGACGCCCTTGTCTTTGAACCGGGCACCAGCCTGTACTATTTCACTGGCGTTCGCGGCGGAACATCGGACTGGGTGCTGCCTGTCAATGGCGACCCGCAAACCTTCGCGGCCATGCCCGATCCGCAGGAGCGCATCAAACAGATGGCGGCGTTCCTGAAAGACAAAGGCGGAGCCGGCAAAATCGGCGTCGAAGAACGCGTCAATTTCGGAACCTATCAAGGCCTCAGCGATCAGCTGAAGGCCGATTTCGTCAGCGCCGACCCCATCACCGTCGGCTGCCGCGTCATCAAATCGCCCGCCGAGCTCGCCCTTCTCCAGCGCGCCAACGACATCACCATTGAAGTCTACAAAGCCGCCTTCCAGTGCCTCCACGAAGGCATCACGCAAGGCGAAATGAGCGCCCTAATCGCCGCCGCCTACCGTCAGACGGGCGTGCAGGGCAACGCCATGGTCAGCTTCGGCAAGTACACCGCCTTCCCGCACGGCAGCATACAGCCCCAGCAACTGCGCGAAGGCGATTTCGTCCTCATCGATGATGGCTGCAGCGTCGAAGGCTATCAGTCCGACATCACGCGCACCGCAATCTTCGGCAAGCCCACCCCGCGCCAGGTCCAAATCTGGAACCTTGAGCGCAAAGCGCAGGACGCCGCGCTCGCCGCGGCCAAACCGGGCGCTCCTTGCGAATCGGTCGACGCAGCCGCGCGCAAAGTCATCACTGACGCCGGCTTCGGCCCGGGCTACAAAGTCCCCGGCCTGCCGCATCGCACCGGCCACGGCATCGGACTCGACGGCCACGAATGGACCAACTTCGTCAAAGGCAATAAAACGCCCCTGCGTCCCGGCATGTGCTTCAGTGATGAGCCGATGATCGCCATCTACACCGAGTTCGGCGTGCGCCTCGAAGACTGCCTGCACATCACAGAAGACGGAGCCCGCATGTTTACCAAGCAGAGCCCCGCCATCGATCAACCCTTCGGATAACCCATGCCCCAGACCACACCGGAAGCTTACGCGCAGCGCCTGGCGCAGTTACAAAAGGCGATGAAAGAGTTCGGACTCGAAGCGATTGTGCTTGAGCCGGGTCCGGCCATGATGTACCTGACCGGCGTCCGTTGGGGCAAAAGCGAGCGTACCTTCGCAGTCGTGCTGCCGGCCAAAGGCGCGCCGGTTTGGGTGCTGCCCGGGTTCGAAGAAATGCGCGCCCGCGAATTGGTTCACCAGGGCGATGAGATCCGCGTCTGGCAGGAAGACGAGAGCCCGTACGCTTTGATCGCACAAGCGCTCAAAGACCGCGGCGTCAAGACCGGCCGCGTCGGAGTGGACGACGCCGCGCGCTTCTTCGTCTTCGACGGTGTCCGCAAAAACGCTCCCAGCCTGAATTACACCAGCGCAACTCCCACCTTGAAGTCAGCAGGCGTGGATATGACTCAACCGGCAAACGGACGCGGCGGCCGCAAGTAAGCGGCTGTCGCTATTGCGGCAACTGAAACGGCTTCGCGGTTTCGATGTGGCTCTGCGGATATTGAAAAATGGGCGAGCGGTAAATCCCCCACTTCGCCATCCGGTATTCGAAGGCCGTCTTCAGAACTCCCATGCCGTAGACGAAACTGCGGCGGAAATTGATCGACGAAGCTTCCGCAAAGTAACGCGTGGGGCAGGAAATCTCGCCGATGCGCGCGCCCAGAAGAATCGCCTGCGCCAGAGTCTGGTTATCGAAGACGAAATCTTCCGAGTTCTGATCAAGCGGCAGCGAATTCAACAGTTCCTTACTGTAAGCGCGATAGCCCGTGTGATATTCCGAAAGATGCGCGCCCATCAGCAGGTTCTGACAACTGGTCAGCACGCGATTCGCAATGTACTTATACAGCGGCATTCCGCCATCGAGCGCGCCGCCCATCAACAGCCGCGAACCGAGCGCCGCATCGTACACGCCGTAAGCCACCATGCTTGCCAGCGCGTTCACCAGCAGCGGCGAATATTGGTAATCCGGATGATTCATCACCACCACATCCGCCCCGGCAGCTAGCGCCAAGGCATAACACGTCTTTTGATTCCCGCCGTAACCGCGATTGCGCTCGTGCACATGAACCGTCAGGTTCAAACGGCGCGCCATCGCGGCAGTCTCATCCTTGGAGTGGTCGTCGACGAGGATGATTTCATCAATCGTGTCAGGTAGTTCCCGAACTGTCACTTCCAGAGTCCGGGCGGCATTATACGCCGGTAAAACCACGACAATTCTTTTACCGTTAATCATCCGACGCCTCCTCCTTAACTTAGGATTACAGTAAAAAGCCAGGAAAACCAGCGTTCGCGCGTTAAAATAGCTTAAACGAAGCCTTCATGATCGCTTCAGCAAGCCCGGCCATCTCTCGAAAACCCGCGCCGCGGGAAACAGAACCTTCTCCGCTGCTCAGATTGGGGTTCAAAAGCTTTTGCGCATTCTGTATCGCGAATTTCAGCCGTATTTTCGAAATCAAATTCGCGTTCCTGCATGTGCCGCTTCTCACCAGTTTTGTGGCGCTCATCGGCGCTGCGGCCGATGGCAGGCTCTTCACCACGCTTAAGACCAGAATTGGCGCGGCGATGATGTTGCTGACGTGCATGTACGCCATCAACATCCCGTTCAGCAGTTGGCGCGGACAGAGTCTGCACATTTTCACGGATGAGTGGATGAAATCGTTTACTGCCTTCCTTTTGGCGGGCGCAGTGGTCGTGACCTTTCAGGAGTGCCGCACCGCATTGAATTCGATCGGTTGGGGCGCGGGCATTGCGTCCCTGATTACGCTGTATTTGGGTCGTGGTTCTTCGGGCCGCCTGCAGACGGCGCATGGAACACTGTCGAACTCGAACGAAATCGCGTTTCTGCTGCTCTTGGGGCTGCCGTTTTTAGCGTTGATGGTGCTGGATAAGGACGCAGCCAAACTCAAACGCATGCTCGCGTTCTTTTTTGCCGTGAGTTCGCTTTACGCGTTGGTTCGAACCGGTTCCCGCGCCGGACTTCTGGGCTTGGCAATCCTGGGCCTCATGACATTCTTCCGTGTTTCGGTTCCCGCCAAACTCGCGATGATCGTGGCCGCAGGCGTTCTCGCCGCAGGCGTCGTCGTCGTGATGCCCGGTGTGGCAAAGCGCTATGCCACGATGTTCCGTGGCTCTTCGGAAATGTCGCAAGCCACCAGCGCCGAAGAGGCTCACGAACTGGACATGGCGATCAACTCCACGCAGGGACGCCGGCAGTTGCTCGTCAATAGTATTAAGTTGACTCTCCAACACCCGATCACGGGCGTCGGCATGGGAGCGTTCGGAGCCGTCATGGCGGAACACGAGATCTCCGAAGGCCAGCACGCAGGCTTTCAGGGCACGCACAACACCTATACTCAAATCTCTTCTGAAGCCGGCATACCGGCGCTGCTCTGTTTCGTGTGCATTATCCTTTTCAGCATGCTGGACCTGCGCGCCGTATACAAACGCGCGCGCGGCAAGGTGACCAAAGTCGGCAAGCAGATCGCTGATGTATCGTTCGCGCTCATTGCCTCGCTGGTCGCGTATGCCGTGTGCGTCGCATTTGACTTCGTGGCCTACAATCCGACCCTGCCGATTCTCGCCGGCTTCGCAATTGCGCTCTCGGCCGTGGCCCAGAACGCTCTGGACGCCGCCGACTATGCCGAATCGCAGCCGCAACCGGCGACCCGCACCATCCTGATGCCAATGCGGGGTCGATCCGCAATGGCGCAGCCGCGCTTTCGCTAATCGCAGCAGGCGATACTTACGCAGAAGGGGTTTCGCGCGATGTCCGCGCCCAGGCAGCGCGTTGTGTACCCTTCGCGAAACGGAAGAAGCCCAGCAGCATGGCCAAGTGCATCGAAAGAAAGTAATACGGGAATGCAAACTTGCCCGTAGGCTTGCCCGATGCCTCTCGGGAATACCCCACGATACCGGCTGCGGTGAACAGGAGCGCCGCGATCGTGAGCGCGGCATACGGCGGCACATTGATCAGCGCCAGCGATCCGGCGAACGCCAGGATCATGGCGAATGGCGCAAGCCAGCGCAAAACCTTGTGCGACCAGTACGAAAGCGCAATTAATCCGGCCGTAGGCAGCAGCATGCGCCACGTATCCACGATGGCGTGAAAGCCTCCGGCGCTGATGCGGATGCGCCGGCCAAACTCGCCTTTGACGGACGGAATCGCAACCTCTTCCGCCCAGGTTTCGGGATCGTAAACGCACCGATACCCGCGGCCGCGAATTCGCATGGAGATCAGGAAATCGTCAATAATTCCAGTTTTGGGAAGCGGCTCGTATAGTTCGCGGCGAATCGCGAAGATGCCGCCATGCGCTCCCGAGACCATGTTCAGACGGCTTTCCATGATCTTCAGGAAAATCTCGTATTTCCAATACAATCCCTCGCTAAACGGTTTTCCATCCGGCGTTTTCAAGCGCAATTCGCCCGAAACGCAGCCTACCCTGCGATTCGCGAAGTGTCGAACCACATTGCGCAACGATTCCGGGCCGATCATCGTATTCGCGTCTGAGAAAACGACGATTTCCCCGCGGGTTTCGGGTACCAGCTTATTCAAAACCATCGGCTTGCCCGACCGCTCGGCGTAGTCGAAGATGCGCACATTGCGGCCGGCGACTTCGTTGCCTAATTCCACGGTGCGGTCGCTGCAGCCGTCGGCTCCGACCAGAATTTCCAGCAGTTCAAACGGATATTCCAGGGCCGCGCAGTTGCGCAGTTTCTCCTGAATGACGCCTTCCTCGTTGTATGCCGCAAAAACCAGGGAAACCTGGGGCAAATTGGCCCCGCGCTGTGCGCGCCGGTCGCGGCGTCCGCTGGCGAAGCGCAGATCCGATGTAGCCTGGCGCAGCGCCGAAAGAAATACAAGTAAGAAACCGTAGCCGAAAAAAGTATAAAACAGGAGGGCGAACGATCCCCAGACCAAGACCTCCATGACGCGATGAAAACTCATACTATTTGTAATTCAAGAGCGCCACGACTGGGCTCGGCGAACGCTGAAACCGCTCCCGAGTTCGCGCTGCACGATCATAACACGCTGCTCCCGGGCGTCACTTCGGATACATACCTTAATGCTATCGTCAATCTAGTCTTGGTCATACGCGGAGCGCCATTCACTTTTAGAATCATTGCTTCTTCTTCCGGCAGCATAATATTATGGCCTCGGGGGCACAAATAACGCAGCCAATTCAAAGAGTTTTAGTCGCCGGAGCAGGGGGATTCGTGGGGTCGGAAATCGTGCGACAGCTCGGCGGAATGGAGCTAGCGGTGTCCACTACCGATCAAGGCCCGTCGGCGCCCCCGGGCGCGCCCAACTACCGGCAGGCCGATCTCAGAAAGATGGACGACGTTCTGCCGCTGGTCGCGGGCGTCGATTGCGTGATCAATGCATCGGGAATCGCACACGTTTTTCAGCTTGACGAAAAGGCCGCCAGGCTCATGCAGGAAGTGAATGCCGACGCGGCCGGAGTGCTCGCTCGCGCTTGCGTCCGCGCCGGAACACGCAGGCTTGTGCTGATCAGTTCCGTATCGGTCTATGGTTCGCCGGGATCGCCCGCGGTCGACGAAACTTATGCGTGTAACGCCTCTGGCGCGTATGCCGAAAGCAAGCTGGGCGGCGAACGAGTGTCGCAGGAAGCGGTGCGGAATTCGGGCACGAAATTGACCATCTTGCGGCCGGCAACCATCTACGGGCCCGGTGATCGGGGCAATGTAGCGCGGTTGATTGGAAGCGTGCGCAGTGGAAAATTTATGTGGATTGGCCGTGGGCAGAATTTGAAAAGTTTGATTTATCGCGACGATTTCGCCCGCGCATGTATAAAGGCGGCTCTCGAAGCCACCGATGAAGGCGTGTACAACGTTTCCTCGCCTCCGGAAACGATGCGGGCGATTGTGGATGCGATTGCGAGAGCGTTAGGGCGCCGGCCTCCAGGATTAGGCGTTCCCGCAGGCCTGGCGCGCACGTTGACGGGTTTGGGAAAGCTTTCGCCGATTATGCGTACGCGATTCACAGGCTTGCACCGGACGATTGACAAGTGGCTCTCTCACGATGCCTACGACGCATCGCGGTTTATCGCGCAGTTCGGACCCATTGAATCGCTAACGCTGCAGGAAGGGATACGCCGCGAGGTGGAGTGGTATGTCGCCAGGAACTGAAGTGGCCGCGTTGAGCAAGTCGCTGGCCGGAGTCCCTGCGATGGTCCTATCGGCGTTGCTCACCGGCTGGCTGCGGCGGTACGCGCTGCAGAAGGAGATTCTGGACCATCCCAACGAGCGCAGTTCGCATGTGACCGCTACGCCGCGCGGTGGCGGAGCAGCAATTGTAGCGATCACGCTGGCTGGATTTGCAACAGCGGCGATGCTGGGCATGATACCGCCGATAAAGGCCGCGGCGTTGATCGCGGGCGGCCTGCTGGTGGCCTTTGTCGGATGGTGGGACGACCGATGGACGCTTTCGAGCAGCCGCCGCTTCCTGGCGCATCTGGCCGGATCGGGCCTGGCTGTATACGCGCTGGGGCCGATCGAGTCTGTCGTAATCGGAAAGTGGCACTTGCAACTCGGTTGGGCGGGCGCGGCGTTGGCCGTTTTCGGCATCACGGCGCTGATCAATATCACGAATTTTATGGACGGGATCGACGGAATCGCGGGCAGTGAAGGCGCGTTTGTCTGCGCCGCGATCGCGCTTCTGACGGGCGGATCATTGGCTTTCGTCGCGCTGATTACGGCAGCGGCTTGCTGCGGATTCCTGTTGTGGAATTGGCCGCCCGCCAAGATTTTTATGGGCGATGTAGGAAGTGGATTCCTGGGTTATGCGATGTGCGTGCTGATTTTGTGGGGCAGGCAGAACAATCCGCTAATGTTCTGGGGCTTGGCGATCTTGCCGAGCGCGTTTGTAGCCGATGGCGCGACCACACTGCTATATCGCATGGCGACCGGCCAGGATTGGCTGCAGGCGCATCGGAATCACGCCTATCAGCACGGCGGAATTCGCTGGGGACATCGCGCAGTGGATTTGGTATTTCTGGCGCTGAATGTGGGATTCGCGCTGCCCATGGCTTGGCTGGCGATGCTCTATCCCCAGTGGGGCGCAGGCTTTCTGGCGCTGGTGTTGGCGCCGCTGTCTCTGGCGGCCTTGGCGTTAGGTGCGGGGAAGCCCTCGAAAAAAATAGAAAAGGCATATGAGACGTAGCATCATCAAAATATTCGCGTCATTGCTTAGTCGCCTCCGTCGCCGGCATAGCTTCGCCGTAGCATTGGCGGACGGGCTGCTGTGCCTGATGGCAGGGTTGACCGCGATCTTTTTGAAATACGAATTTGCGATCCCGCCAGCCCTCGTGAAGGCTCTGCCGTATTTTCTGCTGATCTGGCTGGGCGCCAAATTATTAGTGTTCCGGCTTTTTGGCATGCAGCGTTCGATGTGGCGGCACACTTCCCTGCCCGACCTCAGCCGAATTCTGAAAGCAAATGCCGCGGGTAGCGTTCTGGCAGCAGCAATTCTGTACGCGGTGTTCACGAATCGGACGCCGAAGAGCCTCTTGGTCCTGGACCTGATGGTATCGATCATTTACCTGAGCGGCGCGCGCTTCCTGATCCGTATAGCCTCCGAAATGGATGCGCCCGTGACGCAAAACCGCCAACGCACAGCGCTGATTTACGGCGCCGGCAAAAGCGGGGTGGCGCTGTTGCGGGAAGCCCGGCAGAATCCTGCACTAGGGATTTTGGTGACCGGATTCATTGACGACGACATGGCGAAGATCGGGACATACGTGCATGGCGTACCGATTCTGGGAACCGGCAGCCGGTTGCGCGAGATCAGTTCGCACTATCCAATCGACCAGGTTTTGATCTCCATCATGAACGCAAGCGCGGAGCAGATGGAGTCGATGCTGAACGCGTGCACGGTAGCGGGTCTTGCATGCCGGGTGCTGCCGGGTCTGGCTGAAGTTGCGCAGGGGCGCGCGTTGGCAAACCAGGTCCGAAACATTTCGATTGAGGACTTGCTCGGCCGCCACAGCATCCTGCTGGATCATCAGGCGATAGCCGGCAAGCTCGAGGGAAAGACGGTAATGGTGACGGGAGCCGCAGGATCCATCGGATCCGAACTCTGCCGTCAGATTGCCCGCCACAGACCCAAGCTGATCATTGGCTACGACAGTGCGGAGACGCCTTTGTTCTTTTTGGATGGTGAATTCAAGGCGCGCATCGACCCCGCTACTTTTCAGCCGGTAATCGGTTCGGTGCAGGACCGGCAGCGGCTGACAGAAATCATCCAGCAGTATCGCCCCTCCATCGTGTTTCATGCGGCGGCGTATAAGCACGTGCCGATGATGGAACTGAATCCTTATGAGGCGGTGGCGAACAACATTTTCGGAACCGAGACGGTACTGAAGACTGCCATGGCGAACGGGGTCTCAGCGTTCGTGATGATTTCGACCGACAAAGCAGTACGGCCGACCAACATCATGGGGACCACCAAGCGAATCGCGGAGCTGCTGGTGAACGCATTTTCGTCGAACACGATGAGTTGCGTTTCGGTGCGCTTCGGCAACGTGTTGGGAAGTAACGGTTCCGTGGTTCCCATTTTCAAGCAGCAGATTGCCGAAGGCGGGCCGGTGAAGGTGACGCATCCCGAGATGCGCCGCTACTTCATGACGATTCCGGAGGCTTCGCAATTGGTGTTGCAGGCTGCGACTATTGGCAAGACCGGCGAGATCCTGGTGCTCGAAATGGGCGAGCCCGTCAAGATTGTGGATCTGGCGCGCAACATGATCCGGCTTTCCGGCCTGAAGCCGGACGAAGACATTGAAATTCAATTTACGGGCATACGGCCGGGAGAGAAGCTGTATGAAGAGATCAATCTCGATTCGGAATCGATGAGGCCAACCTCACATAAAAGCGTGCGCATCTTCCAGGGACCGGCGTGGGAAAAGAATGAGATGGAAGAGCAACTGGCGAAGATTCGCGATGCGTGGCTGCGCCGCGATACGCCAGAACTGCTGCGGCTGATGAGAGAGGCGGTACCGGAATACAACCTGAACCGCAAGCTGCTGCAGACCCATACGAAGACCACCGACGCAGCATTGCCGCTGGATGTGACGCTCTTGGGGGGCATCGACCGGACGTTGCCCGCGGAACTGCTGGAATTGAACGATGACTTCATCCGGCTTTCGGT
>DATAUH010000131.1:0-6418 GCA_036268375.1 Bryobacteraceae bacterium | reverse complement strand
AAGCCGCCGTCTCCACCGCCGGTTTCTGCGGGTTCATGTTGGGAATTACGGCCAACGCGGTCGCGTGCATGGAAGAACTGGTGGAGAAGTTCGGCCCTGCGCCTCAAGCGTTTCTGGTGGTTCCGATCGTCGGCGCGTTTCTGATCGATTTCACCAATTCGGCCATCATCACCGCGATGGCAAATTGGAAGTGGTGACGCACCCTCCGCAGCAGAGAATACGCGTCTAGTAAGCCCAGCGCCACAGGCTGGCGCCCACGGTGTAGCCTGCTCCGACCGCTGCCAACAGCGCCAATCCGCCCTTTTTCAGCTTGCCCTGCTCCATCGCATCGCGCATGGCAATCGGAATGGTTCCGGCGGTCGTATTTCCGTAACGATCGATGTTCACAATCACTTTTTCTTCCGGCAAGCCCAAACGTTCCGCCGCGGCTTCGATGATGCGCCGGTTCGCCTGGTGCGGGATCATCACCGCTACATCGTCGCCAGTCAATCCATTGCGCGCCAGCAGATCGCGGCCTACTTCGTACATTTTACGCACCGCATATTTAAATACCTGCTGCCCTTCCTGATGCACGTAATGCATGCCCTTATCGACGGTCTCATGCGATGCCGGTTTACGGCTGCCGCCCGCGGGCATGCACAGAAAATCGGCGCCGGAGCCATCCACTTCACCCAGAAAATCGATGTAGCCTGCGTCTTCGCCATCCTCCGCAGCTTCAATCAGCACTGCGCCCGCGCCATCGCCGAACAAAATGCAGGTCGAGCGATCGGTATAGTCCAAGATCCGGCTCATCGTGTCGGAGCCGATCACCAGCACCCTGCGATGCGTGCCCGCGGCCACCAGATGTGCGCCCGTGGTCGTGCCATAAACAAAGCCCGAACACGCCGCGATCAAATCGAATCCCCATGCGCCTCGCGCGCCCAGCGCATTTTGCACCAGGCATGCCGTCGACGGAAAAAACATGTCGGGGGTCACGGTGCACACGATGATTGCGTCCACGGTGGACGCCTCAATCCCGCGTTGCTCCAGCGCGCATCGCGCGGCGGCAATTGCCATGTCGGATGTAGCCACTTCGGGATCGGCAATGTGACGCTCGCGAATGCCGGTTCGTTCCACGATCCATTGATCGTTGGTCTCCACCATCTTCTCGAGGTCCTGATTTGTTAAAACGCGCGGCGGAACATAACAGCCCAAAGATGTAATTTTGGCTCTTGGCATCCAGACTCAGAGTAACGTAAATCAAAACATCAAACACGTCCGCAACAAACGTAATTGAACGAACGTTTGAGCGACGGCAGTTCGTTTTTTCGACTGGTTGGGTTCAATGAATTCGGGGCCGGGAAATACCTTTGTGCTTTTCCGCAGTTTGGTCGCGCGAGTGTATCCTTCTTCGCAGGATGCACTCGCTCGCTCAGACATTTTTCCACGTGTTCTTCCAACTGGGCGGTCCAGGCCTGCTGCTGCTCGGCATCCTCGATTCGTCATTTCTGTTCGCGCCATTAGGTAATGACCTGTTGGTGGTCGCACTCAGCGCGCACTACCACAGCGTCAGCAGGATGCTGTATTACGCGGCCATGTCAACCGTCGGCAGCGCGCTCGGCTGCCTGCTGGTCGATGTCATACTCCGCCCCGCGGGCGAACACGGTCTGGAAAAGCATCTGTCCGCGCGACGCATCGGTTACATCAAAGGCAAAGTGGAGCGTAATGCAGCCTGGGCGCTGATCGTGGCGTCGATCGCGCCGCCGCCGTTTCCCTTCACGCCTTTCATCATGGCCGCGGCCGCGCTGCAGTATCCGCGCAACAAGATGCTGGCCATCACCACTGTTGCGCGTATGGTGCGTTTCACCGCCATTGGCGCGCTCGCGCTCGTCTTCGGACGCCGCATCCTACACTGGGCGGAAAACCCGGTGGTGCAATACGTCCTTATCGGGCTGATCGTGGTCTGCATCGTCGGCAGCGTCATCTCCGTCGTGGGTTGGGTGAAGCGGTCGCGGCAGTCGGCTCCTGCACAGGTAAGATAAAAGTAAGTGCGCTTCTGTTTCCTGATGCTCGCGCTGGCGCCCGCGGCGCTGGCGCAAACCTGTAACAACACGCCAACCTATTCGCCCTGCGATCTTGTCTTTGAACTCAGCCCGCAGTCTGTTTCCGCGAATCCTAACCCTTATCGCACGGTGGAACTGCGCGCGGAATGGCGCTCCCCGCGTCATCGCACCATGGAGATTCCCGGCTTCTGGGACGGCGCGGGCCGCATCGTCATCCGTTTCGCGCCCACCGAGGCGGGCGAGTGGGACTATCACCTGGTCAGCAATCTGCCGGAACTCAACGACAAAACCGGCCTGGTCACGGCCACCGAATCGGACTCCGCCGGCTTCGTCGTAGCCGCCAACGTCCACCACTGGTCGTACACGGAGCATCAGAAAAATCAGCCGGTCTTGCTTCGGCCGCACCTGTGGATGGGCGCCGCTGCGCCACGCTTTGCCATGATCGATGACGCAGCTTTCCGCAGCATGGCCGATGCGCGGGCCGCGCAAAAGTTCACTCATGTATCCGGCTGGATCACCACCGCCGGTCCGGACGCCGCATATTCCGCAGCCGATTCGCCCAAGCTCGATTACTTCCGGCGCCTGGACGAGCGCGTCCGCTATCTCAATCAGAAAGGCATCACCGTCGATCTCACGCTTGCGGGCGGCGAATCCGCCATGACAAAGCTCTTCCCGGCGGCGGACCAGCGTCGCCGTTTTGTGCGCTACTGCATCGGGCGCTACGCGGCCATGAACGTCACATGGCAGGCCGTAGACGCATTTGAAGATTATGCCGACGCGCGCGCCCTGCTGAAAGAGATCGGCGGCGCGCTCAAACAGTTCGACGGCTATCGTCATCCGCGCAGTACCGGCGCACATGTCACGTCATCGCCGCTGCTGGACGATTCTTGGATGGACTTCACCACGCAAGGAAGCTCCGACGACAACATCGGCGCGATCGAACATCAACTCTACGGCGTCCCGGCGGTCAATCAGGCCCTCGGCGGCAGCGATCAAGCAACGCTGCGCCACCGGCTGTGGAACGCATTTATGGACGGCCAGTATCCGGCCCTCGCCGCGCAATCTCCAGCCGATGTTAAGGCGATGACTGTCTGGTACGACATTCTTTCCTCTACGCGTCACTGGGAGTTGGAGCCCTATTTTGAAGTCGACGGCGGCCGCGCCGTGGCGCTCGAAGATATCGAATATCTGGTCTACATCGAAAAGCCCTCAGCGCTCGAACTCCGCGTCGAAAAACACGGCTACGATGTGCTGTGGATCAACCCCGCCGATGGCGCCGTGACCCGCAAGAAGTTTTCGGGAGACCATTTCACCGCCGCGCCGCCCGACAATTCCCACGATTGGGTCCTGCACCTGGTTCGGGAGGGCACGCTCGAAAGCATGAACCGGTCGTACAAATTCGAATCGCGCGACATCGTCCTGCAGGAGATCGAGGCCAACCCCGAGAAAACTCCGTTCGACATTGCGCAACCCCCCGGCGATCTCTCGCTTTCGAAGTCTACGCCCTACGCAATTAAATTGAAGCGTGATACCCGCGCCACGCGCTCGATGATGTATCTCTGGGCCGGCGAAGTCACGGCCGATCATCAGGGATTCCGCGTACTCGCCACCGGCGCGCAAGGCAGCTTTCAGCCCACCCCGCGGCTGGCCGCGAACTATCCGGCTTTGCTTTTGATCAAGGTGTACGGCATGAACGCCAATGGCAAAGTCTACCTGGTGACGAAAGCGGCGCAACTGAATCAGTGACGCCACTCGTCTTCGCACTCGACACCACTCGGGAACATGGCAGCATCGCGCTCGTGCGCGGCGCGGAGGTTCTCGCCGAGTTGCCAGTGCACTCGACCGATGGATTCTCTCACGTTATTTATGGCCACGTCGAAGCCTTGCTGCGCCAATGCGCGATTGACCTGCGAGATGTCGACCTCTTTGCGGCCGCCTCGGGTCCTGGCTCCTTCACCGGTGTGCGCGTCGGTTTGGCCTGCGTCAAAGGTTTGGCCGATGCCATGGGAAAACCGGCGGCCGCCGTTTCCAATTTGCGCGCCATAGCATCCTTCGGGTCGGCGGTGTTGCGCGCTCCTTTGCTCGATGCCCGCCGCGCCGAAGTATACGCGGCCGTCTACAACGACGCGGGCGATTTGATCCAGCCCGAGATCGTCGGCAAGTTTGACGCCTGGCGCACTGTACTTCCCGCTGGCGCCGAAATTCTCTCCCCCGATTTCACCGCCGAGGGCGTCACGATCACCCGCACGCCTAACGAAATCGCGGCAGCCATCGCGCGCCTTGCGCCCCAATTCGCCAGCGACCCCGCCGCGCTCGACGCGAACTACGTCCGGCGCAGCGACGCTGAACTATTCTGGAAAGAACCGCAATGAGAGCGCTACTCGCGTTCACGTTAATCGCCGCTGCTGCGTGGGCGCAGAAGACTTCGCCGCGGATCAGCCTTCAGGTGAGCGTCGCCGTGCCGTGCTCCGCGAAAACAGCCGGCAAGCCGATGAAGGATCCCACGGGCGCCGGTTCCATCTGCCTGGATCGCACTCCATTTCTCACGGAACGCGACGTCGAAGCCGCTGAGGTTCGCCACAACTCCGAAGGCCACCTGATCGTCTTCCTCACTTTCCACAACGAGGCTGCCATGCGCGAGTTGCAGGTCACGCTGAAGAACGTTGGCGGCCGCGTAGGCATCGTCTTGGAGGGCGCCCTGATTTCGGCGCCGCACATCTCCACAGGCTCTCGTTTTCTCTTCATCGACGGCAATTTCACTCCAGCCCGGGCCGCCGAAATCGCCAAATCCCTTACAAGATAAGGTTCACTACGATCCCGTTACAACGCGACTCCCGCTGCGACGCGACTATTTTCGGCTCGGTTTCCTTTTGTAAGTTGGCTTAGTGTGCTGTGTTACTATTCAGGAGGACAGCTACGGGGCCAGCCGAAGCTTGTCCATTCCGAAGTGAACCAACGCACAGAATGAATTTAACCCGTTCGCTTTTCAGCCTATTCTCGTCGGATCTCGCCATCGATCTCGGCACTGCCAATACTCTCGTTTTCGCGAAGGGCAAAGGTATTGTCGTGAATGAACCTTCCATCGTCGCCATTAACAAGAACACCGGCGAAGTGGAAGCGGTGGGCAAAGAAGCCAAGGAAATGCTAGGCCGCACGCCCGGCAACATCGTGGCCATTAAGCCTATGAAAGACGGCGTCATCGCCGATTTCAAAGTCACCGAGAAGATGCTGAATTATTTCATTCAGAAGGCCCACGGTCGCAAGATGCTGGTACATCCGCGCATCGTCATCGGCGTTCCGAGTGAGATTACGCAGGTGGAAAAGCGCGCGGTGATGGATTCGGCGTATCGCGCCAAAGCGAGCGAAGTACACCTCGTAGAGCAGGCGATGGTAGCGGCGATCGGCGCGGGATTGCCGATTACGGAGCCCTCGGGAAACATGGTAGTGGATATCGGCGGCGGCACTACCGACGTTGCGGTCATTTCGCTATCGGGTATCGTCTATTCGCGTTCCGTGCGCGTTGCGGGCAACGAAATGGACGACGCGGTGATGCAGTACCTAAAGAAAAAGTACAACCTGCTCGTCGGCGAACGCACGGCCGAAACCATCAAAATCGAAATCGGCTCCGCTTATCCGCTCGACAAGCCGCTCACTATGGAAATCAAGGGCCGCAACCTGATTGAAGGCGTGCCGCGCACCGTTACTATCAAGGACGACGAAATTCGCGAGGCGCTTTCCGAGTGCATCGCCACCATCATCAACGCCATTCGTGTGGCGCTGGAACGTACTCCGCCCGAACTCAGCGCGGATATCAGCGACCGTGGCATCGTGCTCACCGGCGGCGGCGCGCTCATCAAAAATCTCGACAAACGCATTCGTGAAGAGACCGGCCTGCCTGTCTCCATTGCCGATGACCCGCTGGCTTCGGTTGTACTCGGCACCGGCCGCATGCTTAGCGATTTCCGGCTTTTGCGTAAGATTTCGATAGACTAAAGGCAGACGCCGGGGTTGACGTAAATGGACTCGCTGCTCAACCGCTACCGGAATATCACTGTCCTGCTGCTGGTCGTGGTTGCGCAGTTGATCGTGCTTGCCGTTCAGGTGAAGGACGATCGCGACGTGCCCTTCATCCGCCTCTGGACCGTCACCGCGATCACGCCTTTTGCACAGGCGGTCGAAACCGTTCGCGGCGGCGGCGCGGGCTTCTTTCAGAATTACATTCACCTGCACGATGCGGACGAAGAAAACCGCCGCCTGCGCGACGAAGTGGGCAAGCTGAAAATGCAAAACATCTTCCTGCAAAATCAACTGCAGGAAGCCGATCGCGTTAAGGCGCTGCAAATGTTCCAGGCCGAAACGCAATCCAAAACCCTGGC
>DATAUH010000130.1:0-5799 GCA_036268375.1 Bryobacteraceae bacterium | reverse complement strand
GCCGTCGGGTTCGTGCCTGCCCTGACTCTTCCTATCAGATCGAGCCACGGTTCACCATTGCTCCGCAGGCGCGAAGCTTCGCCAGTGACCAAAGGTTCCGTGGCCAGGGGTAGCCAGAAATCCGGCATGTTCCCGCCATCGATCTTGGCGCCGAAGAACTCGGGCGGTGCAACACCCATCACGGTGAATGGGTGGCCGTTGAGTTGATACAACGCTCCCACGACCGATGGATCCGCGCCGTACTTGGCCTGCCAGGCATGGAAACTCATCACTGCGACGGGAGTGGCGCCTTCCTGATCGTTCGCGTCGGTGAAGAAGCGCCCGATCCACGGAGCAACACCGAAGGTCTGAAAAAAGTTGCCGGAAACGAATTCGCCGTTGGCCCCTTTTACCGCGGCCGCAGAGCCGTGGCGGCGCACTCCTAACCCTGCGTCACCCACCTGGAACGCCGCGAGGTTTTCGAACGCCGGAGTGTGGGTGCGAAGAACTTTGTACGCCTCCCACGGAAAGAAGCTCCAATCGGTTTGCGTATACCCGCTCGCATGGCAGCAGCCGACTACATCTCCGATGCGCCACAACTGGTTCGGCTGCGGGACGGCCAGCGGTCGCAGCATCACCTGCTGTATCAGGGTAAAGATCGCAGTCGTAGCGCCGATGCCGAGCGCGAGCGTCATCATCGCTGCCGCAGTGAAGACCGGCGCTCGTCTCAGTTGCCGCATCGCCTGGCGCAGGTCTCGCCAAATCCACTCGAGCATCAGCATCATCTCGCTCCCCAAATTTTCGCTCACAAATCGCAGCCCCGCCGCGACCCGAGAGACTAACTCACGTGCGCGCCGCGCGTCCCGACGTACACGGAATAGAGCGATTGGCTGGCCGCCATAAAGAGACGGTTACGCTTCGGACCGCCAAAGCAGATGTTGGCGCAGATCTCCGGCAGCAGAATCGCCCCGATTCTTTGCCCCGCCGCGCTAATCACGTGGACTCCATCGAAGCCCTCCCCACCGTTCGCGCCCGCCCAGATATTCCCGTCGATATCCGCGCGAATGCCGTCGGCCGACCCATTGATGTTCTTCCACTTCATGTCGGTAAACCGCTTCTTGTTGCGCAGTTTGTTGGCTGAAAGATCGAACACTTGTATGTCCCTGGGCGTGCCTGTGTCGCATACATATAGCTTCTTGTAGTCCGGCGAGAAACAGATTCCGTTCGGCTTATCCAACTCGTCGGTCACCATCTCCACCTTCGCGCTCTGCGGGTCCACGCGGTAAACCGCCTCTTTCAGTTCGGGCGTCGCCTTGTCGCCTTCGTAGTTGCCTAGAATGCCGTACGGCGGATCGGTGAACCACACTCCGCCATCGGGATGCACGACGATGTCGTTAGGCGAACTGAGCCGCTTGCCATTGTATTTATCGGCAATCACTGTCATGCTGCCGTCGTGTTCGTAGCGCACGACGCGCCGGCCGCCGTGCTGGCACGAAAGCTGCCGCCCCTGCATGTCGAACGTATTGCCATTTGAATAACCCGAAGGCTCGCGAAAGGCAGCTACGTGTCCATCCTCTTCGATGAACCGGAACTGCCGGTTGCCCGCCACATCGCTCCACACCAGATACTGCCCCTCGGCGGACCACGCCGGCCCTTCCGCCCATTTACAACCGACAAAGTGGCGTTGGATCGCGGCGTTGAAGAGCGCGTATTTCTCAAACGAGGGATCGAGCGTCAACACGCCCGGGTCCGGATATCGCACTGGCTGGCCGTTTGACCAATCCCGCGCACTCTGCGCTGCCGCCGGGGCGACGGCGGCTGTAGCTAAAAACGATCGTCGTAGCATCGCCCCACATTTTAGTGCACCGCCGGCCTCCATCCCAACTACCTGCCACTCGCCGTCTCCAGTCGGTTGAAATTTGCATTGCCATTCCTGACTTACAATGGCAAATTGTAAGTGAGAAAGTCCGTCTGCTTACTCCATCCGCTCGTTTCGTACAGCGCCTGCGCCGCAATATTACTAACCTCCGTGGACAAGGTAAGACGTACGGCTCCTATTGTTCTTCCGTAAGCGATGGCAGCGTCCATCAATACCGATGCGACCTTCATCCGGCGCGCCTCAGGCTGCACATACAAGTCATTCAAGACCAGAATCTGCGCCGCCGATAATGACGAAAAGCTGGGATACAACTGCGTAAATCCCGCCGGAGCGCCTCCCGGGAGCTCCGCGATGAATATCACCGACTCGCTATGTCGAAAGCGTTCCAGCAGGAAGCGGCGGGCTAACTCCAGATCGCTGGGGGCCCGGTAAAACTGCCGATAGGCATCAAACATGGGCGTCAATTGATCTATGTCTGCTACGCTTGCCTGACGCACGATTGCCCTGCTTTGTTCATGTGCAGGATTATTCACAATCCAATGATAAGCTTTAGCGATGCGCCGCCGTTCCCTGGTCCAGTTAGCTGCTTCCGTAGCCTTTCTCTTTCATTTTCCACTTATTGCTCAGTCCGTCGGTGCGCGGCCTTACG
Source organism: Bryobacteraceae bacterium (assembly GCA_036268375.1). Classification (GTDB taxonomy): domain Bacteria; phylum Acidobacteriota; class Terriglobia; order Bryobacterales; family Bryobacteraceae; genus PALSA-243. The sequence goes on along the minus strand of DATAUH010000130.1, from coordinate 3,292 downwards.
TCGTCTTAGTCTCGCTGGACGGTTTTCGTTACGACTACGCCAAGCGCTACCACGCCGGTAACTTACTCGCTCTTGGAAAGGCCGGGGCCTACGCCGAGGCGATGATCCCTTCGTTCCCCACCGTCACCTTTCCCAACCACATCAGCATCGTTACCGGCCAGTATCCGGAGCATCACGGCATCGTAGGCAACTCCTTCTGGGACCCGAAGCTGCAACAGATGTACAGCATGAACCGCGCCTCGACCGAGAGCGCCTTTTATCACTACAAGCCGATCTGGGTGGTGGCTGAAGAGCAGCGCGTCAAAACCGCAGCCATGTTTTGGCCCACTTCCGACGCTGAGATCGAAGGGGTTCGGCCGACTTACTGGGAACCGTACGACGGTCACGTTCCGAACCAAGAGCGCGTCGCCAAAGTGCTCGCCTGGCTCAAGCTTCCCGAAGCCGAGCGTCCCCACTTTCTCGCGCTCTATTTCAGCGATGTCGATAGCGCCGGCCATAGTCACGGTCCGGATTCGCCCGAGACCGCGGACGCGGTGCATCGCGTCGACAAATTGATCGGCGATCTGTGGAGCGGCCTCAAAGCGCTGCCGTTCGGCGTCAATTTGATCGTTGTCTCCGATCACGGCATGCAAACCACCGAAGGCTCGGTGGATCTCAGCCGGTTCACCGATCTCAGCAAAGTCAAAGTCGTCACCGAAGGGCCGGTTGCTTTTATCTACGCGCCCGACTCACAGACCGCAGCGCAGGTTTATGGCGCGCTGAAAGGCAAGAGTTCTCTATTCGACGTTTACTATCGCAAAGACACGCCGTCCAACTGGCACTTTAATGAGGGCGAACGCATCGGCGACCTTGTGGTCTGTGTGAAAGCGCCGGTGTCTATTATCGCGGGCCCGCGCGAGCGGCCGGAAAGCTCCGGACCGCCGCGCGCCAACTCTTCGCGCGGCGCTCATGGCTTCGACCCCGCTGGTTTCAAGACCATGCAGGCTATCTTCTACGCCGCGGGCCCTAATATTCGCCCCGGCGTTGTGCTGCCGGCCTTCGAAAACGTGAATGTCTTTCCGTTGCTGGCGAAGATTCTCGAAATCCAATCGCCTCCAGGAATCGATGGCTCGGAGAAGGTTCTCGACCCCGCTTATCGCGAGTAAGTCGATGTCTATCGCCGCACCAATGTTACATACGGCTGCGTTTTTTACGCATCAGTTTATTTGCCCATCGGAGCCCGTCGCGCTCAAATAGAGATCATGCAGATTACTGGAAATACCATCTTGATTACCGGCGGCGGCTCTGGGATCGGCCGCGGGTTGGCCGAAGCGCTCCAGAGGCTCGGCAATACCGTCATCATTTCGGGCCGGCGGCAATCGGCTTTGGACGAAACCAGGGCGGCGAATCCCGGCATGCAGTCGCTCGCATTCGATATACAGGATGCCTCCAGCATTCGCTCATTCGCGAAGAAGGTAGTGGACAGTTATCCCGCGCTCAATGTTCTGATCAATAACGCCGGCATCATGCGCCATGAAAATCTGGCCGCGCCGCAGGTTGATTTGTCGGATGCGGAGGCGATCATCACGACGAATCTTCTCGGCCCGATCCGCCTTACGGCCGCGCTCCTGCCTCACCTGGCCAAGCAACCGCGAGCGACGGTCATCAACGTTTCATCGGGTCTGGCGTTCGTGCCGCGTACAGACACACCCACTTACTGCGCAACCAAAGCGGCCATCCATTCCTACACGCAGTCTCTGCGTCATCAACTGCACGGCTCGCATGTCGAGGTGCTGGAGCTGATTCCGCCGTACGTGGCCACCGATCTACTGGACGGCGGCGACGATGCGCGCGCCATGCCGCTCGATCAGTTCATCAATGAAGCCATCGCGATTCTGAAAACACAGCCCACGCCGGAAGAGATCTGCGTGGAGCGCGTGAAGGTACTCTCGCAAGCCACGCAGAACGGCAAGTACGCGCAGGTGTTCCATATGCTCAACCCCGCTACCGCCAGCGCGTCTCAATAGCGCCGGGACGGTGTAGAATTCCTGCATGCGCGCAAACCTGGTTTGTATTGTTTCTTTGCTGTGCGGCGCGGCTCTGGCAGCCGATCACCCGGAGGTTCCACTCTGGTCAGGCGGCGCGCCTGGCTCGGAGGGCAAGACCGCGAAAGAAATCGATGAAGCGCCGAACAAGGATCACGGCTACTTCAAAATCACCGGCGTTCATAGTCCGTCCATCACCGTGTTCCTGCCGCCGCGCGAAACGGCCACCGGCGCCGCCATGGTCATCGCGCCCGGCGGCGGACATCAGTTCCTCAACTTCGATCAGGAGGGCACGTATGTCGCGGAGTATCTCAATAGCATCGGTGTCGCGGGGTTCGTGCTGAAGTACCGCCTGGCGCGCGAGCCCGGCTCGACATATAAAGTGGAGGAACACGCTCTCGGCGATGCTCAGCGCGCCATTCGCCTGATCCGCAGCCGCGCCGCCGAGTGGAATGTGAATCCCGCGCGCGTCGGCATCATGGGCTTTTCAGCGGGCGGGGAAGTGGCTGCGCTCGCCGCGACTCGCTTCGACGCAGGCAAGAAGGACGCGGCCGACGCGATCGACCATCAGAGTTCGCGCCCCGATTTCGACGCGCTGATTTACCCTGGCATCCGCGCTGAAAGCTACACCATCCCGAAAGACATGCCGGTCACCTTTCTGCTCTGCGCCGATAACGACCGTGGTCCCTCCGCCGCGCTGGCCGCGCTCTATCCGATGCTCAAAGCAGCCGGTATCAAAACAGAAGTGCACGTCTATGCCTCCGGCGGCCACGGGTTCGGGATCAATCCGAACACGAAAAGCCAGTCGCCGGTAGCTACGACATGGCAATTGCGGCTGGGCGATTGGTTGAAGGACATCGGCATGTTGAAGCGAGACTGATCATGACCGCGGAAGAACTGCGGCAACTGGACGACACCGGCTATGTCGCCCTGCCCGGCGCAATCGATCAGGCATTCCTCGAAGAGCTGCGGCGCGAAGTGGAGCGGCTTTGGGAAGAGGAGGGCGAAAACGCGGGTTCAGAGTTTCGCAAGGAGCCGGGCGCGCGGCGTCTCGCCAACCTGGTGGATAAAGGAGAGGTCTTCGAACGCGTGATTTCGCGTCCGCAGATTCTCGAGGCCGTTCGGCACGTGCTCGGTGATGATTTCAAGCTCAGCAGTTTAAACGCGCGATCCACGGACCCGATGTGGGCCGATGCCCAACCGCTACATTGCGATGTAGGAGCCATCGCCGACGATTCCGGCTACTGGGTCTGCAACACTATCTGGCT
>DATAUH010000129.1:0-14519 GCA_036268375.1 Bryobacteraceae bacterium | reverse complement strand
GGCGAGAAAGACGGTGTCGAGGCCATGCTGGTGCATGGCGCCGACGTAATCGTGAGCCTCTTCGACGCTGGCGTCGATGAGCAAGCAGCCATCGATGCCGACCGCGGCGGCGTCTTTGGCGAGACGATCGAGTCCGTAGCGGACGACCGGATTGAGATACGTGAACAGGAGCAGGGGAACTTCGGACTGGCGGCGGATCTGGCGCGCGATTTCGAGCACCCCGGCGAGCGTGGTTCCGGCTGCGAGAGCGCGTTCACCTGCGCGTTGAATGACGGGGCCATCGGCGATTGGGTCAGAAAACGGTACGCCCAGTTCGATGAGATCGGCGCCGCCCCGAACGAGGGCTTCAACGAGCGCGGGGGTCTGCGCGGGCGAAGGGTCACCGGCAGTGATGTAGGCGATGAGGCCCTTGCGGCTATCGCGTTTGAGGGTTTCGAAAAGCTTGCCGATGCGCGTCATGCCTGATCAAGTTCCGGGAAGTTTTCGCGGTAGATGTCGATGTCTTTATCGCCGCGGCCGGAAACGTTGACGATGAAGGTTTGCCCCTTGGCTTCGGGCGCGCGGCGGAAGGCTTCAGCCAGCGCATGCGACGATTCGAGCGCAGGGATGATGCCTTCGGTGCGCGAGAGCTGCAGGGCGGCGGCGAGAGCTTCGGCGTCCGACACCGCGACGTATTCGGCGCGGTTTTGATCGTGCAGCCAAGCGTGTTCGGGGCCGATCATGGGGTAATCGAGGCCAGCGGAAACGGAGTGTGTGGAGGAGACCTGACCGTTATCGTCCTGTAGAAGATAGCTGTACGAGCCTTGCAGGACGCCGGGAGCGCCGCCGCGGAATCGAGCCGCGTGTTCGCCGATGCCGTGGCCCCGGCCGCCGGCTGCGATGCCGATGAGTTTCACGGAAGCGTCCGGAATGAAGGCGTGGAAAATTCCGATTGCGTTGGAACCGCCGCCGACGCAGGCGAAGATGGAGTCCGGCAGGCGAGAGTCGGATTCGAGGATCTGGCGGCGCGCCTCTTCGCCGATGCATTTATGAAAATCGCGCACCATCATCGGGTACGGATGCGCGCCGAGAGCCGAGCCGAGCAGATAGTATGTGTCGGCGACGTTGGTCACCCAGTCGCGCATGGCTTCGCTGATGGCGTCTTTGAGCGTGCGGCTGCCGATGGTGACGCCTTCGACTTTGGCGCCGAGCAGACGCATGCGAAAGACATTCAGGCGCTGGCGGCGCATGTCCTCTTCGCCCATATAGACAACGCATTCGAGGCCGAGCAGCGCACAAACCGTGGCGGTGGCGACGCCGTGCTGGCCCGCGCCGGTTTCGGCGATGATGCGTCGTTTGCCCATGCGTTGGGCGAGCAACGCCTGGCCGAGCGCGTTGTTGATCTTGTGCGCGCCGGTGTGGAGGAGGTCTTCGCGTTTGAGCCAGATGCGGGCGCCGCCGATGGACTCACTGAGACGCTTGGCGAAATAGAGAGGCGTCGGGCGGCCGGCGTAGTTATGCAGCAGCGCCGCGAGCTCGGACTGAAATTCGGGATCGTTGCGCGCCTTGAGGTACGCCTGCTCGAGTTCCTCGATGGGCGCCATGAGAACTTCGGGGACGAAGCGACCGCCGTAGCGACCGAAGTGGCCGGAAGTATCGGGCTGGGGGACTTGGCCGATCATAAAGCGAGCGCCTCGGGCGCGGCTGCCAGAGCGGCTTGGACGAATGCTTGCATTTTTACGTGATCCTTAATTCCGGGGGACGATTCGATGCGCGAACAGGCGTCGACGCCCCAGGGTCGTGAAGCCTCAATGGCGCGCGCGACATTGTCGCCATCGAGACCGCCCGCGATGATGATGCGGAGGCGGGCGGGACGGGCGCGATTCCAATCGAAGGCGATGCCGGAGCCACCGTAGAGAGCGCCCGCGGGACCATCGAGCAGAAAAGCCTCAGCGGAATCCGCGTTGAGGGTGTTGAGATCGAAGTCCGCCGCAACGCGGATGGCTTTCCAAATGGCAAATTGCGCGGGATAGTCCGCGGGATTCTCGTCGCCGTGCAGTTGTACGGTGTCTAGCGACGCGAGGCGAGCGATTTCGGCGACACGCTCGGGCGGTTCGTTGACGAACACGCCAACGCGGCGGGCGTGCGGAGTGAGAATGAGCGCGGCCTGTTCCGGCGCGATGTAGCGCGGACTGCGCGGATAGAAGTTGAAGCCTATGGCATTGGCGCCCGCTGCCACAGCAGCAGTTGCATCCGCCGCGCGCGTGATGCCACAGACCTTGACGATCATTCCGAGACCAGCTCTTTTACTGTAGCGGCGGGATCGCCGGATTTCATCAGGTGTTCACCGACCAGAAAGGCCTGATAGCCGGCGGCCCGCAGAGTGGCGATATCGCGCGCGTCGCGTATGCCGCTTTCGCTCACGAGAAGAGCTCCGGAAGGCATGTGTTCGGCAAGACGCAGAGAGGTTTCGAGCGTGACTTCGAATGTGGCGAGGTCGCGATTGTTCACGCCGATCAAAGTGGCGCCGGACGCGATGGCGGCGTCCAGTTCCGGGCGGTTATGCACTTCAACGAGCGCGGCCAGCGAGTAGCGCGTTGCGAATTCGCGAAAGTCGCGCAGTTCGCGCTCCGACAGGACGGCGGCGATGAGAAGGATGGCGTCGGCGGAGTGCGCGGCGGCTTCGACGATTTGAGACGTGGCGATGGTGAAGTCTTTGCGCAGCACGGGAAGGTTAATCGCGGCGCGCGCGGCTTCGAGGTCGGCGAGAGAGCCCTGGAAATACGGCGCATCAGTGAGCACGGAGATAGCGGCGGCGCCACCGGATTCGTAGGCTGCGGCAATTTGAGGAGGGTCGAAATCGGGGGAGAGAACGCCGCGGCTGGGTGACGCCTTTTTTACTTCAGCAATGATGGCGGGCGTGTGACTGCGCAGCGATTGAATGAAATCGCGGCGTTGGGAGAGGCGCAATTGGGCGGCAGATTCCCATTCCGCAAGCGACGCCGAGTGCGCCGACACCTCTTCTCGCTTGGTGGCGACAATTCGAGCCAATATGTCTGGAACAGTTTGGATCAAGGGTTCCCTTATTTTAACGTAGCGACAGAATCAGAACACCTTGCGGAATGTCAGGTTGATGCGGATGGCGCCGGTGAGCGGGTGCTCGGCTTCTTTGAGCGGCGCGATGCCATGGTATGCGAAACGCGCGGGGCCGCCCCAGACAACGACATCGCCATTTTCGAGGCGTATACGGCGGGTGGGGTCGCCACGATGTTTGCCGCCCCAGATGAAGACGGCGGGAATGCCGATGGAGACGGAAACGATGGGCGCCCAGGCGTCTTTTTCGTCGCGGTCCTGATGGAGGCTGAGTTTGGCGCCAGGGACGTAGCGGTTGATGAGGCAGGCGTCGGGATCGTAGGCGTCGAATCCGCCCTCGCTGGCGGCGCGTAGCGCGAGATCGCGAAAAGATTCGGGTATGGCGGGCCAGGGACTTCCTGTATCGGGATCGTTAGGATCATACCGATAGCCTTTACGGTCGGAGACCCAGCCGACGCGGCCGCAATTCGTCATGCCAACGGACATGATGCGGCCGCCCGGGGTCATCAGATGGCGGAAAGGGGCGGCGGCGGCGATGCGTGAAACATCTTCGAGCAGTTGCGGGGCTGCATCGGATGCGAAGCCACGCAACAAAACGGCGCCGTCTTCGAGCGGTTCGCGGGAAGGCGGCGAGGGAACATCATCGAAAAGCGACGACATGGGCTTGCTTTCATGATCGCGCGACGATGGGCGCGGTGGGAGAGATTAGAGGAGCTCGCGGAGGTCGCTGATCCAGTAATCGGGCTCGAGAGCGGCGAGTTCTTCGGGTTTTCCGTAGCCGTAGCGCACGGCGCAGGTTTTGACGCCGGCGCGCTTGCCGGCGATCATATCGCTCGGCGCGTCGCCGACCATGAGGCAGTCTTCGGGCTTCGCTCCGAGAGCCTGGATGCCGCGGAAGAGTACGTCGGGCGCGGGCTTGCACGGGAAACCGTCGGTGCCTTGGACGTGATTGAAATAAGGCAGCAGGCCAAACTGTTCCAGGATGGCGCGCGATCCGTTGGTGCCCTTGGTTGTGGCAGTGGTTTTGGGCGCGTTCAACACGGCAAGCGCTTCGGCGACGCCGGGAAAGATGCTAGTTTGCTTGTGACCGCGCGCGGGATAATGGGCGCGGTAATTTTGCACCAGTGCATCCATCTGTTCCGGCGTGTAGTGGGGCAGTACGTCCGCAAAACAATCGATCAGATGGAGACCGATGAAGCCGCGCAGATAGTCGAACGGCAATTCACCACAACCCGTTGGTTCGAGCGTCTGCTGAATGGCGCCGCATATGTCGTGGGCAGAATCGAGCAGCGTGCCGTCAATATCGAACAGGTAAGCCCCGAAGCGGGGCACGCAACCGGCCGACATTATGCCGGCTGCGGGCGCTCGCCCTCGTTGAAACCGGGCAGACGGCGGCCACTCTCGGGCCGGATCACTTGCTGCGTGTGGTCAGCAGTGTCCTTGAGGCCGGAGGTGGACTGGGGCGGGAGGTCGCCGCCCTTGATAATCTGCATGACTTCGTTGCCGTCGAGAATTTCGCGGATCAAAAGGGTCTCGGCGATCTTCGCGAGTGCCTCGGAGTGCTGCTCGATGACGCTGGCGGCAGTGTCGTATCCGGCTTGAACCAGCTTCTTAACCTGCTCATCAATGCGAATCGCGGTCTCTTCGCTGTAGTCGCGGTGCTGAGCGATTTCGCGGCCGAGGAAGATCTGTTCTTCCTTCTTGCCGAAGCTGAGGGGGCCGAGGTCGCTCATGCCCCACTCGCAGACCATTTTACGAGCCATGTCCGTGGCGCGTTCGATGTCGTTGCCGGCGCCCGTCGTCATGTGGTGCATGTACTTCTCTTCGGCGATGCGGCCGGCCATCAGAATGGCAAGTTGGGCCTGCAGATACTCTCGGTCGTAGGAATGCTTATCATCGATCGGCAACTGCATGGTCACGCCCAGGGCCATACCGCGCGGGATGATGGTCACCTTGTGGAGCGGATCGGCGTCGGGAAGCAACGCAGCGACAAGCGCGTGGCCAGCTTCGTGATACGCGGTGTTGCGCTTTTCGGCATCACTCATTACCAGCGACTTGCGTTCGGCGCCCATCAGGATTTTGTCCTTGGCGACTTCGAAATCGATCATCATGACGACCTTGCGGTTCTGGCGCGCGGCGTTCAGCGCAGCTTCGTTAACCACATTGGCAAGATCGGCGCCCGAAAGGCCCGGTGTTCCACGCGCAAGCACGGAAAGATCAACGTTGTCGCCCAGCGGAACCTTTTTGGTGTGAACACGAAGGATGGCTTCGCGGCCCTGGACATCGGGACGGCCGACCACTACGCGACGATCAAAACGGCCGGGACGCAGCAGCGCGGGATCAAGCACGTCAGGACGGTTGGTAGCGGCAACGAGGATTACGCCCTCGTTGGACTCGAAACCGTCCATTTCGACGAGAAGCTGGTTCAGCGTTTGTTCACGCTCATCGTGACCACCACCGAGTCCAGCGCCACGATGGCGGCCGACAGCGTCGATTTCGTCGATGAAGATGATGCAGGGAGCGTTCTTTTTGCCCTGCTCAAACAGGTCGCGGACGCGGCTGGCGCCGACGCCGACGAACATCTCGACGAAGTCCGAACCCGAGATGGAGAAGAACGGCACGCTGGCTTCACCAGCGATGGCGCGCGCAAGGAGCGTCTTACCGGTTCCAGGGGAGCCGATGAGGAGCACGCCTTTGGGAATGCGGCCGCCGAGCTTTTGGAATTTCTGTGGCTCACGCAGGAATTCGATGATCTCCTGGAGCTCTTCTTTGGCTTCCTCGACGCCCGCGACGTCCTTGAAAGTAACTTTCTTTTGCTGCGTGGAGTGCAGACGGGCGCGTGATTTGCCGAAACTAAGCGCCTTGTTGCCGCCGCTCTGCATCTGCCGGAGCATAAAGATCCAGAAAACGATCACTACGATGAAAGGCGAGGCCTGGACGAGAATTGTGACCCAACCCGAAGAGCTTTCGCCCTTGTAATTCACCGTCACCTTGTTGTTGTAGAGGATGGTGTAGATCTCGGGATAATTGGGCGGGATCTGGGTTGTGAAGCCCTGGTAATCGGCCGGATTCTGGACGTAGTCGCCGTGTACGTCGGAGCCGGTTATTGTGACGTCTTTAACCTGCTTCTCCTGGACATTAGTGACGAACTCCGTCACCGAGATCGGCTTTTCCTTCTTCGCCGTGCCGGACTTGACTACGACAATCAACATGCCGGCCAAGACCAGCAATACGGCCCAAAATAACAATGATTTCAAATTCGAACTCACGAAGCCTCCACACCCTCCACAGCAGGCGCTACCTTACTAGACGCCAGCCGGTCCGTTTCCGATTCTCGTATTCGCAACAAACGGCGGCTTTGGGGCGTACTCGCAAACTGCGCCGCTACGCCAAACCCCCGCGCCCAAACAATCGATTCGCCATCCAGCAAAACCGGCCAGTGGCGGCGCTCCCACAAGGGGATACGAAATTCCTGAAACAACGTTTTAATTTTTTCGGCGCGAGAACGGTTTATTGGCTGGTACTGATCACCAGGCCTCCAATTCCGCAGGATCAAGGAATCGGACAGGAGGTCCCGGTCCAACCAACCCATGCTCTCATTATATACGCAAGTACCTAGATTAAAATCGGCCGATTTTTCAATCATTTCCAGAAAGACTTCGACCCCGGCTTCGAGTGCTTGAGCAACGCCGGGAATAGGAGCACTAGTACGATAGTTCCGGCCGGAGATGCCATCGCTCGCAACAGGAGCAAAACGCAGCCAGTTAAAGGAACGGAAGGCGTCGATGCCGGGCGCCTGGACGCGTCCGTGGCCCTCGGTTGAAGTGGCCATCGCCAAGATGGCTTCGACGTGGGCGAAATCGATGCTGCGGAGGTCGCCTTTGATGCGCTCGATGGAATAGCGCACGAGACGGCGGGCGGCAGCCAGGGGCAATTTCACCAGATCCTCCACATCTATTAAGACGGACCCGGGAGATTCCGTTAAATTTTTTCCGGCGAGACGGACGACTTCGGACTGCCAGTAGTCTTCTTCCGCGCGGGCCCATTCTGCGGTCTGAACCAGACTTTCGCGAATGGCGGGATTCCAATCGCGCGAGAGTTGCGGGAGGAGATCGCGGCGGATGCGATTGCGGGCGAACGCGGCGCTAACGTTGGTGGAATCTTCCCGCCAGGGAATGGCGCGGTCGCGCAGGTAGGTTTCAATTTCGGCGCGCGTGATTTCGAGAAGTGGCCGCACGATGCGTTGCGAGGTGGCGGGACGGATTCCGGCCAGTCCAGCGGTGCCTGCGCCGCGTAGAAAGCGGAACAGCACGGTCTCCGCCTGGTCGTCGCGAGTGTGCCCGGTGGCGACAGCGGCGAGCTGGTGTTGTGCGATGGCGTCGCGGAAGAAGGCGAGGCGAGCTTCGCGGGCGGTCTGTTCGAGGTTGCCGGTTAAATCGATTTGGACGCGCTGTACGACGGCGGACCAGTCGAGCGAGGCGGCGAGATCGGCGACAAATTGCGCGTCGGCGCGCGATTCTTCGCCGCGCAGGTTGTGATCGAGATGGAGAACGATCAGAGCTAGATCCCAGTCGCGTGAAAGTTCGTGAAGGAGGGACAAAAGGCAGACGGAATCGGCGCCTCCGGAGACCGCAACTCCAACGCGAGCTCCACGGGGGAACATGTTATAACGGGTGATGACTTCGGCGACCCGCTGGAGCACAGTTCGATTGTAGCCCTCCCTCAAATCCCTATGAATATTGATGAACGCGCGGCCCGGATCAAGCTGTTGCTAATGGACGTGGATGGCGTGATGACGAACGGCAAGCTGTACCAGGTCCCGGGGCCGGATGGGCAGATGGTGGAATCGAAGGGCTTCGATTCGCAGGATGGGATCGGGCTGACCTGGCTGAGCTGGAACGGTATCAAGACCGGGGTAATCAGCGGGCGCAATTCTCCGGCGACGGCGGAGCGCGCGCGACAGGTGAAGATGACATACGTGTATCAGGGCCACATCGAGAAGATTCCGATACTGGAGGAGATTCTGGCGGATGCGAAAACCGCGCCGGAAGAGGTGGCCTATATCGGTGACGATTTCACGGACATTGTGATCATGCATCGCGTGGGATTCGCAATCGCGGTGGCAAATTCGCGCGCCGAGGTGAAGGGCGAGGCGCATTACGTGACCACGGCCGTTGGGGGCTCGGGAGCGGTGCGCGAGGTGGTGGAGTTGGTTCTGAAAGCGAAGGGGCTGTGGGCCGGAATTTTGAAGCACTACGAACTCGCGAACGAAGAAGCCCGCGCGTGAGTGAGTCGGCGGATCCGTTGAATGGACCCGCCGCTTTTGATGCTACTCCCAGTTCAGAATGACTTTGCCGGAATTCCCCGAAGACATGGCTGCAAATCCCTTTTCGAAGTCGGTGTAGTGATAGCGGTGCGTGATGACGGGGCTGATGTCGAGGCCAGACTGTAGCATGACGCTCATCTTGTACCAGGTCTCATACATTTCCCGGCCGTAGATGCCTTTGATGGTGAGCATGTTGAAGACTACGGCGCGCCAATCGATGTTCATTTCACCGGCGGGGATGCCGAGCATGGCGATTTTGGCGCCGTGACTCATGTTGGCGATCATGTCGCGAAAGGCGGCGGGGTTGCCGGACATTTCAAGGCCGACATCGAAGCCTTCGGTCATGCCGAGTTCGCGTTGCACGTCAGGGAGCTTGGTTTCACGCACGTCTACGGCGCGAGTGACGTTCATTTTGCGCGCGAGATCCAATCGGTAGGGATTGACGTCCGTGATGACGGTGAAGCGCGCGGCAGCGTGCCGAGCGACGGCGGCAGCCATGATGCCGATGGGACCGGCGCCGGTGATCAGGACATCTTCCCCAAGCACGGGAAATGAGAGCGCGGTGTGTACGGCATTGCCGAAGGGGTCGAAGATGGCGGCGACATCGAGATCGACGCCTTCGTGATGGCGCCAGATGTTGGTCATCGGAAGCGCGATGTATTCGGCAAAAGCTCCGGGACGGTTGACGCCCACGCCGAGAGTATGCGCGCAGAGGTGACGGCGTCCCGCGAGGCAGTTGCGGCAGCGCCCGCAGACGACGTGGCCTTCGCCGCTGACGATATCACCGGGGAAAAAGTCGTTGACGTTGGAACCCGCTTCGACGATGCGTCCGACGAACTCGTGACCGATGGCCATGGGTACGGGGATGGTGCGCTGCGCCCAATCGTCCCACTTATAAATGTGCACGTCGGTGCCGCAAATTCCCGTTCGAAGAACCTGAATGAGGACGTCGTTGATGCCGATTTGAGGCTTGGGGATCTCTTCCAGCCAAAGACCGGGTTCGCTCATGCTTTTGACGAGTGCTTTCACAGAAACAAGATAATAGCGCGCGGCGTTTGGTTGCAGCGCTGAGGCAGAATGAAATTAGTGTCACAGCGATTGCTCCTGTTTGCTTCCACGACCGGGTATCAGATTCGCGTTTTTGCGGAGGCGGCGCGCAGGCTGGGAGTGGAACTGACGCTAGCGACGGACAGATGCCATGTGATGGAGGATCCATGGGGCGATCGCGCAGTGGCGGTGAAGTTTGATGGCGGAACGGAGTCGCTGGATGCCCTGCGAGGGCTGAAATTTGATGGCGTCGCTGCGGTTGGCGATAAGCCGGCGATGTTGGCGGCACAGGCGGCGGAGATTTTGGGGCTGCGGTTTCATTCCGCAGAGGCCGCGCGCGCATGTGCGAACAAATTTCTATCGCGAGAGGCGCTGCGTGATGCCGGCATGCGCGTGCCGTCGTTTTTCCGGTCGAATATGAACAGCGATGCAGAGGAAATGGCCGCGCGCACAACTTTTCCATGCGTACTGAAGCCGCTGGGGCTCTCTGCGAGCCGGGGCGTGATTCGCGCGAACGATGAAGCTGAGTTTCTGCGTGCATTTGCGCGGATTCGCAAGATGGGCGAGGGCGAATTGCAGGTGGAAAGCTACATTCCGGGGCGTGAATTCGCGATAGAGGGGTTGGCAGCCAACGGCGAGTTTCAGCCGATCGCGATATTTGATAAACCGGACCCGCTCGAAGGTCCATTCTTCGAAGAATCGATTTACGTGACGCCGTCGCGCGAGCCTGCTGCGGTGCAACGCGCGTTGATCGAGACGACGGCGCAGGCGATACGCGCACTTGGCTTGTCGGACGGGCCGATTCATGCGGAGTTGCGATACAACACGGAAGGCGCGTGGATCCTGGAGGCGCATGCGCGACCGATCGGCGGGCTGTGCGCGAAGACGGTGCGGCTGACCGGGGGTGTTCCGCTGGAGGAAGCGATCCTGCGGCACGCCTTGGGCGAAGACGTGTCGAGGCTGCGATTGGAAGAGGGCGCCGCGGGCGTGATGATGATCCCGATACCGAAGGGCGGCGTGTTTCATTCGGCGCTGGGAGTGGCGGAGGCAGAGGGCGTGCGCGGCGTGGAGGATGTGATCATCACGGCGAAGGCGGGTCAACAATTGATCCCGCTGCCCGAAGGCGCAAGTTACCTGGGGTTTATTTTTGCGCGCGGCGCTGCGCCGGACGCGGTGGAAACGGCGCTGCGCGCAGCCCACGCTAAGTTACGATTTGAAATCGCCACGGCCCTCGACACGCTGCCGGCGCATTAGTTTGTATCGCGGATTACGTCCCGAAACGGTGCTAGTACCGCTTTCGCCGGCAATCTTGGGTCACAGAGCGGAGCTGCATTTATACTGCTGCCAGGGAACTAACGGGAGAAGCATATGGACGCTCCAGAGATGAGTGAGAATGCAAAACAGTATTTGCGTTGGCTGATACAGGGGGTGCCACGGGTGGCGTTTCAATCGCTCAGCGAAGTCGAGAACAAACAACTGTTCCGCGCGCTGGCGATTCCGGCACGGGGCGAGGTCGATGATCTTTTTGACAAGGAGCCGGAAGCGCCGCCGGCGATTTCGAGCGATATTCCGGGGCTGGCCGGCGCGGGATTAAAGCCGTGGCAGCTCGGACAGCTTGGCGCGGCATCGATGGGGGGAAAGGTGCTGGAGCGCATGCCCACGATGACCTTCGCGTACGAAGTGGTGGAGCATGGGAAGGTGAAGTGGGAAAAGACTGCATCCGCTCCATCGGAAGATGCAAAGAAGTGGGCCACGGAGTATGTGACGCAATGCGTGACGATGAAGAGGATTCCACTGAACACGCCGGAAGATTTCACGAAGTCGCTGCCGGCTGGGGGAAGTCCTCCGGCGCTGACGCAGACGGATTTCGATGGCGCGGCGAACACTCTGAACGTAGACGTTGCGGCGATTCGAGCCGTGGCGCAGGTGGAATCGTCCGCGGCGGGGTTCGGCGCCGACGGGCGGCCGATTATCCGCTATGAACTGCACAGATTTCAGGCGAAGACGCACAGCCACTATGCGCACACGCATCCTTACCTCTCGCAGCCTTCGCTGGCGGCCGGGAATCCGTACCACAATGGAACGCAGGTGCGCGAGTACTCGATGTTGTACAACGCGATGCTACTGAAGTGGAAGGGCGACCGAATGATCGACGAAGCGATTGAGTCGACATCGTGGGGGAAATTCCAAGTTATGGGTGAACACTGGCAGCGCTTAGGTTGGACGTCGGCGCTGCAGTTCGCGCGCGATATGTTTGCAAGCGAGGCGAACCATTTGCTGGCGTTCGTGCGGTATATCCAGCAGTTTGGCCTTGCTGCGGCGTTGCGGAGCCACAACTGGGCAGCGTTCGCCGCCGGCTATAACGGGCCAGGGTACGCGGCGAACAACTACGATACAAACATGGCGAATGCGTATGCGCGGCTGACGCGTCATCGCACAGCGGGTACGCATCCATGAGGAGACTTGGTTGCCGCGGGATCGCCGCCTGGGCGTGTTTCGCGGCCGGGGTGGGGTGCCTCGGGGCGCAGGAGGCGGGCGCGGCGCGAAACCTGTGGAGCGGTAAGAGCGGCGAGTACTCGATTCAGTGGACAGCGTCGAATCTGAAGGTGACGCAAGGTGAGCGCACCGTGTACGACGCAGCCGCGGCGGCCAAGGCGGCGTGGGCGGATATGGTGCGTAAATCGAACGGTATCGCGATGGAAGCGCAGTTCACCTACCGGCTGCTTTCGGCGGTGGGTCCGTACCTGAGCGTGGAAGAGGGCGTATTTTGCGATTGCGGCGGGGCGCACCCGACGGCGGTAACGCGGTTTAGGGCAACCGATTTGAGAGGCGCGAAAAAGTCAGACGCGTCGCTCACTGCGATTTTTCCGGAGGGCGCAGTGTATAAGGCGCTTTCAACGGACGGCGTGGTGACGAAGGCGCTCGGCGAGGACGCCAAGCCGAAGACGTGGGCGGATTTGATCGACACGCTGCAGGATAAAACGGCAAAGGTAAAGGACTGCGAGTACGCGTTCCCCGAGGACATCGCATCGCGATTCGCATTTTACGGATATGAAGCAGGAAACGCGGCGGTGCGGATCGGGCTGCCGAATGCCTCGGAAGTCTGCCGGGGGCAATCTACTCAACTTGGGCTGACGCTAGCGGCGCCGGCGGGATTGAAGGCCGAGCTAGAAAGCGCGAAAGCTAAGCGGAGCGGCGCACTGATGGCGGATGTGCCCAAGGACGCAGAGACGAAGTTTTCGTTCTCGCAGAAGAGGAAGTAGGGCTGGGCCCGGTTGGTTTAGCCTTTGGCCTTGGGAGGCACGAAGTCGGGCGGAAGCGCGGCGCCTTCACCGAAAAAGTAACTGTCCATTTGCTGGATCAGGAATTCCTGAGCTTCCGCTGTGCCGAGATTGAGGCGGTATTCGTTCATGAGCATCTTCATGTGCTCCACCCACATCTTCCAGGCTTCCTTGGACACGTTCTCGTAGATTTTCTGTCCTAGGGGATGTCCTTCGAACGGCACTTCGTCGAGACCCTCCATCTCGCGTTGGAACTTCACGCAAAAGACTTTGCGCGCGTCGGGGTTGATCGCGTTCGAAATCTGGTTAAAACCGCTCTGTCCGCTTCCGCATCCCATATACAACCATCCTACGGTACGAAGCCTATGGATGTCACTACGGCGCCGAGATCGCGCTGGTCGCCGGGGGCGCGGAAGGTGGGGGTTATGAGGATTTCGATGGTGGCGGTGCGCGCATCAGGATGCACGGGCGCGGAATCCAGGGTGTGGGCCCCGGGATCGGAGAAGGTTTGCGTGGCGACGGGCGCGCCATCGAGCTTGAGCGTGACGGTGCGGGCGGGCGTGGCGTTCGGAATGTAAAAGGACAGGCGGAGCTTGCGAGGCCCGGCGGGCGATTTCAGGGCGACGATCGCGTCGCCGGTCATCCAACGGTCGGGGTAGATGCCGTTGATGATCTGTTCGCGTGCTTCCGGAGCGTCTGTGGGCAGCATCTCAAGTGTGATGTGACGCTCGCCTACGGTGGAGGCGGTGACGCGGTCGATGGGGCCGTTCGAGATGCCAAAGGGCCAGTATCCGGCGGAGGCGTCCGAAAAACCGGAGTGGCCAGTAAGGCCGAGGATGCGAACAGGGACGGCGCTGCGCACATCGACCTGAAGAATTGAGGTGGCCGGGTCGGTAACGGAGACAGATTGGCCGAGAGCGCTCGCAGCCACGAGGTCGCCTGGGCGGAGCTTTTGGGCTTTGGTAAGCGGAAGCGCTCCCGCTTGTTCCAGGTAATAACGGAAGCCCCATTCGCCGTTCACCCAAACGCGGTGGCCGTTGGAGAGACGCATGATTGTGGGCGCGAGAGAGCGATAGGCGTCCCAGTGATCGTAGTTTTCAAAAGTGAGCGCGGCTGCGATGAGCAGTTGGATGGTAAAACCTGCAGCGAGCCAGCGGGGACTTTGCCGCGATGCGAGGATCGCAACGGGCGCGGCGATGGGCAGGAGATAACGCGCCGAACCGGAAAAGAAAACGATAACGGCGCCTACGAAGAACAGGCCGATCCACGCGAGCAGAAATCGCGTATCGGGATTGCGGCGATCGCGCCACGCAAGCAGCGCCGCGCCGGGAATCAGAATGGGACAGACGATGAAGCAGAGGTGAATGGTGAGCGCGAGTGCGCTGCTAAGCTTGTGCGCGAGGGCTTGAAAGCCGTAGTGCGTGAAATAAGAGCTGAGAACCGCAGCGGGGACGGCGCCGGTGGAGAAGCGCTCGAAGAGTTGCACGGCGAGCAGCACAAGAATCGGCGCCAGCGCGAGCAATGGCAGAGGTTTTCGCCAAGCGCGTCCAGCGGGCAGCCCAGGGCGGCGCCACTGCGCGATGTAGATGGCCAAGTAGGCGAGAAGGATTGGCGTGAGAAATACGGCCTGGTACGCTTCGAGCGAGGCAAGCGCCATCGCGACGAAGCTCCAGGCGTACCGCTTGGAGGCGAAGAGCGCGATGGAGGCCATCCAGAAGGCGAGAAACGGGACGTCGGGCTCGAAGGAATTGGCGTTGATGAAGAACGCCGGAACGACGCAAAAAAGCAGTGTG
>DATAUH010000128.1:0-9980 GCA_036268375.1 Bryobacteraceae bacterium | reverse complement strand
GTCAGCCGTTATGAAGCGCCCTTTCGCGCCGCCGGAATGAATCCGGGCCTGGTCACCGCTTCCTGCCTGGCCGCGCTGGAGCTTGCGCCCGAAGCCGGACTTTCGGTGCTCGCGAAACTCACCGGCCGCGTGCTCACGGTGCTGCTGCGCGAGCGCGCGACCCTCAAGCTCGTCCGCTGCGTGGAAATTCCGTCATCCCAACTCGACGATATCTCGGCCGTACTCGCGCCCACGCTCGTTTACGTCGAAGACAACTTCGGCCGCCGCGCCGAGCATTTGCTTCTCTGCGGCTTCGGCTCCCAAACCGACGAAGCTCTTCGTCGCTTTGAAGCCGAATTCGGCGTCCCAGTCGAAATCATGCGATCACCCCTCGGCGCACCCGGCGAAAACAATGCCGGCCTGCTCGGGTACCTGCGCTCCATCGCGAGGAACAATTAGTGAAGTACTCCATCAATCTCGCCAGCCAACCCTTCCGGCGCGATCGCGCTATGGTCGCGGGCTCCACGGTCGTAATTGCCCTGCTTGTGGCAACGCTGCTCGCCCTCTTCGTATTCATCCAACAGGACAGCGTTCAACTCGCGGGCCTGCGCGACAGCATCCAGCGCCTTCACCGCCAGGTAAACTCGGCGTCGCAGGAACAGGCTCGCCTGGACGTAGTCATGCGCCAGCCGCAGAACGCTTCCGTTTTGGAGTGGAGCGCCCTGCTCAACACGCTCATCTATCACAAAGCCATCAGTTGGAGTAAGCTTCTGGTCGATCTCGAAAAAACGCTTCCGCCGAACGTAAAAGTGGTCTCGATCCATCCCTCCATCGATTCGCTCAACCATGTCAAACTCGAAATGACCTTAGGTAGCGAAAAGACGAGCGAGCCCCTCGTCGAAGCCATTCGCGCGCTCGAAAACTCGCCCGCTTTCGGAGCCGTTACGGCCGCCAGCACGAATCCGCCAACACAGGCGGAGCCGCTCTTTCGCTTTCGCTTGACGGTAAACTATGCGCAAAAACTTTAACCTGTCGAGCCTGTCGAACCAATGGCGTGAGCCCCGCGTGTTGTTGCGCGGCGTCATCGGCGCGCTCCTCCTGGCGAACATCGTCGCCGCGATCATCGCGTTCAAACCGTTTGGGGGCGGCGCCGACGATCTGACGCGTGAAGAAGCGGCGCTCCAGCAGCAGCTCACCTCGATGCGCCAGCACATTGCAGCCAGCAAGATGCTGGTTGAAAAAATGCAGCATTCCCGTCGCGACAGGGATCAATTCCTCGCTAAGTATGTCGCCGATGCGCGCATCGGTTCTTCCACCATGTTGAAAGAGCTCGATCGCATCGCCACTCAGGCCGGCGTGAAGCAGTTGCCGGTGTCATACAACTACCAGGACATCGAAGGCAGCGACACCTTCAGGATGGTCACGGTCACTGAAGGTGAGGAAGGCTCCTACGCCAGCCTCGCGAAGTTCATCAACCTGGTGGATAAGTCGCCGAACTTTCTAATCATCGAGTCGCTCAGCACCTCCGCGCCGCAAAACGGTGGCGCTCTCAGTTTGCAGTTGAAGATCGATACATTCATCAACGGTTCGGAGGGCACGCCGTGAAACCCGGAACCGAAAATCGAAAGGGCGTAATCGCGCTCGGAATTCTAGGCGTTGTCCTCGCAGGCCTGCTGTATTACAACTACTTCGATTCGCCGAGCACGCCGACGCCTGCCGCCACGCGCGTGGCGCAAGCCCCGGCCGGCTCCGCGCAACCCGAAGAGCTCTCCTCCTCTCGGACGCGCAAACGCTCCGACGAATTCCTCCCCGCGCTCCACCACAAAAGCGCGGAGCGAAACGCGGAGCCGCTGCCCGCCGATCCAACTCTGCGGCTCGACCTGCTCGCGAAGCTCAACGACGTTCCAGCCGCCGGCAGCCGCGACCTCTTCACCTTCGGCAAGGCCGAACCCGTGAAACTCGCCGGCGCGGAGCCCGTAATCGCCGTGAAGCCGTGGGCGCCCATCGGACCTCCACGCTATACCCCGCCGCCCAAGCCCGCCGGTCCTCCGCAGCCGCCACCACCGCCGCCCATTAATCTCAAGTATTACGGCATCTGCACCACGCGTCCCGATGGACTCAAGACCGCCTTCTTCATGGATGGCGACGACATCCTCATCGAGGCCGAGGGCGCCACCTTCAAGGGCCGCTACAAGCTGGTACGCATCGGCGTCAATTCAGCCGTAGTCGAGGACGTGCAGTACAAGCACGAACAGACGCTGCCGCTCGCCGAGGACGCGCAGCCTGGAGCAGGAGAATGAACCGTCCCGCAACACGTCCCCAAGAGTCCGGCTACGCGCTGCTGCTGCTGTTGCTCATCGCGGCCATCATCGCGATCAACCTCTACAGTGAACTTCCGCGGGTCGCGTTTCAGGCGCAGCGCGCCAAAGAGCAAATGCTGATGGAGCGCGGTGAACAGTACAAACGCGCCATCGGACTCTTCCTGCGCACCAACAAAAACACCCGCTGGCCAGCCTCCATCGAAGAGCTCGAAAACTTCAACAACCATCGCTCTCTGCGCAAGCGCTATCTCGATCCTATGACTGGTAAAGACGATTGGCGCATCATCCACATCGCCAATGGCATCTTGACCGATTCCCTCACCAACAAAAAGAAGGATGACCAGCAGGACCATCTCTCAAAAAACGGCAGCGTGATGGAGGTCGCCGGTCTTGCTGGTCTCGACGCTACCGGCCAACCCGGCGTGAACGCAGTCAATCGACGCCGCGTTAGTGAGGGCGGCACGCAACTCGGTCCCGACGGTCAGCCGCTTCCCAACGGTGGCGGCGCCCCATTGCCAGGCGCTCTGCCGCCATTTCCTGGGGCGCCCGGCGTAACGGCTCCGACTGGCGCCACCGCTCCGATCGGTGTTGCCGGCGGACCCAACGGTATGACCGGACCCGCCAGCATCGCAGGATTTCTAGGCATCCCCGTTGTGCGCCCAGGCGCCTCCGGATCCACCGGCGCAACCGGAAGTTCCGCTCCGCCTGTCGATTACGGGCTCGGCAATGGTATCGCCGCGGTTGGCGGCGGCCCACCCGTGCAGAACAACGTTCCTGGCGCGCTTCCCGGAAATCTCTCCGGTGGCTTTAATGGAGCGCCCGGAGCTACCGGAATCTTCGGGCAGCAAAATGGCGGCGGAGGTATTTTCGCCGCTGCAGGCGCCCCGGGCGCTGCCGGAACTCCGCAGAACGGCATGAACATCAGCCCGCAAGCTCAAGCCGCTGCCGCCAGCCTCATTCAGGGATTGCTCACGCAGCCGCGCCCCGGCGGCATGGCCGGCCTGCCGCAAGCCGGCGCGGCACAGGCCGGCATGATGGGCAACGGTATCGCCGGCGTTGCGAGCAAGGCTGAAGCCGACTCCATCATGGTCTACACCGATCAGACCAACTACAAAGAATGGGAATTCATCTACGATCCCGCCAAGTTTGCCGCGCCGCCTAATCCCAATACGGCGAGCGCGCCGGGCGGCGTACCCGTCTCTCAACTAGCCAGCGGCAACAACTCCACCGGACCCGGCGTCTTGAATCAAAACGGCACGTCGGTTTCCAACATGACATCCGGCGCGTTCGGCGGCGCGGGGGCCACGTCTAGTTCAGGCGCAGCCGTAGGCGCAGGTATAGGCGCAGGCATAGGCGCAAACAACCCAGGCGCCCGCACTGGAGTCTTCGCCACATCTCTGGGCGCGCCCGGAGGCGCAACTCCTGGTCCAGGCGGCGTGCCCAATTCGACCGGTGCGCCAGGAACAGGCACGCCCACCGGCTCCTCCGCATTCGGAACTGCCGGACTTCCCGACATTCGCCCCGGGAAAGCGTGGTGAGCCGCTACTTATTCCGTCGCGGCGATAACATCGTAAGGCCGCATCATTTCGTTGTCTTCATGCTCCAGTAAGTGGCAGTGCCACACATACCGGCCCACGAAGCCTTCGAAGCGCACGATAAATCGCGTCATCATGTTGCCGTGTGCGCGAATCGTATCCTTCCAGCCCGCTTCGTACGGCTCCGGAGGAACCGCCGGCCCGGTAAATTTGAACTTGCCGGTCATCTGCGTCGTTTCCGGATCGTAAGGACGCCGATCCACAATCTGCATCCGCACCATGTGCAGGTGAATCGGATGTGAATCGTCCGTCGGATTGATGATCGTCCAGATCTCGACGGAATTGAGCGTGACGCGCTCCGTCACCGGCATGTCCCAATGCTGTCCATTGAGCAGCATCATCATGCTTTCGCCGCCCTTATTCGTATGCTCCGCAATGAACATGTTGCGGGTCCGGACCGCCTCCGATTCCGCGGTCTTCGGGACGGCGCGCAATGCGGTGGGCAGTGCGCTATCGTCGTTCACCTTACCCTTCGAAACACGCAACTGCATCATCACGAAAGCATCGTTATTGAGAATAATGTCCGCCCCGGCGTGATCCTTGAAGTCGACCACGAAATCGAAACGTTCGCCCGGCGAAATTACGAAGCTGTCCATCGGGAGCGGCGCGGGAAGCAATCCTTGATCCGTTCCGATCATCTGAAACTTCTTGCCATTCGAAAGTGATAGATGATAGAACCGCGAGTTAGACGCGTTCAATAACCGGAAGCGATATTTCCGCGGCTCCACTTCCAGATACGGCGACAACTTTCCGTTCACCAGCATCGCGTTAGCGACAATCTCGGAAACCCACGGCGCATCGGGCTTTCCGGATACCGGATAATGCAGTTGCCCATCGCGACGCAGCAGCCTGTCGCCCAAGACCAGCGGGATTTCGTAGCGGCCCTTCGGCAGGTTTAACTCGTCTTCTACTCGATCCCGGACCATGTAAAGGCCGAACAGACCGGCATATGTATTCAGCCGCGTGATACCCATCGCATGATCGTGGTACCACAGCGCTGCCGGCTCCTGACCATTGGGGTAGTAACACGTCGCCGACTTACCCGGCAGATACCACTCCTCCGGATAACCATCACTATCCGCGGGCGTTCTGCCGCCGTGTAAGTGAACTATGGCGCGCACCTCCGGCTTATCGGCCTCCGCGCCGTGTAGCGTATGATCGATGGGCAGAAAATGTTTCTCAGGAAGTTGATTGACCCACTCGACCAGAATCGGCTCACCGCTGCGCGTTTCAATCGTTGGCCCAGGCGACGTTCCATCGTAAGTCCACAAACGCGTTCCCGGCAGATCGCGATGCAATTTCACCTCCGCCTGCCGCATCGCAATTCGATAGAACGGAATCTGCCGCCCTTTGTTTACAGGATCCGCACGCACACCGTTCCTCTTTGCCAGAGCAGGCAAAGGAAGCGGGTCCACAAACTTCGCCAGCGAATTCGGGTCAAGCATCGGAACGATGCCCTGCTGCGCAGATGCGGCGCCCACCCCTGAAAACGCCAGGCTGGACTGAAGGAAAACTCTGCGGGATATCCGCAATGGGAGCATAGGCAAGCGAGCAGCTTGCCCGCTCCCACCGCGACAGGAATCGTTCACTTTAGATTCTTACGCCTCAAATCGTAAACAGCTCCTAACCGCTAACCGCTAGCTCCTAACTCCTAACTCCTAGCTGCTAACTCCTAGCTCCTAACTGCCAACTCCTAACTCCCGAAACAAGCGCAACCCTGCCTACTCCTTCACCACCATTCCACTATTCGGATCCAAGATCAACATCTTCTTCTTCGACTTCGATTCGAAATCGAACATGTTCGCTATCGAATTCGCAATCACGTCGAAGGACCCGTTGGCGATGCGTTGCCCGTTGAGCCAGTTATCTTCGACGAAACGAATGATCGAAGTCTGATCGGTCACCGTGTGGTCGACGAAATTCTGCCTTGCCCATGGCGAGATCACCAGCAGTGGCAGGCGCGGACCGTATCCACACCGGCCCTGCGCATTCGGAGCGTTAACACCAGGAAGCGCCGTCGTGCCTGTTCCGCATGCGCCAGCGCCGTTCAACTCATCCGCCGCCGTCGCCGACTGATTGACGATCGGGCTCATCTGGTGATCGTACCAGCCGTCGGAATCGTCATATGCAATCACAACCGCGGTGTGTTCCCAATCCGCATTCTGCTGCAGGAAGTTGACGACGTTCACGATGAACGTCTGCTCATCCAGCGGATCGGAATAGCCCGCGTGACCATCCTGATAACCGGGCGCCTTCAGGAAACTCACCGCCGGATAATTGCCCGCCAGAATCGCATCGTAGAAATCGTGTACGTCATACTGATGGTTCGCAGCCTTATCGGCGGCAGTGCCGATCGCGGTCTTCGAGATCGGACGCGCATGCGTCGGGTTGGCGGTCGATTTGTAATACTGGAACGGCTCGTGGTGCGGAATATAGTCCGCCTTGTTTGTATTCGTAACTGCGGAGGTCGTGGTGCGACCGCAACCGGTCGTGCCGTTTCCGTTGGTTACCGTTAGATCGAAGCCCTGCGTGAAGAAACCCCAGCTTACGCCGGCAGTGTTGAGCAGGTCGCCAACGTTGGCCCCGGAAAGAAGGTAGGCTTCACCCGTTGTTGTGGAGCAAACGTCGCCCACCGGGTCCGCGTCGCCGATCGCCGTGAAGCCGCCGTTGTTATCGCTCACGATCGCGCCCGTGCCGTTCACGTTGCCGATCACGCCGTTCGTCTGGCCGGAGACCAGGTTTAAAGCGCCCGGTGTCGACGGCCCGAAGTTAGTGTCGTACGAGTTATCGTTCATCGCAAAACGCTGCGCGTAATTCCAGAGAGCCGTAATCGTGTTCCCGTCGTAGTAACCCATCGTCAAACCCGTGGTTCCGGTGATGGTTTCATTCAGCTTTGCGACCGGAGGCGCGCCCGCGACGCCGACGTTCTTCGGAAACAGATCCATCAAACCGCTGTGAAACGCAGCCTGCTCGGGACCATAATTATGGTTCTGATCGGCCGTAGCGGCTTGCGAACGGTCCAGACGGAACGGATTCGTGCTGCCCGTTCCGTTCGTCGCATTCACCATATTCGGATTGCGCGCCATCAGGCCGTTAGTCAGCCCGTTGACCGTCGGCGTGTCCGCGGCGGCGTTGAATTGGGGCTCGCCCGACGGATTCGCAGCGAACGGATAAGTGCCGAAGTAGTGATCAAACGAGACGTTTTCCTGGAAGATCACGACCAGGTGTTGTATGGGCGTCGTAGGTCCGTTGCTTTGTGCACGGGCCGGCCTGGGCGTCACGAACAATCCAAACGCCAGTAACTCTACTAACAAAAGCGAAGTGAAGGCGCGCATGTATTTTCCTTGATTACGATTGAATGCTACTGAGTTGTAAGTTGTAGCTATTTTCTTACCAGCTCGCCACTGCCGGGGTCGAGGGTCAGCGGCTTGCCGTGAGCTTTGCTGAAATCGAATGAGCCAAGCACGGAGCCGGCAATCTCATCGAAAGATTGATCGCCAATCCGGCCCAATGACCAGTTATCTTCGATGAAACGAAGGATCGACGTCTGGTCCATCAGGCTGTGGTCAACAAAGTTCTGCTTGGCATACGGAGAGATCACCAGGAACGGCAGACGTGGACCGTAACCGCACCGGTCCAGATATGCGCCCGACTGCGGCGTTCCACACATGCCGGCCCCAAGCAGACCGTCGTTAGCGGAATCATTGGATTGATTCACTACCGGCGGCATCACATGGTCGTACCAGCCGTCCGAATCGTCGTAAGTGATGAAGACCGCCATCTCTTTCCACTGCGGCAACTGCTGCAGTTGATTGATGGTGTTCACTAAAAACGCCTGTTCGGAGAGTGGATCGGACGTGGAGGGGTGCCCGGTCTCCGTCGCGGAGGGCTTCAGGAACGTTACGCTCGGAATCGTGCCTACTTTCGCGGCATTCCAGAAATCCGTGAGCGCATATTGATGATTCGCCTGGTCCGTCTGACCGATCATCGCAACACTCGTGGGCGGTAGATGGTGCGGATTCACCGTTGAAGCGTAATACTGGAACGGCGCGTAATGGTCATCATAGATACTGGTGCACTGCGCTTTGCCATTTACCGTGGTTACCGGAGTCCAGTCTCCATAAAACCAGCCCCAGGTTACGCCCTTCGTGTTCAGCAGGTCGCCAATGTTTTTGCCGGTCATCTGAACGGTTGTGGAAGTGTCGACGCAATCCTCGCCAACCGCGTCCAGGTTAGCGATCACCGATCCGTTGACCACCTTTCCGGCGATCGTTTGCGTGGTGTTTTGGTGCGTCTGCCCGGATACCAAATTGAGATGGCCCATCACGGTAGTTCCAAAAGTGGTGGCGAAGAAGTTATCGCCCATCGCAAACCGCTGCGCATAGTTCCACAACGCGGTTAGCGTATTGCCATCGTAGTAACCCATGGATAAGTTGGGTGTGCATCCGCTACCTGCAGCGCTGGTAATCGCTGCATATTTGTTCAACAGGCCTCCATTAGTCGCTTTCTGCTCGTCCAGATAGTGATTGTCGTTATCGCACGTAACGTTTTGCGTACGGTCCAGGCGGAAGGGCTGCACACCGTTCGGATTGAGCGTCATCAACCCGCCGCTCAAGCCGTTAATCGCCGGCGTTCCCGCCGCGGCTTCGAATGCCGGCTGGCCTTGCGGGTTTGCCGCGTGGGGATAGGTCCCGAAGTAATGATCGAACGAGTTATTCTCGTCAAAGATCACCACCACATACTTGATCGGTGTGGGAAATCCTGAAGTTTGTGCTTGAAATGCTGAGAGTGATCCGCTGGCGGCCAGTAATCCGCCCAAAGTGACGGCAATTCGCACAGCGCAATTGCGCAAAGTCATAGGCCTCCGTTTAAAAGACGGTGCTTTTAAGGTAAATGCAGGGTTCGTGTTCCAAGATATACAGTTTTTGTTAAAGAAGAATGACAACCGTGCGAGGAAATTCGGGTGCGTGAGTTACAGAGCTGTATTATTTCTTCGGAGCCGCCGGTAACACCCGGATGGCGCCCATCATTCCGCCATCCTCGTGCTCCAAAATGTGGCAATGATACAAAAATGTTCCTACAACATTCGAACCGCGGAAGTCTATGCGCAGCTTGACGCTAGGATAACTTCTGCTTTTGCCGTCCCAATAAGGCAAATCGATCGTATCTCGCAATGTGGGATCGTCGACAGTCTTCCCATCACGTTCCAGTACTTGAAAATGTACCTGGTGAATGTGGAAAGCGTGGGCTTCGGCCGCGCGATTCTGGACAATCCAATCTTCCACTGTTCCTTGCCGCGCAATCACGTCCGGCCGCTGGAAATTCATGTCAAAAGCCTTTGGCGTTTTCCCCTCCACCGTCAAAAAGTAAGTGATCGGGCTGGTAGGGTCAGTCGGGTTCACCCGTTCTTCTGAAAAATATAGCCTGCGCGTGCGAACAGGCTTCAGAGCGGCTAAACTCGTCTGCGAAGCAGGAAGCGGCGGACCCGAGCCACTCAAACGGGTCGCCAAAACCGGCGCATCGTGAGTGCTGAAGAGATTCGAAAGTACGCGCTCCGGTGTAATTTCGCCGTTCGGGCCGGTGTCGTACCCCAGAGTCACGAATTGCGCGAAGACGCCCTCGGGTGGCGTTGTGACAAGGAACTCCGCGCGCGCCCCTGGAGCCAGAAGCACATGCGCGCGCTTCGCATCACCCCGATTCCCAACCGGCGCGCCGTCAAGCGCAACCAACTCCAACACCGACGGCGTCCGCGCCTCCTTTAACGAAGGCCCTGTGCGTAGTTGTAAGTCGAAGTAAGTATCGGCCGCGGCATTCAAAACGCGCCAGAACTCCCGCTGATTCGGCCGCGCAACCAGCGCCGCCGGCCGGTTCTCCGGATACATGATGCCAACGAAGTTGATGGAAAGGTCCTTCGAAGGCTCATGGCTGCCGATGTCCGCTTCGTCTTCGTTCTTGCCTGGAATCTTCTGATCGCGGAGCACCAGCACGCGCTCCGGCAACCCGGCAAGTTCGGGCCGAAGCCCCTCGATGCCCTCAACAATCAGCGCACCCGAGCCTCCACCCAACACCTGCGCTTCGCTGAATC